>JAFXIE010000128.1 GCA_017533425.1 Clostridia bacterium | reverse complement strand
TTCACCCTCGCCGGAGCCGCCTTCGCCCTCACCGGAGCCGCCCTCACCTTCACCAGATCCGCCCTCGTTATCAGGCTCATCCAAATAAGGCTCGGCCAGCGAAAAAACATAGTCTGCAAAGGCATAACAAGCCGCCATCCGCAGATCTGCATCCTCTTCTGTCAAATCGCGTTTGCCTTCCAAAAGCTCAATGGCAGTATTTTCAATATAAGCATTATACACCGCATTGCGGACATCTTCGCGGGTCTCCAAATCGTCAAAACGGTTATTAAGGAAGTATGCCGAGCGCTTGGCATTTGTTAAATCCGCGGTGAAATAATCCAGCATCAAAGTGCTGAGTTTTCCACCGTTACGATTCAATTCCGTTCCGAAATAGAACGCGTCCATATCACCATAGAAATCGTCCCAGCCGAAGGCATTGTCCGCATCGACACCAAAGCATCGCTCAAAGATAAATGAGGACATCTCATCTATCGTTCCTTCAGGAACATTTCCGTGGTTCTTACTGTAAAGCAACAAATCGCAGATATCGCCAGCCCAACCACCGATATCCTGTGACTCAACGCTTTGGTTCCAAACAAGGATGTTCAGGGCTCCAAACATATGGCCAAAATCAACCTGATTCCTGTTGGGAAGCAGGAAGTTATCCGGCACTATGTTGCGGAGACTCATGACCTGTGTTCCGTTCGCTGCGTCCTTTGCCTCAACAAATTCAACAAACTTAGGTACCGGATCGCCCGAAAGGCCTGCCCAATAATCATCTAGATACCGTTCCACACCAGTACGGATGAAGTTAATCACCAATAACGTTGCGGCATTCGTCATTCCAGATGCGTATTCCTCCGCATATCCCTCCAAAATTGCGAGATTGTCGAAGAAATCATCATAATTGGTGACTTCCGGTTCGGCAGAACCGGTCTCAGCGGCGATCACCGATGTCGGCATGTACATGGTACAGATCAGCACCATTGCCAGCACCAGAGAAAGCACTCTTGTTCTTGCTCTCATCCCTGTTTCTCCTCTCATAATCCGTTTATTTAAAAAACGAAGTTGTGCCAATTTATACACCGGGCCCGTGTCGATTGTATACAAACACTTATACCAACCTATTCTCATATATGATACCACAGTCACAGACTAAATGCAACATTTTTTAAGCGATTGTTTACTCATTTTTTCAAAAAAAGCAGCCTCTCGGAGGCTGCTTTTTCATGTAATATTTTTCAGACAAATAGCTTGCAAAATAAGCTTTGCATTCTCCCGCAGTGGCGGCATCAGAGCCGGCAAAAGTATGCCGGTCATGACCTGGGTAACGAGGGTCGCAATCGCCGCGCCGGAAGCACCAAGCTTAGGAATCAGGATAAGATTCAGAACAACATTTGTAACCGCAGCAACCGCATAGAGGACATTCTGATATTTTTGCCGGCCTTCGCATACCAACCATACATTTCTCGCAACGCCGAGATAGGAAAAGGCGGTACACCAGGAAACTATCCGCAGCGGCGCGATCACGCCAAGATACTCATAGCCGTACGCAACTTCCACCAACGGTTTCGCAAAAATGCCGATCAGGATCGCCCCAGCAAAGGAAATATATATGACTATGGCATACATTTGCCTGTTTCTGCGCAGAAACACACTGCGATCTGACTTATATGACTCAATAACCGCCGGCGTCATAGACTGGATGATCGCATCCAGCACAAACCCATATACCGTGCTGACAGAAAGCGCCAGGGTATAAAAGCTTACCGATGCTTCGTCCATCAAGTGTTTCAGCATAAATTTATCCGCGCTGGCATAAACCGCGATCATCAGACCGGAAATGATAAAGCTATAGCTTTCCGTCAATAGCTCCTTACCCTTTTTCCAGGAAAATGAAAGCTTCGGTCCGCCCTGCCGTTTATATATAGCAAACAGCACCCCGGCAATCACAACATAATCCACCGCAAGGGAAAGGGCAAACCAATAGACGCTCGCGCCCACCGCGAGCAAAACAAACTTGTAGACAGACGCTACCGCCGTGGCGAGAATAGATGCGATGGCAGCATAGCGGGACTCCAGTCTTGCCTGAAACCACTGCTTGAATGTATCAAAGGCCTGCGGCAAAAGCTCGATGCAGCTGAGTGCCACCACCGCAATCGTCAGCGGCTCTCCCCTGTCGACAATCGCAACAACGCCAACAATCATCACGGCGGACAGCAGGCTTGAGAGCATCCGCATCCCCACAGCCGTTCCGATTGCCTCACCCTTTTCCTCCGGGTGGTCAAAGAAGTTTTTGATAATAACAGAGTTAATTCCCAGCGTACAAATCGAGGCAAAGAAGGTTGTATAGGCAGTTGCATAGGAAATCAGTCCGAAATCCGTGCTGCCAAGATAACGTGCTGTCAGCAGGCCGACCAAAAAGGCCACCGCCTTGTTAACCAGGCGGCCGCCAATAAGCCAGTGGGCATTTTTTGCAGTTTTGCTTCGAAGCAGTTTCATCATCTTCAACAGAATCCTATTCCGCGCGGCTACAGGGGCCTCGCTCTGCAACGGTTCCCGGCGCACCGGTATTCAGGATATTATCACACAGCTTCACCAGGCGGTCTGCCGCGACGCTCGCATTCCATTCCGTGCGGATGGTATGATATGCCGCGAGCGCCATACGCTGCCGCAGCGCTCTGTCCTCCATCAGCCGTCGGATACCGGCATATAGCGCCTCCCAATCTTCCGACGGGAATACCACGCCGTTTTCTCCGTCGCGGACAAGCCAAGGCGTTGCCCCTGCGGCATCACTTGCAAGTACAGCGCAGCCGCTGTTCATCGCCTCATTGAGCACCGCGCCCCAGCCTTCCTTCCGGTCACTGGTAAAAAGGAAGATTTCCGCCGCCTCCATTTTGCGGCGAACCTCATCCGGCGGCACAGCGCCGACAAGATGTACCCTTTGGACAAGCCCGCGGCTCTCGATTTCTTGCCGGATAAAGGGCTCCATAGGACCCGTTCCGACAATTTCGGCGGCGAAGTCGATTCCGTCCCGCAAAAGGCTTGCCGCAACCTTCAGCAAAGCCTCGGGGTGTTTCCAATCCAAAAGGCGGCCGCACCAGATTATTGATGCCGGCTTCTTCTTTCCTATCATTTCCGCCGGGTCGGAATACTCGACCGTTTCGGGAAAGTATCCAAAGCGAAATGCCCGGTTTCGGAAAAGGCCGAATTTTTTGTAATCCGGTTTTGTGTACGCACTGGCACACAACAGATAGACCGGCTTTTGTGCCGGATTGCGCCAATGCCATTTGAGAAAGCGAGGAATATACTTATGCCATTCCGCGCCATTTTTCAAGGGTCTCTCGGAGTAGCGAAAAACCAACTGTCCCCGCAGTATACACGGGCGGATCAAAGCTTCCGGTGCTGATCCGGCGATGACCACATCCGCTTCCTTCAGCACAGCTTCGGCGCAAGTCGCATTCTCCGCACAATCCAGGACATATGAAGGAACCAGCTCCCGTCCGTACCCCAGAGCCTTTCTTTCCCGCGGCATTCGTGCAGTTGCCACAAATGTGAATTCGCTCCGAGCCGCAAGGGCCTCCGCCAGAGGCCCCTGATGATGGTTAAAGAAAGAGCTGACAAATACGATTTTCAAAGGACCACTCCCCGGACTTCCTCAGTTGCCGCGTTTGCACTCAAAAGGAAATTCCCTGCAAAGATATAAATTCCGACTCCACCGGAAAAGAGCGCTGCCTCGCCAATTCCCATAAAGAGCACCGCGGCAAAGCCGAGAATATAAATATAGTTCTGCTTGCTTTTATATACTCTTCCATACTGATAAAGGTATATATAGAGAAGCACACACACCAATATGAGAACGACGATGCCATAGGATGCAATAATATCTATCAGTGAGTTGTGCATCTGGGACATTCCGGTGCCACCTGATATCTCATAGTATGCACCAAAAAAGGGAGAATCTTTAAAGGCTTCGAAAGTATACTTCCATATACTGATGCGAGAGTCCAGTCCCTTTCCCTCACCGCGAAGAAAATCCAGGATACTGTTAAACCAAGCAGTTTCCGCAATCCGAAGATATGTCGTCACAAACGCCAGGGGAAATACCGAAATGCACGCTGCCGCAAGCCGCGGAATTTTCAGATTTTCGTTTCCGCGGAACCACAGCCACAACGCAACCACCGTATAAAGCACAAGAGTCAGCAGCGCATTTCTCGACTGTGTCTGCAGCACGCACACCGCCAGAAACACAGCGGCCACGATACGCATGATTTTGACCGCAAGCTTCTCTTTGATGACGATATACTGCAGTTCAAACATATACAGGCATGTTAGATACAGGCCCGTAAGATTGGGGTTGGTCATGCGGAAGGTAAGATACGTGGTCAGCTGTCCGTTCAGAAGGTGCATATTCAGATTCTGCGTAAAATACATAAACGCAAGAAACACGATGAGAAGGTCAACCACGCCCTGGAAAAAATTGATCATACTGCGGTCGATTCGCAGGCGATGCGCGGTTTGGAAAAAGAGAATCGACATGGAAAACATGATTAATTTCTTCATGTACTCAAAGCTGATCGCATGATGGTTTGCCGTTGCGTTGATCATGACAAAAAGCAGCGCAAGCACGACGGTCGCCACGGCAAGAAAATCGGTTGCGACTAGGCTTCTGCGGACAGATCGCATCCAAAGAATCACCGTCAGCGGAAAGGTCAGCGCAAAGAGAAAGCTCGTCAGCTGCGCCTGACCCAGGGTCTGCGCAACAATAATGCCGGCAACAACACAGTACATCGCCTTCAGCAGTATTCTGTCTATGCGCTTCAGTTCCATAACAAGCTCCCGTACACATCGAAATATTCATGGATCATCTTATCTGAGGAATATGTCTGCCGGGCCTCTTTAGCCAACCGATTTCGGTCGGTCTCCCGTCCAGAAAGCCGAGCCAATAAAGCCTCAGCAAGCCTTTCCACATCCCCAAAGGGTACAAACTCACTCCACTCCGGAAGAGAGATCAGCTCCGGCGCACCGGCACAAAAGCCGACCACCGGCGTTCCGCAGCAAAGGCTTTCCGCGCAGGGCAAGGAATAGGTTTCCCGCTGGCTGACAATGACGGAAACCGCCGCCTGCCGGTAGAGCTCCGCCAGTCGCTGCGGACTTCTGATTTCTCCCGTAAGCTCGATATTTTTGGGCAGTTCCGTGTTGACCTCATCGGGACCCACAACCACAAACCGCACATCCGGCAGCATTTCCGCCAACCGGATGAGATACCAGCCACCCTTCGGGTGCTCCGGCTTTGCGGAGAAGCATGCAGTTACGTGCAGAACCGTATTTTTCTCCGGAAGCTCCTGCGACGGTGAAAAGACATCGGTGTCAATGCCGTTGCAAACCGTTCGGATGGGAATATCCCGCAGGATTTCGGCCATAGCGGCACGCTGCGCCGTCCACGGCGATACCGCCACCGCGACACAGTCCGAAAAGCCTCGAAAAGCTTCGTGCATGTGCCTCCAGCAGGACTTTGTGCGGTCAAAATATATGCTCTTGGTGGCAGCCCGGAGACTGGGGCACTTTTTGCAGCCCGAGATCCACTGGTTGCAGTCAAAGGCATGTCCGCAGTTTGCGGTATACATAAATTCCGCATGGAGACCAACGACGGTTTTTATGCGTTTATTCTTCAGCCAGGCAATCAAACGGAAAATATTAACAAAATTCCCATTGATGCACTGCAGATGCACAATATCCGGCTTTTCGCGGGAAATGATATGCATCAGCCGAAGGGTAGACAGCAGGCAGCCCCCGTTTCGGATGCCGGTAAACCGAGTCAGGAGACTGTTGAATTTCCCATACCAATCCGGGCACAGACGGATAACTCCCGGGTCGCTCGTCTTGCCTCCCCTGCCGTATACAACAACCGATTCATGGCCGGCCTTGCGGATGCCAAAGTGCAGCTCACGGGTAAGTTTCCCGGTGCTCTTTTCTCCGTACACACTGTTGACTTGTAAAATTTTCACCGATTTCTTCACCGCCCCGTGTGCGTCCTATCCGATGGTCTTTTCAAACACCCTTCGTAGTTTTTCGCTGTTCGTTTTTCGATCATGGAGTTCCTTTGCCGTTGTCTGCGCCCTTGCTGCAATCTGCCGGCGGAGCTCCCCATTGGAGAATATCCGGCAAAGTGCCGGGATAAGATCATCCGGTTCTGTTACTGCCAGGGCACATTCGTTGCGGATCAAATGCTGCATAGATGCAATGCTTTCCGGTCCATAAGCAAAGAGCGGCAAGCCACTGGCGAGTCCGTCGGCAATTTTCGTTGAAACCGAGTATTTAACGGTATCAACGCTTGCTGCATCAAAGGCTTCCGCATGCAAAAGGATTTGTGCATCCCGCATGGCTGCATCAAAGGCATCGCCGCTGACAAAGCCGCAAAGTGAAACCGATTCCGCCCGCTCCAGTTCTGCAAGGATCTCCGGGTCTTTCTCCGCTGTATAGATACAAAGGCGATACTTTGTATCGGAGTCCCTGTTGATTGAATCCAGTGCCAAACCGATTTCCGCAAGGGAGCGGAAGCGATTGCAGCGCACATTTCCGAAATATGAGATCTTCTGCGGCAGCTCTGTCTGCGCCGGCCGAAGTGGGGTAGAAAGGGTCGTCCCCGTCATGATCACCGTTGTCTCGACGCCGAAGGTTCCCGCATACGCCTGCCGCAGCTCTTCGCTGATGACAACCAGATGGCTGCTATTTTCAAGAAGCTGCCGGATTTTTCGACGAAGGAGGATAAACTGCAGGCGGTTCGCAAATCCCCGGGGTCTGTTTAGGAAATAATAATCGTCGCAGATATAGGTAACCAGAGGGATACTGTATTTCTTTGACAGGCGCAGCGCGATATTATAAATAAACTTCGCCGTTCCCGGGGCAACAAAAATACACTCCGGTCGCTCTTTTATAAGCCAGCTTTTCAGTCGCTTTCCGCACCACGGGCTAAATTGCCACATACAATCCCGCAGTAATCTGCGCAACCCGGACTTGTTCTTCCGGTTGCGGTAAAAGGCGCGGTCAGACTCGTCCTCATATGCGCCTTGTTCCGGACGGATG
Organism: Clostridia bacterium; assembly: GCA_017533425.1. Classification (GTDB taxonomy): domain Bacteria; phylum Bacillota; class Clostridia; order Oscillospirales; family QAMX01; genus RGIG1911. The sequence goes on along the minus strand of JAFXIE010000128.1, from coordinate 7,713 downwards.
TCTTCAGCGCACACCTCTCCGCCGATATAGCGGCGTCCTAAATAGGAGCGCAGGACTTCCTTGTCGGTCACGCGGTAAAAAGATGTGTAATACTTGCCATCAGGAAAGGCCGGGTAAATATAGAATTGGCAAAGCTCCTCCGCATCAAATTCCGAGAGGAGGGAGCAAAAGGTCTTGCCCATATTGTTCTGCATCGTCATCGGCTGATGACTGATTATCAAAACCTTCATTCGTTTTTCTCCAGCCGTAATCCTGATCAAAAGTAAATACACTCCGACAATTTATTATACCGCATCCTTCCCAAAATGTCCACACAAAATAAGCACTTGCTGACGGCTGCTTACTAAAAAACGAGGGAGCTTCGGCCCCCCCGTTTCCAGTCAATACAAATAAATTGCGCGAATGGCCTCAAGCTCCTCCGCAGTCACGCCGCATTCTGCAAGATAATTCGCAGCTTTTAGAGAAAGCGTCTCTCCCGCATATGCACGCAGTCCTGCGACCATCTGATCATAGTTTTCGGAATCGCACCATTTGTGGTATAGCGCCGTGGCCTCATACTCCCGGCGAAGCGCATCCTCCGGAACGCCGAGCAGCGCCCCAAGCAGGTAGCAAACCGTTCCCGTTCTGTCCGCGCCGTAGGTGCAGTGCAGATAAATCGGATAATTCTCTGCCACCGCAAGATCCGAAAAGACCCTGCCGATCGCTTCTTTGCCCGCCGGCTCAAAGATCGCGCTGTACTGGATCACGCCATAATAAATATGCGCAATCTCCGACCCAAGGGCATCGGTCTGCGCCGGGTTTTCGCCTGCCGATCGCAGGTCCATATCCAGCCGGATTCCCAGCTCATTTTTCATTACATATAAGCCCTTTTCCGTGAGCTTATAGTCCTTCTCCACCGCGCAGGCCGCGCCGATGATGTCTGTGGTGATGATGGTGCCGGCTTCCGGAATGCACTTCCTTTTCTGCGGCATCGCCGGAGATAATCACCGTATCGATCCCCTGCGCTTCTGTCTCTATTCTATTTTTTCCTGATTGATCGATCATTTTCCATCCATCCTGATTCTTATCGAATGCTTTTTGTCTTTACCTCGAATTCCATACCGTCGCGATAGCCCGCATAGGCCTCATAGGACCGCTCGGCATCCACCAGTATGGCATGCGCTTTCACTGCCCGATCTTCTTCCGGCGGCAGCTGCATATAGTCGCCATAAAGAAGCTTCAGCATGGCATCGTAATCCGCCGGAACGGGAAAGCGCTGCCCCTCAAAGGAAAGCGCATCCCTCCGCGCAAGCCATGCCTCGGGAAAGACATTCTTTCCGTAGCTTTTGGCGGCGGCAAAAAAGCTGTGCACGTATCCGGAGTCCGCCGAGCCGTGCTTTGCAAGCCCTGCAAATAATCCACCCGGCAGCAGACGGCAAAGGGTCATAAAAAGCTTCTTTGTCCGGCTCTCTGTTTCATAGCCGCGGGCATACAGAGCCTTTGCGATGACAACCTTGGAGGCCAAAAACTGCGTTCTCCGGCACAAGCTGCCTTTTGCCGCGGGATCGCAGGGAAAAATGTCCATATAAATTCCCTGGTGCTGCTGTTCGTCCCGCGGATGAAACTTTTCAAGGCAGGTCGTATTGTTGAGCCGAAGCTTTGAGAAAAACATCGGCCAATGCGCAGAAAACTCCTTCTGCAGGAAAAATTTATCGGAGTCGATCACGCCCGGCGCCTCGGCAAGGAAGCGCTCGTAATCCGACCGGAACATCAAAACGTCCAGATCATCATCCCAGGGAATGAAGCCGCCGTGGCGCACGGCGCCGAGCAGCGTTCCCGCAAAGAGGACGTAGGGTATGTCCAGGCGGCGGCACACCCGATCAAACTCGCAAAGCAGCGCAAAGAGCGCCCGCTGGTGGTCATTTTTCGTTGCCGGTGAATTCATATACAAAGCCTTTCACTTATGCTTTTTGACATGGCGGTACTTCAGCAAGCCAACCATCATATATTTTACGAGAAGCGCCATGCTTTTCCATGCCGATAAACCGAGCATGTTTTTGTAAATATCCCAGCGGAAGATTGCACTCATCAGCTTATTTGCCGATCTCGTGCCATTGATCACGCGGTAATCTGCCAAAACATCGACACAGCCTCTGGCAACAAGTCCATCGCGCAGCATGCGAAGCCACAGCACCAAATCCTCATGGTAGTATTCTGCCTCAAAGCGGTAATTCTGAATGCTCTCCGCGCGAAACAGCGCCGTAGAGCAGCTGATTACACTCTTGGTCAGAGAGGCATAAAAATCTGTGATCTCAGGAACGACAAAATCCGCGCATTTCGGCTCTCCGTTTTCATCTATAATTCCGTAAGAGCAGTATACGATATCCGCATCGGTACCTTCTGCTGTCTCAATCTGTTTAGAAAGTTTTTCATTCCGCCAAATATCATCACTGTCCAGCAACGCGATGTAACGACCTTTGCAATACGAAAGTCCGGCATTTCGCGTGGCCGCAACGCCGAGATTCTGCGGGTTTCGGAAGAGGCGAATGCGTCCGTCCTCCCGGGCAAGACGCTCCACGATGGCAGCTGTGCCATCCCGGGAGCAATCATCAACGACGATCAGTTCCCAATCCGTCACAGTCTGAGCCATAACCGACCGGATCGCCGCCTCTATATAGCGCTCTGCATTGTATGCCGGCATAACGACAGAGGTTGTCGGATTTCCGGTTTCAGCACCCATGGCATTCATTTTGCACTTTACCGTCCCATCAAAAAAATCAGTAAGCGTTGACTAAATTTTAGTGTAACATATTCTTTCTTAAATTGCAAGTTTTCGGGGCTATTCAACCCCAAAAAGCATACCGTTCATATAGAACTCCGCAAAGCGGTCGTTGCCTGCCAGAGCCACGGTTTTGGCTTCATTTGCCATGCGACAGATCTCCTGCCGGAGGCCGATGTCTCCCAGAAGCATGGATGCGCCCGAAAGGGCGGCATTGCCGATGGGGACAATCTCCGGCACCGCCGGCAGAAGCCCGATGCGGATTGCACTGCGCATATTGAGATAGTTTCCAAAGCCGCCCGCCACAGAAAGGCGGGATATCTCGGAAAGATTCGTTCCCGTCTCACAGAGCAGGGTGTGTGCCCCGGCCGAAATAGCGCTCTTTGCCAGCTGCAGGGCGCGGACGTCCCCCTGGGTAAGGGAAACCTTTCCCGCAATGGGAATGCTTTCCTCCTCCAGGCAGCCGCTTTCATCCATCAGCTCCAGATCAAGCAGGCAGGCCGCCGCATCCGCAAGGCCGCTGCCGCAGATTCCGCGCGGCGCGCCGCCGCCGATGGTATGGGCAAGGAGCTTTCCGTTGACCACCGTCACCCGGTCTATGGCGCCGGTCTCTCCCCGCATTCCGCAGGATATGCCAACGCCCTCAAAGGCCGGCCCCGCCGCCGTGGAGCAGACAAAGATCCCGTCCTCCCGGACAAGCGCCATCTCACCGTTGGTACCGATATCCACCAGCATCCGCGTGCCGCCGCCGGGCAAGTCCGCCAGCAGCGCACAGGCCATATCCGCGCCAACAAAAGCCGAGATACAGGGCGGCAGATAAACCTCCGTCTCCGCCCGCAGGGGAGCAATGCAAAGCTCTCCCGCAGAAAGGCTCTCGCCAAATCTCCGGCGCACCGCAAATGGCGCCCGGGAAAGAGGGGTGGTGTCCTCCTCCGTCAGTAGGTGGAGCATGGCCGTATTTCCGGTAAAACAGGCGGCGTCGATCTCCTCCGGGGAGATCTCTGCCCTATCGCAAAGCAAAACAATCAGCTCGCCGATGGCTCTGCGCACCGCCGCCGCAAGCTCTGCGCCCCTGCCGGCCATGGCAGCTTCAATGCGGGAAATGACATCCGCACCGGCAAAGGACTGGGGATTGAGGCAGGCCGCGCTGCAAAGCTCCTCCCCCGCCGGGCTCCACAGCTTTGCCGCGAGGGTGGTCGTGCCGATATCCACGGCTAGACCGCAGCGGGAAAAGGCCGGATTTTCCCAACGGGCATGGGAAATTCCGTCGGTCAGGATCTTTCCCTCCGCAGCCCCGGAAGTTTTCACCTCGGCATCCCCGAGAACGTGCGCAAGGCAGGCAAGGCGCACCCCATCCCGGATCTCCCCCGCCGTAAGATGCCGCCTCTCGGCGTCCGTCAGCGGCGAAAGCCTACCGCGGGCATGCACGCGGCATTTTCCGCATTTTCCGTGTCCGCCGCAGGGCATTTCCCTTCCGGCGCTGCCGGCAATGGCCTCTGCAAGGCGCATTCCCCGGGGAACCTCCCGGGGAATGCCGTTGAGCGTGAGAATCACGCGATCATTTTTCATAATACTCCTTTGCTGCGGCAAAAAAAGCGTCGATATTCTCCCAGGGACAGGCCGGAGGAATATCGCAGCCGGAGGAGAGAATGAAATTCCTCCGTCCGCCGCAGGCGTCCAACAGCTTACGCACCGCCTGTCCCATGCTTTCGGGGCTTCCGTGGCGGAATTCGCCCACCGGATCGATATTTCCCATCACGGCAACATTCTCCGGAATATCCGCAAGCATTTCCGCCAGGTCAACGGAGTTTCCGAAATGGTAGGCCGCCGCACCGGTGGAAAGAATGGAGGGCAGCATCTCCGGCGTGTTGTCGCCGCAGTTGTGATAGATGAGAAGGAAGCCGTCATCCTGCACCGCCTCCACGATTTCCCGCACATAGGGGGCAGAGAATTCCTCCTCCATATCGGGGGAAAGCATACCTGCCACGGGCTCGGCCATCATCACACCGTGAACGCCGCAGGCCTTGAAGGCAAGGGCATAGCTTTTAAGAAAATCGGTGACCTTGCGCAGCACCAGATGCACCGCATCGGGATCATCAAAGCAGGCCATCATGCACTCGGTCACGCCGTAAAGCCGCGCTGCCAGTGAATAGGGGCCGATCATACCCGCAAACACCGGGCGATCCTGCACGAGCTCTGCCGCACGGCGCACCGCATCAATGCAGATGCCCGTTCTGCCGCTGCCAATGGGCGGCACCGCGAGGGTCTGCGCATCCGCCGCATCCGAAAGGATATGGCCGACCACCGTGGGAACCTCGTCCTCAGCCATGCGGATCTCTGCACCGAAGGCCTCCGCCTCCACGGAAAGATCCATAAAGCTGACGGCGGCGAGGCTGTCGCAGCGGCGCGCCACGGCAGCAATACCGGCGGCCTGCATCTCCGCGGAGGAGATCAGCTCCTGCACAGAAACGCCGAGCAGAGAGGCCGCAGGAAAGGAAAGAATGGGAAAGGCCTTTCTCTGCGGCGCGCTTCCCCAGCGCTCCAGCCATTCCCGCATGTTTTCAAAGGGCTTCATTCTGCCTTCTCCCGGCAATAGGCCACGGCGGCATCGGCGGCGGTAGCCGCATCGGCGGCATAGCAGTCGGCACCGATTTCCCGGCAGAACTCCTCGCTGATGGGCGCGCCGCCCACCATGATATATACCTTATCCCGGATGCCGGCAGCCTCTGCGGCGCGGACAACATCCGCCATGACGTCCATGGTCGTGGTCAGCAGTGCGGAGCAGCAGATAATCCGGCAATCCTTTTCCACGGCACAGCGCACAAATTCCTCGGCGGGCACATCGGTGCCGAGGTCGATGACCTCCAGGCCTTTACCCTCCATCATCATGCGCACCAGGTTTTTGCCAATGTCGTGCAGGTCTCCCTGCACCGTGCCGATGCACACCCGGCCAGCGGCCACCGCACCGGCAGCGGCAAGATGCGGCTTTAAGAGCTCCGTTCCCGCCGTCATGGCGCGGGCAGCCATCAGAACCTCCGGCACATAGGCCTTGCCGTTCTTAAAGCGTTCACCGATGACGCCCATACCGGGCACCAGCGCCTCCGAAAGAATGCGCTCTGCGGAAATGCCCTCCGCCAGCGCCGCCTCCACCAGTTCTTTGACGGCTTTCATTCTTCCCTTCTGAACGTTTTCAGAAATATCCGCAAAAATCTGCATGGCAATCTCTCCTTATTCTTCCCGCCGGGGTATATTTCTGCCTACATTATAGCATATATTTTCCGTTTCGCAACACCGGGGAGAATTTTTTCTTCCCGGCCGGTTGACATTCGTCCCTTTCTGCGCTACCATTTCCATAGAACCGCAGAGAGGAGCAGAAAACATGATCCGACTGAACAAAGGCGATACCTTTCTTTTTATCGGTGATTCCATCACCCACGGCGGCCGGGGCAGCAGCATGGATCTCAACCATATCATGGGGCATGGCTTTGCGGAGATGGTTTCCGCCCGGCTGGCAGCAGACAATCTTGCCGCCATGCCCCGCTTTATAAACAAGGGCATTTCCGGGGATACTGCCCAGCGCGTCTATGCCCGCTGGACGGAGGATGCTCTGTCCCTCTCCCCCACCCACATCAGCCTGCTGGTGGGTGTCAACGACCTGTACGCCGACCTTGCCCTGCCGGCCGGGCTTGCGGCGGAGAAATACCTTTCCACGATCGCAGCCATCCTGCGGGATACCCGCGCTGTGCTGCCGGAGGTAAAGTTCTTTCTCTGCGAGCCATTTTATGCCGATGTGCGCAACCAGGATGCGCCCTACGAAAACATCCCCCACCCCTTCTGCGAGCGCCCCTTCGCCTTTTCCAACAATCCGCGGAATCCGGAGCGCACCCAGGAAACCCTTCGCCGGCTGGGGGACATCTGTGAGGCGCTTCCAAACCTCGCGGAAAACTTTGGCGCGGTGTTTGTTCCCTTTCGGGATCTCTTTGTGCCGCGGAAAGATGTTCCACTTTCTTACCTCATCTGGGACAATCTGCATCCCACCGTGGCCGGCCATCAGCTGCTTGCAGACCGCTGGCTTTCCGTGGCAAATACAGTGCTCTGACGGGGCATCGAATTTGCAGAAAAAGTACATGAAACGGCTTTCGTTTCATGTACTTTTATTGTTTTCTTGTTTTGCATAACGCATCAGAGCCACAAGAATGGATACCGCGGCAAAAACATTGCCTGCCACCGAGCCGTAGGCGCCGGAATGGATGTTATAGGCAAGCCAGAAGGGCTGTGCCGCAAGGGAAACCAGGCGGATTGCCCGCTCCCTGTCCATCCAAAGACCCGCGATCTCAAAGGCCACCCCCGCGAGGGGCACAAGGCTCCACGGGGATCGGTAGAGCAGCACCCCGGACAGGAGGAGCAGCGCAAAAATTGCCGCGAGGATCCCCTTCCGGTGCGCCATGACAAAGGAGGAGTCCTTTTTCTTTGCCGGCAGGGCCGCTGCCGCACCGATCAGATCAAAGACCGCCCCCTCCAGAGCTCCGAGAAGGAGGTACTGGAGAATATAGAAGACGCGGGAAAGGATGTTGACAAGCAGGATATCCTTCCGGCGGCGGCACTGAAAGCTCAGCCCAAAGGCCGCCACCGCAAGAATCCCGAAAACGGTTGCCGCGATTTTCATATACTTGCTTCCTTTCTGCCGCCTTTACCGCCGTTATCCAAGCTCCGGGCTTGCGACGAATTCCACAACGAGCTCTTCGGCTCCGTCGGATTCGAAAACAAGGATCTCGTTTTTGCCCGGCTTCAGCAGGGGCGCGGGCACAAAGAGGGTCTTCTGGGGGCCGGCTTCGTTGAAATATCTGCCGATATTGAAGCCGTTTAGCTTCACAAAGCCCTTGGTAAAGCCATCCAGGCGCAGGAAGGTATCCGCCGGCTCTCCCGCAATCTCCAGGCATCCCCGCAGGAAGGTG
>JAFXIE010000127.1 GCA_017533425.1 Clostridia bacterium | reverse complement strand
TATGTACCGGTACGATCCATTCCGTGGGTGCAATGGATATACAGGGGGTAATTGTCCGGGTCGGCAAGAACGCGGAAGACATAGGGCGTTGTGACCTTGTGCTTATTTGCGAAAATACCGACATAGCTTGAAACGCTGTAGTAGTGATAACGCACATTCGGTCCCAGCCGCTCCACGATTTCATAATTCTTGGTGTATCGCAGATCCAGCACGGCGCGGATGCCGAATTCCTCCTCCATCTGAGCTACTCCGGCGGACGTCAGATTGTATTTTGAATTCACAGCGCCGTCAAGCTCTGTGCCTCGGTAAAGCAATCCCTGGCGAATGCGGGATCCGTCCGCCGTTTTCCAGCCGCCGAAATCCCGGAAATTGCTGATGCCATCCACCGTCAGTATACGGGGAAGATCGGCAGTGCGGAATCCGATCTCATCATAGAGCTCAACTCCGTCGGAAAGGAGAACCGTAAGGGATACTCTGTATTGCTCCCCTCTTTCCAGATTGTAAAGCCTGACCTCGTTTGCATAGTTTTGAACCTCGAGGGTCTTTGCCTTTTCCGGCTCCCCATCCTTCCAGAATTTCGCCGTACAGGATGTAATCAACTGCGGGGCAACAAGGCCGTCAACGCGGAATTCAACCACCGCGGGGATACTAACGTCCCATCTGTCCTTATCCCCAAGCGTTTTGCGCAGATCTTCTGCCTGAACATCATCGCCGGCATTCAGGAATTTTTGCGCCGAGGGATGAATAAGGATAACCTCCTCCGGCATCTCGGTGATGGTGAGGCTCGGCCCGGCGGGAATATCCGAAGGGGATTCAGGCGGATTGCCGTCATCGCAGCCTGCAGCCAAGATCACTAACAAAAAAACAATACAGAGAGAAAGTGTATGTTTGAAACTGTGCATAAAACTAAAAACTCCGAAACATTTTACTCCTTGCGCCATACCATGCGGTTGACGATGCCGGTATAGCTCTGGATGATTTTGACAACCTTTGTTGATACATTCTCATCGGTGTAATCGGGAACAGGGATACCCCAGTCGCCGACCTCATGCATGGCAACGGCGGTGCGGACCGCCTGAATCAGGGAATCCTCCGTAATCCCGGCAAGGACAAAGCAGCCCTTATCCAGCGCCTCCGGCCGCTCGGTGGAGGTGCGGATGCAAACCGCCGGGAAGGGCTCGCCGATGGATGCATAGAAGCTCGCCTCCTCCGGCAGCGTTCCGCTGTCGGAAATCACCGCATAGGCATTGCGCTGCAGGCAGTTATAATCGTGGAAGCCCAGGGGCTCATGGCGGATAATCCTTGCATCCAGTGCAAAGCCGCTCTCCTCCAGGCGCTTGCGGCTGCGGGGATGGCAGGAATAGAGAATGGGCATATCGTAGATCTCCGCGATACGGTTGAGGGCTCCAAAGAGAGCTGTAAAGTTCTTTTCCGTATCGATATTCTCCTCGCGGTGGGCGGAGAGGAGGATGTATTTTCCCTTTTGCAGCTGCAGCCGGCGGAGAATGTCCGATGCGCGGATGGCATCGAGATTTGCGCGCAGAACCTCCGCCATCGGGGAGCCGGTGACATAGGTGCGCTCCTTGGGAAGCCCGCATTCCGCAAGATAGCGGCGGGCATGCTCGGAATAGGCCATATTGACATCGGAAATGATATCCACGATCCGGCGGTTGGTCTCCTCCGGCAGACATTCATCCTTGCAGCGGTTGCCTGCCTCCATATGGAAAATGGGAATATGCAGGCGCTTGGCCGATATGGCCGAGAGGCAGGAATTGGTGTCGCCGAGAATAAGCAGCGCATCGGGCTGCAGGGCTTGCATCAGCTTATAGGAGGCCGCAATGATGTTGCCCACCGTCTCGCCAAGATCCTCCCCCACCGCATCCATATAAACCTCGGGATCTGAAAGCCCAAGATCCTTGAAGAACACGCCATTGAGGTTATAGTCGTAATTCTGTCCCGTGTGAGCAAGAATGCAGTCAAAATACCGGCGGCATTTGGTGATGACCGCCGAAAGGCGGATGATCTCCGGACGCGTGCCGACAATGATCAACAGCTTCAGGCGTCCGTCGTTATGAAAAGAGATGTTGGAATAATCCTTATTCATGTCTGTTTTCATCCTTTTTCCTTTTAAATATCAGGTAAGAAATGAGCCATACTGCGCAAAATCCAACGGTCGCTCCGACAAAATCGATGAGCACATCATCCAGCTGACTTGTGCGGTCGGAAAAGCTCTGGATAAGCTCATCCGCAGCAGCAACCCCCAGGGGATAGACAAGCTCGTAACCGCGCAGTCGTTTATCCCGCTTGACGGCAATCACAAACAGAGCAACCGCAACGCCCAACAGGGCAAATTCCGTAAGATGGGCGCCCTTTCGCACAATAAAATGCCAGTTGATATCACCGCGGATGCCCAAAGCCTCCAAAATCGGGCGGATGATGGCAATAACAGCATCGCTGTCCTGCACCGAGGCATCAATGCCCTTGAGGGAATTTGAAAAAATGAAGGCTGTCACACCCAAAACCGCCAGGGCGAAGATCAGCTCTTTGATTGTGCGTTTCATGGCATTTCTCCACGATAGGTGTCCGGACGAGCCGGATCAAAGCCTTCATTTGCCCACATGAGGGTCACGAGATCCTCCGAATCGGAAAGATTTGTGATCTCATGCACAAAGCCGGGCAGCATATACACCGCCCGGGGCTCCGCGCCGGAGACCTCAAAGGTGCGCACATCACTTCCGTCCAGCGAAACAAGGCGAATGCGCGCAAGACCGGAGACTACCACAAACAGCTCCCATTTGGAATGGTGCCAGTGCATGCCCTTGGTGACGCCGGGGCGGGAGATATTGACGGAAATCTGTCCGGCACCTACAGTGCGGATAATCTCCGTAAAGCTTCCCCGCGCATCGCTGTGGGGAGTTAAGGAAAATGCCGTCTTTTCCGCGGGCAAATAGCTCAGGTAGGTGGAAAAAAGCTTCTTTGCAAAGCTTCCTTCCGGCATGTCGGGCATCACGAGATTTACCGGCTGTTCGGAAAACTGCCGGATCAGGCCGGCGATCTCTCCGAGGGTGACGCGGTGGGTCACCGGAACCTCACAAAACCCGGGATCTGCAGCGCGGCTGGGCTTTCCGGACAGGGCAGCGAGCATCTCCTCCACCAGGTCATCGATATAGAGAAGCTCCAGCTCCGTATCTGCGCTATCCACCCGGATGGGCAGCCCGTTTGCAATATTGTGGCAGAATGTGGCAACGACAGAATTGTAACTCGGTCTGCACCACTTGCCAAAGAGGTTCGGGAAGCGATAGATGAGAATCTCCGCGCCGGTCTCTGCACCATAGGAAAGGAAAAGCTCCTCCCCTGCCCGCTTGCTGCGACCGTATTCGTTGTCATAGCGGCCGACGAGGGAAGCCTGCACGGAGCTTGCAAAAACCACCGGGCAGGTGTTTTTATGCGCCTTCAGCCGATCCAGAAGCAGGGCTGCCGCATCGCGGTTTCCTCGCATAAAGTCGGCCGGATCGAGGGGGCGGTTGACCCCGGCAAAATGAAAGACAAAATCCGCCCGCGCGCAGGCAGCATCCAGCTCTGCTTCCGTAGAATCCACATCGTAGGTAAAGATTTCATCCAACGAAATCTCCGGATGGGTCATATCCTTTCCATCACGGATATTTTGAAGGGCAGCGGTCAGATTTCTGCCGACAAAGCCGGCGGAACCCGTGACGAGAATCTTCATGGCCTATTTCTCCGCCCGGAAGGCTTCCAGCTCACTGCGGATATAGGCAAGGGACAGCAGCTTTTTCTGCACATCATCCACATCCAGAATGGTCGTATTGTTGGAATTGAACTCGGTCAGGGTGTTGCGCCTTGCATCGCCCTTGTTGAAGAATTTATCGTAGTTAAGGTCGCGCTTGTCGCAGGGAACGCGGTAGAAATTGCCAAGATCCTCCGCATGGGCGCACTCCTCATTGGTCAGCAGGGTCTCATACATCTTCTCGCCGTGGCGGATTCCGATCACACGGATCTCCGTTTCCGGCGCAAACAGGCCGGTAACTGCCTTTGCCAGGGTCTCAATGGTGCAGGCAGGCGCCTTCTGCACGAGAATATCGCCGGAAGCACCCTTTTCAAAGGCAAAAAGCACCAGATCCACCGCCTCATCAAGACTCATGACAAAGCGCGTCATACTCGGCTCGGTGATCGTGATGGGGTTTCCTGCCTTGATCTGTTCGATCCAGAGGGGAATTACCGATCCGCGGCTGCACATGACATTTCCGTAGCGGGTGCAGCAGATTTTGGTCTTTGCGGGGTTCACCGTGCGGGATTTTGCCACCACAACCTTCTCCATCATGGCCTTGGAGGTGCCCATGGCATTGACGGGATAGGCGGCCTTATCGGTAGAAAGACAGGTCACGGAGCGAACTCCCGCCTCAATGGCAGCGGTCAGCACGTTGTCGGTGCCGAGCACATTGGTCTTCACCGCCTCAATGGGGAAAAATTCACAGGAAGGCACCTGCTTGAGAGCTGCCGCGTGGAAAATATAGTCCACGCCGTGCATCGCATTGCGGACCGACTGAATATCGCGCACATCTCCGATATAGAAGCGGATTTTTTCCGCCGCTTCGGGCAAACGGGACTGAAATTCGTGCCGCATGTCATCCTGCTTCTTCTCATCCCGGGAGAAGATACGGATCTCTCCGATATCCGTCTGCAAAAAGCGGTTGAGCACCGCATTTCCAAAGGAACCGGTACCGCCGGTGATCATCAGTGTTTTTCCGGTAAAGGCAGTCATATCAAGCACTTCCTTGTTAGATAGTAAAAATAACATCCAACCCCAAGGAGCTGGATGTTATCAATGAGGTTATGGATAAACTTCAGGTAAAATCAACTCTTTTCCGTATAAAAGAGTCGGATAATCGTATCCATCAGGCGATCTTCGTCAGGATAGAACTCCAAAAAGTCGCTGCCGGTCTCCGTTCTGCCTTCGAGGGTGATGAATTCATCAAATCCATAGGTGGAGATTCGGCGGAGGATATCCTCCAGCTGGGTGACTGAGCGGTCGGAGACGATGTACTCGCCCATTTTCAGAGCGGCATCAACCACAAAGGCATCGTCAGCAGCCACGATGCGGGTTTTATCATAGAGGGCCTCGAGATACTGGCGCTGGCGCTTCATTCTCGAAAGGTTTGAGGAATCGTCCACACCCGAGCGGGAACGCACATAGGTCAGTGCCTGATTTCCGCGAAGGATCACACGCTCACCGCGGACAAGAGAGGGATCAACCCCCGTAAAATCGTGGAGAACCTCCACTTCAACGCCGCCCACCAGGTCGTTATACACCGGAACGGCATCCATCGTAAAGGAAATGTAGTGGTTGATGCGCATCCCGTGCAAAAGGGAGGACACGGCATCCGCCGTATTGCGGCAGCTGACCTCGCGGCCGTTACCGTAGGTATGTGCAAGGGCGAGCTGCGCGGTCACGGTATCCACCCGCTGACCCGCCACGCCGAGCACGTTCACCCGTGTCATGGTGTCGCGGTTGATATGCAGCACCGAGCACTTTTGCGCCGCCTTATCAAAGACCAGCAGCATCACAAAGTCGGCTCGCTTATTGTTGTTGTAAGAGTCGGGCTGTGCATCCGCCTCGAACTGGTCAAGACCCAGCACCATGAAGGTTTCAACATCTTCCTTCAGGGCGTATTTCTTCCCGTTGTGTTCCACCGTTGTATCCAGCGGCTGGTCTACAACAGGGAATCTGCCCTGCTGTTTATCCCACAGGCGAAGCAACAACAGGGCAGCCGACAGGAGAAATACGGCAAAGCAGGCCACCGCAAGGGTGCGAAAGCCCGCTCTGCGCGAATTTCTACGGTTTGTCATATAAGCGGAGAATCAGTTATTCTCTTTTCTGGACTTCATCCAGAAGAAGACAACGGCAGCGCCGGAAAGAACCATCAGGGCAGCGAAAAGAACGATGTCCATGTTGTCGCCGGTGTCGGGGGTGTCGGTGCTGACAACGATGGCGAAGGGAGAGAACTCATCCTCGTCAAACTCCAGATGCTCGCCGTTGTTGGTGACCTGGGCGTTCTCAACGATACGCCACTCGCCGTTGTAGTAGTGCAGCAGGCAGACAAAGTTGTGCAGGGTATCCGCAGACAGGGTCACATCAAAGTGACCGTGGTCGGCATGGCCGTCGCAGTCAGTGGTGGAGATATCAAAGAGGTGAGAAACCGCGAGATCCTTCATATCAAGACCCATCTTCTCGGCAATTTCCTTGACCTTTGCATTGAGCTCGGAGAGATCGCCGGCCTCGGTGATCATCTTATAGGCCTCCTCAAGAAGAGCGCGGATCTCTGCGGGCAGCTCATCTCTCTCCGCATAGGCGGTGATGATAAGCTGGGCAACACAGTCCTCAGAAACATTGGTTCCGCTAACAAGACCGGGAGCCTCTTCGGTGCTGGGGCTGGATATAAAGTTTGCCGGCGCAGCAAGCACGGAGAAGCTGAGGCTCAGAACGAGCACCAGAACCAGGATAGCAGTCAGTACCTTTTTCATAATTTTTCGATCCTTTCTTACGGTGAAAAAATATATGCCAATTAAATTGAACACAAAATCAGTGGCCGAGCAGCTTATGCCCGAAGGCATCAAAGGCCGGCAGAAAACGCGCATCGCTCTTTTTTGCGATCCATTCATACGCCTCGCCGATTTTCGGCGGCCGGTATTTCAGGTTGTGGCAATCGGAGCCGATGCAGTGGATCTCCCCTGCCCAAAGCTGCCGAAGGGCAGCACCGCGGGTGCGCCAGGATAGGAAATTGGAGGCGTTGCTCTGCATGCGGATCCCCGCCTGCAAGAGGCGATCCCATGCATCGTCGCTCTGCAGGGCGCGATAGCGCTCCACATGGGCAAGCAGAAGCTCCACGCCCGGAATTCCCGCAAGCTCCACCAGCTCCCGCAGGGCGTATTCCGACCAATGGGACACCGGCATCTCCAAAAGCAGCTGCCGGGAGCCTTCGATTCTGAAATCCTTCAGATTCTCCAGCCTGCTGATGCCCGCGTAATACCGCACCTCGGCGCCAAGGAGCAGCCTTGGTGCATCCGCCGGCATTGCCCGGCGAAGGGCGGCTGCACTTTGATCCCGAGCCGCGAAGAAATCCTCTGCGGAGATGCGATCTGCATAAAAATGCGGGGTTGCGATGACCGTATCCACCCCGGATGTCTGCAGAATATGCAAAAGTCCGAGGCTTTCCTCGATATCGCGGCTGCCGTCATCCACTGCCGGCAGAATGTGGCTGTGCCAGTCAATCACTTTTGCTCAGCCTCTTTTTTCGGGGTTTCGTAGTAGCCGTGCTTTTCGTAATAACGGTAATATTTGTAGGTGCCGTATTTCTTATACTTATACTTGGAATAGGAACCCTTACCGTTGGTGGACTCATTGAGCACGCAGCCGAGGATCTTTACATTGGAAAGCTCCAGCTGGCGGAAGCAGCGCTCCAGCTCCTTCTTCTGCGCATAGCCCTCGCGGATGACAACGATCATACCGGAGATGATGGGAGAAATTGCCACAGCATCCGTAACGATATTAACCGGAGGCAGGTCAACCACGATATAATCAAACACATTCCGCAGCTCTGCAATAACCTCCGCCATGCGGCGGGAGCCCAAAAGCTCGGAGGGGTTCGGCGGAATGTCGCCGGCGGGCAGGATATACCAGTTATCCAGAATCGAAGACCGGTATTCGCCCAGCTGGGCGCCGCGCCCCACCAGAAGATCCGTCAGGCCGGTGGATTTTTCAATACCCATCTTCTTTGCAATGGAGGGGATGCGCAGGTCGCCGTCGATCAGGAGAACCTTGGCGCCGTTTTCCGCGAGAACATAGGAAAGATTGACCGCGGTGGTGGACTTGCCTTCGCCCCGCATGGAGCTGGTGACGCCGATGACCGGGCATTTCTCATCATGCGGAAGGGTGAAATTCAGGTTTGTGCGCAAAAGCTTATACTGCTCACGAGCCGTGAATTCGAGATTCTGGTGCAGCGTGCCGGAGAAATCATTCTGAAAATCCGGACGTTTTTTTGTCATCTTCATCATTTCTTATCCTCCGCCTTCTGCTGCTCATAGGCATGCTGCTGATAGTAGGCGGCGTTGCGGCGACCGCGCTTGCGGTAGTAATACTGATAGGAGCCGGCGCCGGGATTGACCAGATTCGGAACCTTTGCCAAAATGGGATGCTTGTAGGTCTGGAGGATGTACTCCTCGTCGTTGATGGTATCGTCAAAGATAATATTCACAACCAGCACGGAGACCGACAGCACAAGGCCGATGAGCAGGCCGATGGCGGTGAACTGCGTGATGCTCGGCGCGACCTTATCAAGCTCGGGAACGGCAGAGTCCACAACCTCCATGGAGGCGCCGTCGATGATCTCGGAAATGCGGACAGGAAGAACCTCTGCAATGCAGTTTGCAATGCGGGCAGCCTCATAGGGATCCTCGGTGGTCACAGTAACCTTCATGATTTCCGTTTCGTTGGAGGGGGCTGCCTCAATGAGCTTTGCAAGCTCCTTGTAGGTATAGGGAGCATCGGTCTTCTCGATCACGCGCTCCAGGGTGGTGCGGTTGATGAGCAGCTCGCGGTAGGTCTTAACCAGGCTCTGCGCCGCGGTGATCTCCGAGGAGCTGATGGAAAAGCTGGTGTTGCCCAGGGAAAAGGAGCTGTTGTTGACATAGAGCATGATGGAAGAGGAATACTTCGGCGCAATCAGAAATGCAGCAAAGCAGAAGGCCACAGCAGCGCATAGGATCCCCGAAAGGATGATGATCCACGCTCTTCCCCAAAGGTTCTTTATGATATAGAGCACATCAACGGAATTATATTCCGACTGATTTCTATCAGTGACATTCATCGCGTTTTCTCCTAAAGCCGTACATTTCCAAAGCAGAATGGCACCCTTTTTGCATTTTCTGCAAAAAACGGTGCTAATTGCTTTAGTGTACACTTACACATTCTGTTGTTATTATACCACAATCCGTTGTGTATTGCAACCTTTTGCTCACATATTTTCCCGCAAAATCTCTTTGTTTTCTCTTGCGCATATCGAGGTAATCATTTCGCCAAAAAGGGGTTCTCGCCCTCAAAATTTTCAAGCTTTGCGGCGATGCGGGCAAGATAGCTGCCGGGATTTACAAGCTTGCCCGCAAGGATATCCGCCTCGGTGATGCGGGAGAGCAAAATTTCCCGTGGAGCACTGAGCGCAGCCTCCAGATTTGGCAAAAATGCCCCCCGTTCCCGGTCATAGGTGATATAAATAAACCCATCCTCCGCCTCCACGGCATCCGGATAGGAAACCTGCGCACGCCCGTCCAGAAGGAGCCGGTACGGGAAGGTTTCGCCATCGTCCTCGGAGAGCATGGCCGTGAGATTGTTTCGTCCGCTGAATTCATAGTGGTTGATGAGGAGAACCCGGCCCGAGCGGAGCCTGCGGATATGGAAGCGGGAATCCGGGCCGCCGAGGCCGCTGTCAAAACCGGGACCCCAGGTGTGCCCGCCGTCGGTGGATTCTGCCGCGCCGATGCCGTAGGTCGTCCGCACATAGGTACGCAGGCGGCCATCCGCCAGTTCAAGGAACATATGCTCATCAAAGTGCCGGCAGGGCACATCCGCGCCGCCGAGCTTGCGGAAGGTCTCCCCCGCATCGCGGCTTTCCCAGGCAAAGGAGCCCTTGTGGGGATCCGGATCGTCATATTCCGGCCCCAGAACACGGATGCCGTGGTTCCATACGGCAATGGGAAAGAGCCACGCGCCATCCCGGGTCACTGTAGGTTTGTTCATCATCACATTATGTCCCACGAGGAAAGGATCTCCGAAGGAAAGCTCCTTTGCGTCCGGATCGTCGCAGACCGCCGCATACAGCCCATCCTCCGGGCAGCGCGACCAGGTAAACCACAGGCGTCCCCGGGGATCGATCCACAGGCAAGGGTCATAGCAGCGCCCGCCGGCAAAGACCGCCGCAGCCACCGGGGGATCGGAAAAGGTCTTTCCCCCGTCATCCGAGGCAAGCAGGAAGGCAAAATTCCCGATTTGCTCCATATGGCCGCCGGAATAAGCCGAGATAAAGATTCTCCCGCCGCGGGTGACCTCGATGCTCGGAATGCCCTGCCACAGGCGCAGCGCTGCGCGGTATTCCGCAAGGGCTGCTCTGTCGGTAATCAATTGCATCATATATCCTCCAGCGCAGCCGCAATGCGCAGAGCCAGGGGCTGCTTTGTTTTGGGATGAATATCGTCGGTCTCGCAGACATCGCGGGAGATCACCGTTTTGACCCCACTTCGCATGGTCTGGATGTCCAGCTGTGCCTGCTGCACCAGCCGCCAGCCCTCGTCAAGGCGGGGGGTGAAATCTGCAATCTGCACGATGATAAAGGGCAGGGTCTCATTCTTGAGATCCCGGCGCCAGATATCGATGAGAGCCGCAAGCTCCGCGGCATAAACCCTGCCCTCCGCCGGCGTGGTGTCGCTTTCGCCCTGATACCACACTACGGCGCTGAAGGCAAAGGGGCACACCTGCGAAAAGGCAAAATTATAGAGATAGGCATCGCCGTTCCATCTCTCAAAAAGGGGATGGCGATGGTCGTAGTGCTTATCCTCCGGGGCGATATGAATGCCCAGAGCCGCAAAGGTTCCGGCAGGAACCCAGCTTTCGATGCAGGATGCGCCCTGGTAGCAGGTGACAAGACCCACTGTGATGCCTTTTTTTCGGGCAAGAGCGTCGGCCGTTAGATAACCCAGTGCCGTCCATCCATCGATGCGGTCGCCGTTTTTCACCCAGCCATCCGAGGGCAGAATGGTCTCTTTATTCTCCGAATGCGCCGGCGCAAAGAGACGGATATCCAGGCTTTCGTCCGCCTGCATACCGGCATTTGCCCCCTCGCGCAGCTTAAACTGCATATTGGACTGACCGGCCATCAAATATACCTCGCCGATGGCAATATCCGAGAGCACCTCTTCCCTGCCATCCAGCACGCAGCGCATTTCATGGCCGCCGCTGTATTCCATCGGCGGAAATTCCGCCATCCAGAAGTCATCCTCCGTGTCAATACGGCAAACCGCACCGGCAAAGAGAATCTCTCCTTTTCCCGGCCCCACGCCCCAAACACGGATGGGCTTCCCCGCCGCAAAAACCATATGGGATGTAAAAATCGGATTGAGCTTCATATCGGCACCTCCCATCTTTTTCTTAATTATAACACATAACCCGTGTTATTCAAGTCAAATTTTAGCATACAAATGCAAGCCCCCGGATGCTGAAGCATCCGGGGGCAATTGTTGATTATTGATGTCAGTTCCAGGCAACAGAAGTCTCGATCTTCGCAACAATTCGTGCAAGCAAAGTCAAGTCTTCCGCCGACAGATCGTAATTCGCCGTAACATCAGCGGCAAATATTGCGGCCGGGTCAGAGAGCGTTTCAATCTTCGCCACCTGTCTTGCCAAGGCAGTCAGATCCTCTGCAGAAACATCGCCGTCGAGATTAACATCGCCCTTAACGACAAGCACAACCTCCGTAACACCTTCAGGGACCGTGTACAAATACTTTCCGTCGACAAGAACAGGTGTAACAGAAACATATGCGCTACCAACAAGATAGCCAAGTCTGCAGGCTCTCGGGTTTTCAGAATCAACAATGTTTGCAGGATCGACAATGATCGTTTTTCCAGCAACAAGATAGTTCTGCTCACCGATATTATATGCCTTGACTTGAACCATTGCGCTTTCATACTTACCGCAATTCACGCACTTACCGTTTTCATAGCTGTGGCCAAGCGCTGCAACCGTCACAGTCTCACGGCTGTGTTCATCACCGCAGACCGTACAGTAGGTCACGTTGTCGTAGCTTCCCTCGTTCTCGCAGTCAGCAGCAACATTGTTCTCTACAACTACTGCTCCGGCAGTATGGCCAAGCGCTGCGACTTCTTCCGTATAGGAATCTCCGCACTCACAGGTGTAGGTCATAACACCGGTTTCAGTACAGGTGGGTGCCGTGGTTACCGCAGAATTATAGTCGTGATCCGCAGGGGTGCGAGTTGCGCCACACTCATTGCAGTCAGCATCGCAGGCATTGTCGTAGATGTGATCCGCGGGGATGCGGGTTGCATTACAAACGTTACACTCAGCATCGCAATCGTTGTCATAGACATGATCTGCAGGTGTGCGCTGTGCGCCACACTCATTGCAGTCTGCGTCGCAGGCATTGTCGTAGACGTGATCGCCTTCTCCGGACTTCGCGCCGCAGGCACACTCATGCCAGTGGTTGGTCGTATCGGTCTTCCACTCTTCGCCATAGACATGGCCAGTGATGCCATCCGTGCCGCAGTGGTCGCACTTGTGGTCTGCGTCATCACTGTCCGCAC
>JAFXIE010000126.1 GCA_017533425.1 Clostridia bacterium | reverse complement strand
GGTAAGACCAAGAATGTTTATGCGCTGGAAAACGGCAACTGCCTGCTGAAGTTCAAAGATGACTGCACCGGCAAGGACGGCGTGTTCGATCCCGGTGAAAATTCCGTCGGCCTGACCATTGATGGTGTGGGCGATGTGAACCTGCGGATGTCCATCTACTTCTTTGAGAAGATCAATGCCGCCGGCATCAAGACCCACTATGTTTCTGCCAATCTGGAAGACACCACCATGGAAGTGCTCCCTGCCAAGGTTTTCGGTAAGGGTCTGGAGGTCATCTGCCGCAACAAGGCTGTCGGCTCCTTCATCCGCCGCTACGGCGCTCTCATCGAGTCCGGCGCAAAGCTTCCCTCCTATGTGGAGACCACGCTGAAGGACGATGCGAAGGGCGATCCCCTCATCACCAAGGATGCCCTGGTTGCCATCGGTGTGATGACCGAGGAGCAGTACGATTCCCTCAAGGACATGACCCAGAAGATCACCAAGATCGTCGCCGATGATCTGGCTGAGAAGGGCATGGAGCTCTACGACATCAAGTTTGAGTTCGGCTACGATGCCGACGGCAATGTCATGCTCATCGACGAGGTCGCCTCCGGCAACATGCGCGTCTATAAGGACGGCGAATATGTCGATCCCATGACCCTCAACCAGCTCTTCTTTGCCTGATTTTTTATAAAATACTCCGAGCCGCGGATCTTTTTCCGCGGCTCATTTTCTAAGGAAGTGTACACCGTATGGTACAGGTAGTCGCAGCCCTCATCCGCGAGGGAAAGACCTTCATGATCTGCCAGCGCCCGCCCCACAAAGCCCGGGGGCTTCTCTGGGAATTTCCCGGCGGCAAGATCGAGCCCGGCGAGACCGGGCCGGAGGCGCTCATCCGCGAATGCCGCGAGGAGCTTGGCGTCACGCTTTCCGTGGGAGATGTTTTTTACGAGGTGGATCACGTCTATCCCGATATCACCATCCACCTCACCCTCTACAACGCCGCCATTTCGGATGGCACCCCACAGCTGCTGGAGCATAATGCCCTGCGCTACATCACCCCCGCCGAGATCGACAGCTACGATTTCTGCCCGGCGGATGTGGATATCCTCAAAGCGATCCGCAAGCGTTACTCGTCCGATCCGGACAGTAATTCTGTCTGTGCCGGTTCTGTATTGTCCGATTCGGATGTGTTATAATACCTCCAAAGGAGGTATTGCCATGATTCTATCTGAGCGTCTGCGGGAGCTGCGCCGTGCCCACGGTATGACGCAGGAGACGGTGGCTGAGGCACTGGGGATCTCCGCCCAGACCGTTTCCAAATGGGAGCGGGGACTCAGCACGCCCGACATTTCCGCTTTGCCGCGCATTGCCCTGCTTTTCCGCTGTTCCCTTGACCATCTGTTTGACATGGATTGTGTCTATTCCGATACACCGGACACAAAACAATTCGATCAAATCCGCTCCCTTCGGGAACGGAAAGACTATGCTTCCCTTTTCTCGCTGGAGCTGCGCCGTTGCGAATCCCGCCGCAGTGATTTCAGCCGTCTTGCCGAACTGATTCGGGTGGCTGTCCGTTTCGGTCTCTATGATCATCCGGAACTTGAAAACCTGCTCCCGCTGGTAACCTATGCCGAGCGCTTCTGTCAGGATCAGGATACGCTCTTTAACATCTTCTCAGCAATGGTCTCCCTCTCTGCCCGAACCGGAAATCCCCGCTTTACCGACAAAGCCCGGGAGTACTATGACAAGCTGCCGCATTTTCGATACGGACGGGAAATCCGCGCCGTAGAGGTTTTGGAAGGGGATGAACTGCGGCAGCAGCTCATTCTGAACCTGCAGTTTTATGCCGACTGCGCCGAGTGCGCTGCCCGCAAACTGGCCGATTTTTCCGATGAGCCGGAGGATAAGATATTCTATCATCAAACCGCCGCCGGATTCATGGGGCTTTTGTTTTGCGGCCACTTCGGCCATTTCCTCGATGGGCATTATTTGAACAACTATCATAAAATGGCCTGGAATTACATGCGTATCGGCAAGCGTGAGGAGGCGCAGAGATGCATTGACCATATCTTCACAGCCCTGCGCCGACACATGACTGCGGAGGGGCGGCACAGTTACTCACCTCTCTTCAATCCTTCTTCCACACCCGGTGCGCCCTCCCCTCACATCACCGCCATGCAGCTACTCCGCCGGATGGAGCGGCATCCGGATCTCGCCGTCTTCCGGGAAGAGATCTCCGCCTTCCGGAAAGAATACGAAAGACATATTGAAGAAATTCGGGAGGATTCCGGCCATGCGAAATAGCCTGCGACTCGCAGCCCTGGTACTTCTCTTTTCTCTCCTCTTCGCTGCCTGCGGCAAAATGAGCGATGCCGATGCCATCAACGACCTGCGGAAGAGCGACGAGCTATGGATTGCACACGGCCTTGCCGCCTGGGAGGCCGACAAGGAGCCAGAGGATCTCTCCCGCATTTTCTACGACCAGAACAGCGTTGACTATCTGACCCTCTATGACCACATGTTTGCCTACGATGAGGAGATCAGCCGGACGGTGGCAGAAGAATTCTTCCGTTTCGTTGCGGAAAAGCACGGCCTTGCCGCCATTCTCGATAAAGACATGCGCATTGCCTACAAAAGCGAGTATCTCCGCAGCCTCGGGCTGGAGTATGATTATCCGCAGTCAGCTGAAATTGAAGCTTTTTTCCGTGATATTGAGTTTCACAGCGACGATCGGTATGATTTCATCTTTACCCATGAGGCCGCGAGCTTCTGTTTTCCGGATCTGAGTCTGACTGCTACCTCTCAATATCGCTATTTCATTTTTTACACCACGGATTTCATCCGTAAGTTTGCGGAATTCATTCAAAAGGAACAGCTGTCCTCCTATTTCACTGCGGATCGCCGTATGGCCTTCCACTGCGAAGAGCTGGGAATGGGCGGCTACTCCACCACGTCGGCGAAGGGATACATCATCCTGCGCGGCGGATTTGCCGTCGCCCCCCACGAGGCCGTGCACGCCATGGCAAACTACAGCCCCGCAACCGGAGCCAACCGAATGCTCGGCGAGGGACTTGCGGAGTATTTCACCAAGGTGCTGGATCTGAGCACCCTGAACCGTGAAAACACTTTCAGCATCTGCAGGTCTGCCGCCCGCGGTCTCTATGACACCTCCGCCGCCCACGGCCACGAATCTGCCCGGCTTTACATCGCCCTCAGCAAGGCCTATACCGCTGCCGGCGGAAAGCTCGACAGTCCCGAGTCCTTTGACGCCGAGCTGTATGCGCATCTCGCGGCGCTGTACGACCGGAATTTTGGTTTTCCCGATTCCGTTCTTGATGCCGCCATTGCCATCAACGTCACAAACCTGCCTCCCTTTGACGGAAGTGAGCTGACCTATGCGGAAAGCTGCTCCTTCGTTGCGTGGCTGATTGATCAATACGATCTCAAGACGGTTCTTGACGCCTGGCAGAAGGATG
>JAFXIE010000125.1 GCA_017533425.1 Clostridia bacterium | reverse complement strand
CGGACGGAAACGAGGAGGGGATTTTCCTTATCGCCGAACTTCTTGCCGGTGATGCCCTCCATCTTGTCAATATACTC
Source organism: Clostridia bacterium (assembly GCA_017533425.1). GTDB lineage: Bacteria > Bacillota > Clostridia > Oscillospirales > QAMX01 > RGIG1911. The sequence continues at coordinate 23,586 of JAFXIE010000125.1, read as the reverse complement.
CATGATCTGCGCCTGAATCTCGGCGTTGATCTTACGGCCGTCCTCATAATACTGGGTGCAGGCCTCGGTGGTGACGGTGAAACCCTGGGGCACGGGAAGACCGATCTTGGTCATCTCGGCGAGGTTCGCGCCCTTGCCGCCCAGCAGCTCGCGCATGGAACCGTTGCCCTCAGAGAACAGGTAGACAAACTTGTTTGCCATGTTGCTTTCCTCCAATGTTTTTTATTATCCTATTTAATATGAATAACCGTAAGAATGATTATAACAAATAAACGGTCGTTTGGCAAGGTGTATTTCCAAAAAAAGCAAAACCCACAAAGCCGGAAGGCGAAATCCGGGACAAATTAGGCAGACAGCGGCGCAAGCCGATTGAAATGGGGCGGAAAATGGGCTATAATATGAAAGAACAAACTGCGGGAGGGGTTATGATGGCAAAAAAAGAGGTCATTCTCGGCCTGGATATCGGAACCACCTCCCTTTGCGCTGCCCTTGCAGCCCGGGATGGCAGCTGCCCCGGCACCGTGACCCGAAAAAACACAGCCCATCTGCCCGCCGCGGAGGACTGGCGGCGGGAGCAGGATGCCGGCATCATCCTCGAAGAGATCCGGGCGCTGGCAGAGGAGCTTTGCAGCGCCGAAGCGGTCTGCGCCATTGCCCTTTCCGGGCAGATGCACGGCATTCTCTACCTTGACCGCGACGGGCGCGCCCTGTCTTCCCTTCGAACCTGGCAGGATGGCCGCGGCGGGCTTCCTCTGCCCGGCGGATCCTGCGCCGACCGGCTGGGAATACCTGCGGGGTACGGCTTTTCCACCCTGCTCTGCGATTTTGAAAGGGGACAGATCCCTGCCGGGGCATACAGCTTCTGCACGGTGGCCGATTACATCGCCCTTGCCCTGACGGGGGAGCGCCGCCCCGTGATGCACGTGACCAACGCCGCCTCTCTGGGGCTTTTTGATGTGGAACGCGCCTGCTTTGATGGGCGCGCCGAGGCGCTTTGCCGGGCGGCCGGCCTGCAGCTGCCGGAAATTTCGGCAGAGATGCGGCCGGTGGGACGGTGGGGAGAGATCCCCGTCTTCTGTGCCATCGGAGACAACCAGGCGGCCTTCCGCGCCGCCGCGGGGGAGGGGGATGCGCTGCTCAATTTCGGCACGGGCAGCCAGATGTCCTTCCTTTCAGACAGTCCGATTCCCCTGCCGGGGCTGGAGGTTCGCCCCTATCTCGGAGGAAAATTCATCCAAAGCGGCTCTGCCTTGTGCGGCGGGCGGGCCTATGCCGCCCTGGCGGAGCTTTTTGCGCAGTTTGACCGCGCCCGGGGTCTTTCCGGGGCGGAGATATACGAAACCCTTGGCCGCCTGGCAGAGGAGGCCTGGGAAAGGGGCGATCTTCCCGCGGCGGATACGGCCTTTGCCGGCACCCGGCAGGAGCCTGGCCGCAGAGGGAATATTACAGGAATTTCAACGGAAAATCTGACGCCCGGCCATCTCGCGGCGGCCATCCTCGGCGGCATGGTGGAGGAGCTGTGGCGTCTCTTTGAAGGCAGCGGTGCCGTGGCCGGAGGTGTGGTACTTTCCGGCAATGCCGCCCGCAAAAATCCCCTGCTCTGCCGCATCGCGGCGGTGCGCACCGGCCTTCCGGTGCGCATATCCCCGGTGGCGGAGGAGGCGGCCTACGGCGCGGCGCTGGCCGCGGGAGAGGAGATATGGAAATGAAGGCATGGGACGTTGTTTTTGATGCGGGAGAGGAAATCTCCCTTTCAAAGGCGGGCTGCGAGCTGCTGCGCATCGGCTATGCCGAAGGCTGCGTCACGGCGGCGCTTCTTTGTGCGCATCATGCGGAGCCTTTACGGCTGTCCGCCCCGGCAGCGGCGGGAACACAGGCGATCTTCCGCCTCCGGGAAGCCCGGGCAGAGCTCTTATGCGGCGGCCGGGTGCTGGATGAGGACTGGCCCTGGGGAACGCCCGACCTTTTCGGCGCGGAAATCTGCGGAAGCGCCGAGCTCTTGCCGGCACCCGGGGAGGAGATGCCGCCCGCCGTTACCGGCTGCTTCCGGCAGGCGGAGGGCTGGAGACCGGAGGGTCACGGCGAGGTCTTTGTGGGCGACTGCATGCCCTATGCCGACGGCGGCCGCTACCACGTGCTTTGGCTGTGGGATCGCCGCCACCACAGAAGCAAATGGGGGCGCGGCGCCCACCAGTGGGCGCATATCTCCACCGATGATCTGGAAAACTGGCAGATCCATCCCATGGCGGTGCCCATCACCGAGGACTGGGAGGGCTCCATCTGCACCGGCTCCCACATCCGCCGGGGGGATACGGAATATCTCTTCTACACCGTGCGCACCATGGACGGAAGCCCCGCGCCCCTGCGGCGCTCCCTATCCCGGGACGGTTACCATTTTGAGAAGGACGGCGCCTTTTCCGTCACCTTGAGCAGCCGCTACCACGGCGCCTCTGCCCGGGATCCCAAGGTGGTCCGGGACGCGGAGGGGCGCTACCATATGTTTGTGACCACCTCCCTCATCCCGGAGGATCGGGGCTGCCTTGCCCACCTCATCTCGGAGGATCTGGACAGCTGGCGGGAGATCGATCCTGTCTACATCGCCCCGGAGGGGGAGGATCAGCCGGAATGCTCCGATTATTTCGTGGCGGGGGGCTGGTACTATCTCGTTCTCAGCCACCACGGCCGCGGACAGTACTTTTATTCCCGCGAGCCCTTCGGCGGCTGGCAGCGGGCGGCGGACAATACCATTCCCTGCCGGTCGGTGCCGAAGATGGCCTTCTTCGGCGAGCGCATCATCTTCACCGGCTTTGCCGGCGAGGACGGAAAATATGCCGGCACCATGACCTTTACCGAGGCATTTCCCCGGGAGGACGGAAGTCTTTCCTTTAAACCCTTATTTGAAACCTTTGAAAGTGAGAGAAAATAACCATGGCGATTGTAACCATTGTCGGCTCGGGCATGATGGGCTCCGCGCTGGCCTTCCCCGCCGCAGAAAACGGGCATGAGGTGCGCCTGTGCGGCACACCGCTGGATCGGGAGATCATCGAGACCTGCCGCGCCACCGGACGGCACCCGAAATTTGAACGGGATTTTCCCGCCGGTGTGACCTATTATCAGATCGAAGAGGTGGAGCAGGCCCTTGCCGGTGCGGATATGGTCATCGGCGGCGTGTCGAGCTTCGGCGTGGATTGGTTCGGAGAGGAGATCCTGCCCCGCATCCCGGAGAAAACCCCCATCCTGACGGTGACCAAGGGTCTCATGGATACCCCGGAGGGAAAGCTCATCACCTATCCCGCCCTGTGGAAGGCGCGCCTTGCGGAGAAGGGGCTGCGCCGCTGCCTCAATGCCGTGGGCGGTCCCTGCACCAGCTATGAGCTGGTCTTCCACGACCAGACGGAGGTGGCTTTCTGCGGCGACGATATGGAGATTCTCGCCCGCCTGAAGGCCATTATGGAGACCGATTACTACCACATCAGCATCACAACGGATGTTACCGGCATCGAAAGCGCCGTGGCGCTGAAAAACGGCTATGCCCTCGGCATTGCCCTGACGGTGGGCATCAACCAGCGGCTTCATGGCATCGACAGCGTGCAGCATTTCAATTCCCAGGCGGCCGTTTTCGGCCAGGGCGTCAAGGAAATGGCAAAGCTGCTGGCCTACCAGGGCGCGCCGGGGCTGAATAACCTCTGCGTCGGCGCCGGGGATCTCTATGTCACCGTTTACGGCGGCAGAACCCGCCTTGTGGGCATCCTGCTGGGTCGGGGCATGTCCATTGCGGAGGCAAAGGAGGAGCTCTCCGGCGTGACGCTGGAAAGCCTCGTGGTGGCCGAGCGCGTGGCCCGTGCCGTCCGTGCCGCCGCGGCGCGGGGCGCTCTCGATCCGGCGGATTTCCCCCTCATGATGCATGTGGATGATATCATCACCCGCGGCGCGGCGGTGGATATCCCCTGGGATGCATTTACATACAGGGAGGATTGAACATATGGCCATTCCCGAAATGGAAAAATACAGAAATTACACCTGCGCCTGCGGAAAAACCCACGATTTTTCCGGCGAGGTCATCTCCGGCAGCGGCGCCATCGGCGAGCTGCCACGGGTGCTGCGGGAGAGAGGCATCCGCAGGCCCTTTATCATCGCCGATGAGAATACCTATGCCGCCGCCGGAAAACAGACTGTATCCCTTTGCCGGGAGGCCGGGGCGGAACCCTCGGTCTTTATCTCCCGGGAGAAAAAACTGGAGCCGGAGGAGTCCTCCGTCGGCCTTGCGATGATGCATTACGATTATGCGGCGGATGCATGTATCGGCGTCGGCTCCGGCGTCATCAACGATATTTCAAAAATCGTTGCCGCCGTGGCCGATAAGCCCTACATCATCGTCGGCACCGCCCCCTCCATGGACGGCTTTGCCTCGGCCACCTCCTCCGTCACCCGGGACGGGCTGAAGATTTCCCTGCCCTCAAAGGCGGCGGAGGTCATCATCGGCGATACGGACATTCTTGCCGCCGCCCCTGTGCGCATGATGCTCTCCGGCCTGGGCGATATGCTGGCAAAGTATGTCAGCATCTGCGAATGGCGGCTGGCAAACCGCATCACCGGGGAATATTACTGCCCGGAGATCGCAGAGCTTGTGCGTTCGGCGCTGAAAAAGTGTGTGGACAATGCCGACGGACTTCTCCGTCGGGATAAGGCGGCGGTGCAGGCCGTCTTTGAGGGGCTGGTGCTCTCCGGCGCCGCCATGAAATATGTCGGCGTATCCCGTCCGGCCTCCGGCATGGAGCATTATATCTCCCATGTTTTCGATATGCGCGGGGTGGAATTCGGCACCCCGATGGACTTCCACGGCATCCAGTGCGCGGTGGGCACTCTCACGGCGGTGAAGCTCTATGAGCGCATCAAAAAAATCACGCCGGACAGGGAAAAGGCGCGCGCTATGTGGAAAATTTTGATCTGGCTGCCTGGAATGAGCAGCTGCGTGCCTTCTTTGGCCGCGGCGCGGAGGATATGATCCGCCTGGAGGAAAAGGAGCATAAGTACGATCCGCAGGCAGCAGAGGTGCGCCGCGCCGTCATCTGCGATGCCTGGGATGAGCTGATGGCCATCGTGGAGGAGGAGCTTCCCTCTGCCGCAGCCCTTACAGAGCTCTTTGACCGGCTGGGTATTCCCAAAAGCGTGACGGAGATCGGCCAACCGGCGGAGATCCTGCCCATGACCCTCAAGGCCACCAAGGATATCCGGGATAAATATGTCCTCTCCCGCCTCCTCTGGGATCTCGGCATTCTCGATGCGCTTTGCGAGAACGCGGAATAAAAACCAAAGCCCCCTCTGCCGAGGGGGCTGTTTTTTTGGCGGAAAACCGGTAGGAATTGCGTCCCCGACTGTCCAAATGTAGGGGCGGCAATCTGCCGCCCGTGTTTGATGAAATATTGACATACGGATAACAGAAAGGAATCGTTCGTACCTTTCTTTCGGAAGAAAGGTACCCAAAGACCGCCAAAAGGAGGTGGGCTTACGCCCCCTCCCTTGGAACCCACCCCCAGACGGATATATCGGCCAATCCCTGCTTCTTGACTCTGGCGCTATGGTATTTGACGGATAGGGCATTCGCCGGGGTACGGCAGTGCCTGTGCGGATACCACGAAACTTCGTATGGGCAAAATCGATCTCAAAGATATTGTGCAACCTTGTAGGGATTGCGTCCTCAACTGTCCGCAAAAGAGGAAAACCCTGCAAAAAAACCTCCCTCTGACGAGGGAGGTGGATTCGCCGCAAGGCGAAGACGGAGGGAGAGAGGCGAGAAGAGATTATTTCTCTCCCGCGGAAAACCTGTAGGGACTTGCGTCCCCGACTGTCCGAAAAAGAGGGAAACCCGCAGAACCCAAAAATTTAACAAACACAATAAAACGGAGCGCATCGGTACCGATACGCTCCGTAAATTTGTTCATATATGCACTATTTCTTCTTGAGCTTTGTGCTGGCAAAGACCATCAAAGTGACGCCGAAGACAAACATGACCGCGCCGTAAATATGGTCGAGATGCCCGGCAAAGAAGCCCACCAGCACACCGCCCACAACGCAGAGCAGGGGATAGAGCCGCTGTCTCTTCATGCTGTACGCCACCTCCGTTACGAATTTGCGCTCTCATTATACCACATTTTTAACCCGGGGAGAAGCCGTCGGCACAAATATTTTGGTTATTATTGCCATAGAGCCCCAACCACAAGATATGGGGTTTCTCCCGGGCGCCGCAAAAGACCTTTGTGCAATATGCCGAAAAGAGAGAAAAAATTTACAGCACAGAAAACTGTGCAAATGAGATAAACGAAACGTGCGAATCCACAGGAAGAAAAAGCAAAATACACAAAAAATGTGGAAACTGTGAACAAAAAGCAAACCCCCGGAAAAAGGAGGAAAATTGTGGTTGCGTGAAAACGGAAGTTGCGGCACAAAGGAAAAAATATGCGCGGCCAACCGGAAAAATAGGCGGATTCTATTGACGAAACCACGATTTTTTGCTATCATATAGTGTGCTTAGATTAATGTCTGTACGTTGATCGGGCTTGGCACGGGTGCTGCCCGGGGATTTATCCAAAATGTCCAATGGCAAAATAAGGGCTTTTTCGGCAAAAAGAGCGGAAAACTCTTGTGCAAATCGCCAAAAGACAGGAAAGAGCGTCCCCGGCGGCCCAAAATCTCATTAAGATCCCAAGAGAAAGGGTGGAGGTATGCTGAAAACTTCTGCAAGAACAGGCAAGGCCCTCGTAAAGATCGCGATCGTAACGGCGCTGATGCTGTCGATCCTTCTTTCCTGCTGCTTTGCCTCTGCCGCCGCTGGCGAGCAGATCGACATCAAGTACGCCGAAGGCTCCTACGGAAAGTATCTGGAGGACGTGCTTGCCAACGCAGCCCCGGGTGAAGGGGAGATCGTGATCAACGGCTCCGATTATATCCCGGCGGAGGGCGACGGCCACAAGATCCTCAACGATTATGACGGAATGCCCGGCGCGTCCCTGCTGACCGCAACGGACGGTGTTGCCACCTGGAAATTCACCGTTCCCGCCGACGGCTGGTACAACCTGGAGTTTGTCTATTATCCCTATGTGGGTACCGGCTCCTCCATCATCCGCTCCATCAATATTGACGGCAAGGTGCCCTACTCCAACGCCGCCAACGTCACCTTCCACCGCATCTGGGACGATGCCAAGGAGGTTGGCACCGCGCTGGACGATGCCGGCAACGAGGTTCGCTCTCAGCAGGTCGAGCTGCCTGAGTGGATCACCACCTATGCCCGCGATGAGTCCGGCCAGTATTTTGCGCCGCTGAAGTTCTTCCTGACCGCCGGCGAGCACACCCTCAGCCTGGATGCGGTCAAGGAGCCCATGCTCATCAATAAGATGACCTTCAAGATCGCTGACGAGACTCCCTCCTATGCGGATGTTCTCGCCGCCTGGAAGAACCAGGGTCTGAAGGAAGTCGAGGACAGCATCATTAAGGTTCAGGCCGAGAATTCCTACAGAAAGTCCCATATGTCCATCTATCCGGTCAACGACCGTGCTTCCGGCATCACCGAGAACTACGACGGCTCCGGATACAACTATAACAAGCAGACGCTCAACTCCATGGGCGGCGACAAGTGGCAGCAGGTCGGTCAGTGGATCGAATGGATTGTCGATGTCCCCGCCGGCGGTGAGGGTCTTTATGCGCTGACGCTGCGTGCCAAGCAGAACGTGGTCGACGGCAATCAGGTTGCCCGTGCCGTTTATGTCAACGGCGAGCTTCCCTATGCCGAGGCTGCCGCAGTCACCTTCAACTACAGTGCTTCCTATGATATGCGTACCTTCGCAGACGGCGAGGGCAATCCCTATCTCTTCCATTTAAAGGAAGGAAAGAATGTCATCCGCATGGAAAACGTCATCGGTAACTTCTCCGAGTGCGTTGCCATCGGCCGTTCCGCCGTTACCAGCCTCAACGAGTGCTACCTGCGGATCCTTATGATCACCGGTACCCAGCCCGACCTGGACCGTGACTATCAGTTCGATCGCCTGATGCCCGATGTGCTCGAGGAGCTGGAATATCAGGCCGGCGTTCTGGAGTCTCTGGCCGACAAGATCCACGGGGTCATCGGTGAGAACAACTCCAACCAGGCATCCCTGCGTCAGATCGCCCAGCGCCTGCGCAGAATGAATGAGCGCTACGACAAGATCGCCGAGTATTATACTTCCTTCAAGTCTGACCTCGGCACCCTTGCCAACATGGTCAACGACATGTCCAAGCAGCCTCTGCAGCTGGACTACTTTGTGGCCCATGCTCCCGCAGCGGATCTCGGCATGAAGGCGGAGGCCGGTTTCTTCCAGGGTCTCTGGCATGAAATTCGTCTCTTTATCTCCTCCTTCACCACCGACTACACCAACATCGGCGCCACCTCCAAGGCGGAAGACTCCATCACCGTCTGGTATGCCGGCGGTATCGAGCAGTGCAAGATCATCAAGCAGATGGCCACCGATGATTTCTCCGCTGCCTACAATATCCCCGTCAACCTGCAGTACATCCAGATGACCGCCCTCCTGCCCGCGACCCTTGCCGGCCGCGCCCCCGATGTGGCCCTTGGCCAGGCAGCGGCGGAGCCCATCAACTACGCCATGCGTGATGCAGTTTACGATCTGACCGAGTTTGACGACTTCGATGAGATCGTCAAGGCCTTCCCCGAAAGCGCCACCATGCAGTTCACCTATGAGGGCGGTGTGTACGCACTTCCCGAAACCATCACCTTCCCCGTCATGTTCTACCGCACCGACATCGTCGAGAAGAACGGCTGGAAGCTTCCCAAGACCTGGGAGGATGTTTACGCTCTGCTGCCCGAGATGCAGAAGAGCAACATGAACTTCGGTTATCCCATGTCCACCACCCTGGACGCCACCCCCTTCGTACACTTCCTGTATCAGTACGGCGGTGAGGTCTACAAGAACAACTCCATGGAGTCCGATATCGACTCTGTCGCCGGTATCAACGCCTTTATCGAGTGGACCGACCTCTACACCACCTATCAGTTTGACAAGGTGCTGGATTTCAACAACCGTATGCGCCGCGGTGAGATGCCTGTCGGTATCAACGACTACATCAACGGCTACAACACCCTGACCCTTTCCGCTCCCGAGATCAAGGGTCTCTGGTCCTTCACCACCATCCCCGGCCATGCCCGTGAGGACGGCAGCATCAACTACACCGCCGCCGCCACCGTCACCGGCTGTGTCCTGCTCTCCCAGTCGGACAACAAGGATAACGCCTGGACCTTCATGAAGTGGTGGACCGGAACGGAATCCCAGACCCGTTACAGCCAGGAGGTCGAGAGCGTTCTCGGCGCCGGTGCCCGTAACCACACCGCAAACCTCGAAGCCATCAAGCAGCTGCCCTGGACCAATGACGAGCTCAATGTCATCCTCGATCAGCTGGAAAACACCAAGGGTTATCCCCAGGTGCCCGGCGGCTACTACAGCGCCCGCCACATCTACAACGGCTATGTCGATGTTGTTCTTTCCATGAAGGATCAGCGCGAAAGCCTCCTCGACCGCGTGGCCGAGATCAACACCGAGCTTTACAACAAGCGTAAAGAATACGGTCTGTCTCTCCCCGAGAGAGATTAATATAGGAAGGAGGATGAATTAAATTGAGCAGAGCATTGAATCTTCTCGGCGCGTATTTCAAATATAAGTTCAAAATTATATTTAAGAATCGCGTCAACTATCTCTATGTCGCACCCTTCTTTTTCCTGTTCCTGATCTTTGTCCTCGCGCCGGTCGTTGCAGCTATCGTGCTTTCCTTTACCCACTACAACGTCCTGCAGCCTCCCACGTGGGCCGGCTTTGACAACTACTACCGGCTCTTCATGGAGGACGACCTTTTTATCATCGCCATCAAGAACACCCTGGTTTTCGCCGCCATCGTCGGCCCCGGCGGCTACATCCTCTCCCTGATCTTCGCCTGGCTCATCAATGAGCTTCCCCCGAAGATCCGTGCGGTGTTCACCATCCTCTTCTACACCCCCTCCATCGCGGCGACCGCCTGCGTCACCGTCTTTAAGTACATCTTCTCCAACGACTCCCAGGGTCTTGTGAACGCAACCCTCTTAAAGTGGGGCTTCATCAACTCCCCGGTGCAGTTCCTCTCGGATCCCAAGGTCATGCCCTTCGTTGTTATCGGCATCATCCTCTGGGGCTCCATCGGTACCGGCTTCCTCTCCCTCATTGCAGGTCTGCAGAATGTTGACCGCTCTCAGTATGAGGCAGGTATGGTGGACGGCATCAAATCCCGCTGGCAGGAGCTGTGGTACATCACCCTGCCCAACATCAAGAGCCAGATGCTCTTCGCCGCCGTCATGTCCATCACCGGCGCCTTCGGCATCGGCGCACAGATCACGCTTTATGTCGGCTTCCCCTCTCCGGACTACGCCATGCACACCGTCATGCACCACATGGAGGACTATGGTGTCACCCGCTTTGAGATGGGTTACTCGCTGGCAATCTCCACGATCCTCTTCCTTGCAATGATCTATTGCAACAAGGGCGTACAATACTTACTGAGAAGGGTGGGAAAATAACATATGGCAAACATCTTAAAGGCAAGAGCCGGTGCTCGCGCCAACCGTTCCACCGGCGGCGACATCGTTCTCATTATTTTCCTGCTGTTCCTCGCCGTTATCTTTGCATTCCCCCTCTATTTTACCATCATCAACTCCATGAAGCCGGCTGACGAGTTCTTCCTCTTCCCCCCGCTCTTCTATGTTATCAAGCCCACCGCACAGAACTACGTCAACCTCTTCCGACTGATGTCCACCTCCTGGGTGCCCTTCTCCCGCTACATCTTCAACACGGTCTTCATCACCGTCGTGGGTACCGTCGGCCACTGCATCATCACCTCCCTGGCCGCCTTCCCCTGCTCCAAGTTCGTATTCCCCGGTTCTCAGGGCTTCGGTAAGCTCGTCCGCGCTTCTCTGATGTTCTCCAGCTCGGTTACCGCGCTGGCAACCTACATCATCATGAACGCCTTCGGCTGGATCGATACCTACTGGGCCATGATCGTCCCCGCCATCGCCGGTTCCCTCGGCTTCTTCCTGATGCAGAGCTTCATGGGCGTCGTCCCCGATGCGCTGCTGGAATCTGCCACGCTGGATGGTGCCGGACTCTGGCGCCAGTTCTGGACCATCGTCATGCCCCTGGTCAAATCCGGCTGGCTGACCCTCGCCATCTTTAAGATCCAGGAGCTCTGGAACCTCAACCAGTCCTCCTTCATCTACAGCGAAACCCTGAAGCCCCTGCCCTACGCAATTTCGCAGGTTACCTCCGGCGGTATCGCCCGTCAGGGCGCCGCTGCGGCCGGTTCGGTCATCCTGCTCATTGTTCCCGTGGTCTTCTTCATCATTATCCAGTCCAACGTTCTGGAAACGATGGCGACCTCCGGTATGAAGGACTAAAGGAGGCTGCAATGAAAAAGAATTTTGTAAAAATTTTGGTGGTCATGCTCATGCTCGTCGCTCTGGCGGCCGGCATGGTCATCCCCGCCTCCGCCGAGCCCCCCTATGAATCCTATTATTACAATGTCCAGGGCGTTTGGGTCGGCTCCGCTGATGCATACACCGTCGGTGAGCTGCTGACCCCCGCAAAGCTTGGCATCAAGGCAAACCAGCTGGCAGATATGGTCGTCCATGACAACAAGATCTTCCTGCTGGACCAGGGCAACGGCTACATCACCATCCTCGATGAGAATTATAAGCTCATCAAGCAGATCACCTCCTACGTCGGTGTTGACGGCCAGCCCGAAAACCTCTCCGGCCCCCAAGGCATCGAGATTTATGAATATCTCGGCAGCGAAAATGCCGGCCGCTATGACCTCGTCGTCTGCGACACCAACAACGGCCGCGTCATCCGCATGGATCTGGACGGCAACTTTACCCACGTTTATCCCAAGCCCGACATCTCCATGCTCAACCTCGAAGGCGAGGAGAAGTCCTACAAGCCCAAGAAGGTTGTCTTTGACAACACCAACCGCCTCTATGTCGCCGCCGACGGCATCAACCAGGGTCTGATCTGCCTGGATCCCGACGGCAGCCTCAACTCCTTCTTCGGCGCCCCCGAGGTCACCGCCGACCCCATTACCCGCCTGTGGAGAAAGTTCCTCTCCCTCGCGGCCAGCAAGACCCTGCTGTCCTACACCCCGACGGAGTATTCCAACGTCGTCGCGGATGAAAAGGGCTTCATCTACGGCACCATCGCCACCCCGGATTCGGAGTCCTTCATGGAAGCGCTGGTCACCCTCCCCGGCGACCCCCTCCGCTCCACCGCTGCGAATATCCGCCGTCTGAACGCTGCCGGCGTGGATATCCTCAAGCGCATGGGCTACATCCCCAACTGCGGCGACCTCACCGCCTCTGAGGTTACCATGGGCGGTACCATCAATGAATTCACCGTTGTCGAGACCACTGGCTTCACCGATGTTGCCCTCGGCAAGGACGGCATCTACAGCTGCGTTGACCGCACCTTCGGCCGTATCTTCACCTACGATGAGGACGGAAACCTCCTCTTCATCTTCGGTAACGGCGGCAACAACGAGTGCTCTCAGCTCGGCACCGTCCGTACCCCGGTTGCCATTTCCTACAGAGGCAATGACATCCTCGTCGTTGACCAGACCTTCAACAGCGTCACCGTCTTCACCCCGACGGAGTACGGCTCCATGGTTATCGAGGCCGCGCAGCTCTACTACGCCGGCGAATATGAGAAGTCCGAGGCCGTATGGCAGGATGTTCTCGTTCGCAACTCCAACATGTTCTATGCCTACATCGGCACCGGTAAGGCCCTTTACCGCAACGGCGAGTATGCCGAGGCTATGAAGTGCTTCCGCGAGGTCGAAAACCGCGAGAACTATTCCAAGGCACTGGAGCTCTACATGAAGGAAGCCTTCGGCAACTCCTTTGCAATCATCGTCATTGTCATCCTCGTGCTGGTCATCGGCACCAAGGTTTACAAGGGCGTCAAGAAGTTCCGCGCATTTATGCGCGATGGCGTAAAGAAGGTGCTGTGATATGAAGTTAAAAGAACTCTGGAAAGAATGGAGCTACGGCTTCTACATCATGACGCATCCCTTTGACGGTTTCTGGGACCTCAAGCATGAAAAGCGCGGCTCCCTGCGGGCAGCACACCTTCATGTGATCCTGATGGTCATCGTTTCCGTCTGCCAGCGTCAGCTCACCGCATTCCTCTTCAATCAGAACGATCTTCTTCAGTTCAATCCCTTTGCCGTCGTCGGCAACGCCTTCCTGCCCTTCATCCTGTGGTGCGTCTCCAACTGGTGCTTCACCACCCTGATGGACGGCGAAGGCACCTTCAAGGATGTGTACATCGCATCGGCCTACGCGCTGCTGCCCTTTACCATCATCAATGCCATTGCCATCGTCGTGAGCTACGGCCTGACCCAGGAAACCGGCGCCCTCTACACCCTGCTGCAGGGTATCGGCGTTGTTTACCTTGGCCTCATGCTCTTCTTCGGCCAGCTGGTTACCCATCAGTACAGCTTCGGCAAGGGCCTCATCACCGCACTGCTGACTGTCGCCGGCATCATGGTCATGATCTATCTTGGCCTGCTCTTCTGCCGCGTCATCACAAACATCGTTTCCTTCGTTTCTTCGCTGATCTACGAGCTGCGAATCAGATTTGTCTAAAGGAGGTGGCAACACATGAAAAGATTTCTTTCCATTCTTCTCGCGCTGATCATGGTTTTCTCCGTGGTGATGCCTGCTGCTGCCACCGAATTTGACGGCAGCGAAGACACCGCGGATCAGGGCTACACGCTGGAAGATTATTACAGCAGCAAGGTGGGCACCCCCGCCGAGTACGAGGCTCTTTTCCAGGCCGGCGCCCAGTCCGTACAGGTGGGCGACTGGCTGCTGCAGGCGGATGCCGGCACCGGCAACTTCCGCATCACCAATTTGAAGACGGGCATCCGCGTTGACTCCCTGCCCATGCTCTTCACCGACGATATTGCTAAGGTTGAAGATGTCGCCACCCGTGCCGACTTCTTCTCCGATATGAATGTCGACTTCTTCTACAACGCAACCAACGCCATGAAGCAGCTTGGCGCCAACGACTCCGGCGGTACCGGCTCCGGCTCCGGCATGTCCGGCACCACCGAGATGCAGACCCTCAACTCCTTCCAGGATTCTGTTCAGAAGGGCCAGCTCAAGGTTTCCCCCATCAAGAACGGTTTCCGCCTGGAGTACGGCTTCAATGAAACCGAAACCGTCATTCTTCCCCTCGCCTTCAATGAGGAGCAGTTCAAGAAGTACACTGCCCGCATCGAGGACCAGGAAGCCCTTGAAGACATCGCGGGCAAGTACTTTGAGTACGATTTCGACGAAATCCGCACCCAGAGAAACTACTGGGCCAAGATGATGAAGAAGGATAGGAATAACGACACGTACAAGGCCAACTACGAGTCCTACAATCAGCAGTACGCTACCTGCGTCGCATATCCCGGCTTCCAGGGGATCTGGGATTCCAAGGTCGGCGGTAAGTACTACATCTACGACCCCACCTCCGGCAACTCCGGCGCTTCTGAAAGAGATCTCGAAACTGTCGCCTACTACTGGACGCATCTTGCGAAGATCACCCAGGAAGAGTATAAGCAGCTCTGCGAGGATCTCAATGGCTACACCAACCCCCACGCCAAGGGCGGCTGCACCATTCCCGTGGAGCTGACCATCGATGCGGAAGGCACCCTGTCCTACAAGATCCTCAACGACGAGATCACGAGTGGCCCTGGCTTCTACATCAACTATGTCACCGCTGCCCGCTGGGTCGTTTCCTCCTTCGCCGATGAAGAGGGCTACCTCGTGGTTCCCTCCGGCTCCGGCGCTATCATCGATAACAACTCTGACGGCGCTGTTATGACCCGCGCCCTCTATCAGATCGGCGGCACCGACAATGCAAAGAGCCAGTCCGCCGGCATCCCCTATCGCCAGACCAACGTTCTGCCCGTGTACGGCGTTGTGAGAAACGGCACCTGCATCACCGCAGTTATCGAGTCCGGCATTCCCCACTCCGCAGTGGATGTGGAAATCGGCTATCCCACCTGGGCAAATGCCCTTGAGGGCACCAAGGGCCGCATCGTCAACCGCGCTGCCCTGCAGTATGAGATGACCCTCTTTGACCAGGTCAAGGTGGACGGTAAGTCCTCCAATGACCAGCAGGCCTTCCAGCTCTTCCCCCGCCGCGTTGTTGACGGCCTGGCCTACGGCCTGCTGCCCGCCGGCGAATTTGAGGCCACCTTCCACATCAGCACCGGAAATGATGCAAACTACACCTACATGGCCTCTGTCTACCGCGATAAGCTGCTGGCAAAGGGTATGAATGAGAAGGCCGAGGCCGGCGAGAACCTGCCCCTGATGCTGGATATCTTCGGCTGCATCGACAAGTCCATCCTCGTGCTGGGCGTTCCCTTCGAGGTCAAGTACGCGCTGACCGATTTTGAAGAGACACAGAAGGTTATTGAGTATCTCAAGACCGAAGCCGGCGTTGCGGACGTTGACATGCGCCTGCTTGGCTGGATCAACGGCGGATATTTCTCCACCGCACCCACCAAGATCAAGATCCAGCGTCAGATGGGCGGCGCAAAGGGCTTCGCAAGCCTGCTGTCCTACATGAACGACAATGGATATGGCTTCTACCCCGATGTCAACCTTGTCACCGTTTATAAGGACGCCTGGTTCGACGGCTACAACTCCAACAAAATGACCTCCAAGCGCATCGACTTCGTCTATGCCATCCTGCATGGCACCGACCTTGTCTCCGGCCGCACCTTGGCCGGCTGGCACAGCCGCTTTGTCATCTCTCCGAGATATTACGAGAGCGTCTTTGAATCCTTCCGGTCTCAGATCGACAAGAAGGTTCCCGATCTCAAGAGCTACGACTTCTCCGAGAGCGGCAAGACCATCTCCTCCGACTTCACCATGAACAAGTACCTCTACCGCGGCGATGCCGCCAAGCTGGTTTCCGACTTCATGGCAAAATTTGAGGAAGACGGCTACTCCATCGCCACCGAGGTCGGCTGCGAGTACATGCTGCCCTATGTCGACAACATCTGGCGTCTGCCGCAGAGCTCCTCCAAGCTGCTCATCGAAACCGAGCAGATTCCTCTGGCACAGATGGTGCTGCACGGCTCTGTCGTTTACTGCGGCGAAGCCATCAACGAGACCCAGGACGATCAGCTCTACATCCTCCGCTGCCTGGAGATGGGCATGTCCCCCTATCTGGAGGCCATCTACACCGTGGATGACGACCTGAAGGACACCGAGTTCATGGATTACTTCTCCCTGAACTACAAGAACTGGACCGAATCCGTTAAGAAGGTTTACGGCGAAGTCAACAAGGTGCTTGCCGACCTGCAGGATAAGACCATCGTCGATCATGCGGTTCTCGCTCACAACGTCCGCAAGACCACCTATGAGGGCGGCGTCTCCGTCATCGTCAACTACAACAAAGAAGCCTATGACTACGAAGGCCAGAGCATTCCCGCCCGTGGCTACGTGGTTATCAAGTAAGGAAGGAGGAGGAAATCAAAATGGAATCTACCGTTCAGACCGTTAAGAAAAAGTCCCGCTGGCACATTCCTCTGGAACGCAAGCGTCAGCTTGTCGGCTACTGGTTCTGCCTGCCTGTGATCTTCGGTTTCTTCTGCGTATTCGTTCCCGGCATGGTCTCCACCTTCGTCTACAGCGTATCTGAGGTTCAGTTCAATCCCGAAACCTTCCAGATGGATACCCTCTTCGTCGGTTTCAAGAACTACCTCGCGATGTTTGACAATGCGAAATTCCTGCAGGCCCTGACCACAGCGCTGAAGGACATGGCCATCAACGTTCCTGTTGTCGTGCTCTTCTCCTTCTTCCTGGCCATCCTGCTCAACCGCAAGAATTTCCCCGGCCGCACCTTCTTCCGCGTCATCTTCTTCCTGCCGGTTATCATGGATTCCGGTGCTGCCTCAACGGCCGGCGCCGGCTCCATCGACCAGTATTCGGAGTTCTCCTTTGACGCATCCGCATCGGGTATGACCTCAAACATCGCCTCCCAGTTTGCCAATGTGTTGAACATTCAGGCATTCCTGGAGCAGCTGACCTTCAGTACCTTTATCATGGATTTCGTGCTGAAATCCGTTGACCGTCTGAACACCACCATCAACAGCTGCGGTATCCAGGTGATCATCTTCCTCGGCGCACTGCAGGGCGTTTCGCCCTCGGTCTTCGAGGCGGCGGAGGTGGAATGCCTCACCGCCTGGGAGCTCTTCTGGAAGATCACCCTTCCCCTCATCAGCCCCATGATCCTCGTTAACCTGGTATACACCGCCATCGACTCCTTCGGTGACAATGCCGAGATCCTTACGATCATCGACGAAACCTGGTATGCGTTGGAGCAGACGGGTACAGCTTCCGCCATGACGGTATTCTATTTCCTATGCTCGACCCTGATTGTCCTGCTGATTGTGGGAGTTGTGTCGCGCGTGGTATTCTACGAAGAGTAAGAGAGGAGAAACAGTATGGAAAATATTGCAAACGGTACTCCTTCTCTCACGAGAGGCGAGCGCTTCCGCGCGAAATACCTCACCAGGCACTTTGCAGGTAAGCTCATCATCAATATTCTTTTGTATCTCCTGCTCTTTGGTCTTTCCTATGTTGTGCTTTACCCGCTGATCATGCGTGTTGCCAACGCCTTCAAGTCCTACGAGGATGTTTACAACGCAAACGTTTACATCATTCCGCAGAACTTCACCGTTGACCATGTCGTTGCTGCCTTCAAACGCGTGGATCTTTTCGGAAAGACCGGCTGGTTTACCCTCTGGTATTCCGCACTGATCGCCTTCCTGCAGGTGGTCAGCGCCACCCTCGCCGGCTACGGCTTTGCCCGCTTTAAGTTCCCGGGCAACAAGCTGCTCTTCGGCCTGGTGCTCTTTGTGCTGATCGTCCCCCCGACGACCATCACCACCTCCCTGTATGAGTTCTTCCTGGATGTCGACCCCTGGGGTATGGTTACCGCCAGCGGTGAGAGAATGTCCGGCTGGAACCTCTGTGCCACCGTGATCCCCCAGACCATTATGGCTATTGGCTGCGTCGGTTATAAGAACGGTCTGTATGTCTACCTGATGCGCCAGTACTTCAAGGGAATGCCCGGTGTTCTGGAAGAGGCTGCGTTCATCGACGGCGCGAAGCCCTTCAAGGCTTTTGTGCGTGTTATGCTTCCCTCCGCATTTACCATGATGATCACCTGCTTCCTCTTCGGCTTCTGCTGGCAGTGGACGGATGACATCTATACCTCCACCATCGCCATCGATTTGCCCTCTCTGACGAGACTGGCCATGTCCTACAACTCTGGCTCTTCGGATCAGATCTGGAACAGCATTCAGCAGCAGACCGGCATTCTTATCGCCGTCCTCCCGCTGATCCTGCTCTTTATCGTCTGCCAGAGATTCTTCGTCGAAGGCATCGAGCGCTCCGGTATCACTGGTACCTGATCGTCGGCCCTGGTCAATGCACCGCAAAAGAGCTCTCCGATTGTTCGGAGGGCTCTTTTTTTGCCGACAGAGGGAGGAAAAAATGAAATTTGGCCATTTTGCGACTTTACATAATGCCCGTTTGCGTATTATAATATAGGATAGAAAAATATGCGAGGAGAATAATTTGCTATGAATCTGCTTGTAACCGGCGGCGCCGGATATATCGGCACCCACACCCTGGTGGAGCTGGCAAAGGCCGGTCACACCTTCACCGTTGTGGACAATTTCTATAACTCCAAGCCCGAAGCCCTGGCGCACGTGGAGAGCATCATCGGCAAGCCCGTCAAGTTTGTCGAGGGCGACCTGCTGGATCGCGCATTTCTGGCCTCCGTCTTTGATGGCGACAAGTTTGACGGCGTGATCCACTTCGCCGCCATGAAGGCCGTGGGCGAGAGCGTTGCCAAGCCCGTGGAGTATTACAACAACAACCTCACCGGAACCCTCAACCTCCTGGCCGAGATGAAGCGCTGCGGCGTTGAGAACCTGGTGTATTCCTCCTCCGCAACCGTCTACGGCGAACCGGAGACAGTGCCCGTCACCGAGGAGTTCCCCACCTCTGCCACCAATCCCTACGGCTGGACCAAGTGGATGAGCGAGCAGATCCTGCGGGATGTGGCCAAGGCTGATCCCGATTTCTCCGTCATCCTGCTTCGCTATTTCAACCCCGTCGGCGCCCACGAAAGCGGCCTCATCGGCGAGGATCCCAACGATATCCCCAACAACCTCATGCCCCGTATCGTCTCCGTTGCCGCCGGCCAGATCGATCATCTGGACATCTTCGGCAACGATTATGACACCGAGGACGGCACCTGCCTGCGCGACTACATCCACGTCTGCGACCTGGCCTGGGGTCATTGCCTCGCCATCGA
This sequence comes from Clostridia bacterium, assembly GCA_017533425.1. Lineage (GTDB taxonomy): Bacteria > Bacillota > Clostridia > Oscillospirales > QAMX01 > RGIG1911. The sequence goes on along the minus strand of JAFXIE010000125.1, from coordinate 4,132 downwards.
GAAGCTGCAGCATATGAAGGGCGTGGAGGTCTTCAACCTCGGCACCGGCCGCGGCACCAGCGTCTCCGAGCTCATCGAGGCCTTTGAGCGCGTCAACGGCGTGCCCGTTCCCCATAAGTTCTCCGCCCGCCGCCCCGGCGATGTTCCCGCAGTCTTTGCAAATGTTGAAAAGTCCCGCCGGGAGCTGGGCTTTGAGGCGCGTCACACCGTGGACGAAATGTGCCGCGACTCCTGGAGATACTACACCAACCACGCAAAAAAGAACTGATCAACCACAAAAGGCGGCGTTTCGGCGCCGCCTTTCGAAACATCTGGAGGTTTTGCCATGAAAATTGCTGTGCTGGACGGAAATTCCCTGATGAACCGCGCCTTTTACGGCATTCGTCTGCTGACCAATTCGGCGGGCGTGCCCACCAATGCCCTGCTCGGCTTTATGAACATGCTGCAGAAGCTCCGGGAGGACGGCGACGAGGAGGGCGTCATCGTCTGCTTTGACCGCAAGGAGCCCACCTTCCGCCATGAGCGCTACGACGGCTATAAGGCCGGCCGCAAGCCCATGCCGGAGGAGCTGGCGCGGCAGATGCCCCTCATCAAGGAAATGCTCGACCGCATGGGCATTCCGCGGGTGGAGCTCGCGGGCTATGAGGCCGATGACCTGCTGGGCACCATCGCCGCCCGCAATGCCGCCGCCGGCGGCCGCACCGTCATCGTCACGGGAGATCGGGACAGCCTGCAGCTGGTCGGCCCCGCGACGGATGTCAAGATCATGGCCACCTCCATGGGAAAGCCCGAGGTGCGCCTCTACACCGAGCAGCGCATCCGCGAGGATTTCGGCGTGACGCCGCGTCAGCTCATCGAGGTCAAGGCGTTGATGGGTGATACATCGGATAATATCCCCGGCGTGGCCGGAATCGGCGAAAAAACCGCACTTTCTTTGATTGCAGAGTATGAAAACCTCGAAAAACTCTATGATGTCCTGGAGGGGGAACACGCCATCAAGCCCGCCGCAGCAAAAAAACTGGCGGAAGGCCGCGCTTCGGCCTTTATGAGCCGGGAGCTGGCGGAAATCTGCCTGTGCGCCCCGGCGGAAATCGATCTTTCCACAGCCCGCTGGCCAAATCCCGAGGGGGAGGGGCTGCTGGAGCTGCTTAGTGAGCTGGAGCTCAAGAGCGTCATCACCCGGCTGGGAGTCAAGGCGGCTCCCGGCGCGCCCACCGCCCTTTGCCGGGCGGAATATGTCCGCCGTCCGGTGGAGACCTGCCGCACCACCGCCTTTTGGCTGGATGCGGAGGGGGATCGGCTCGCCCTTTCCGACGGAGAGGGGGCAGATATCCTCGAAGGTGAGGAAATGATCTCCTATCTTGCCTCCGATGGGGCGAAAATCGGCTTTGATATCAAGGCGGCAGCCCGTCTGTGCCTTGCCGCAGGCAGGGAGCCGGGATGCTTTGTGGGCGATGTTATGCTCTGCGGCTATCTTTTGGGCCGCGGCACCGTTTATGAGGATATCGCCGCTGCCGCCGGTTACTGCGACGGCGAGGAGGCGGAGGCCGAGGGTCTGCTGGCGCTGGCCGGCGGAGGGGATGAGCGCCTGCTTTGCCGGGCGGCCACCCTTGCGCGCCTGCATCCTGCCCTGATGGCGGAGGTGGACGCCGCCGGAATGGGCGCGCTCTACCGCGAAACCGAGCTTCCCCTTGCCGGGGTGTTGGCGGACATGGAGCATGAGGGCGTCCGGCTGGACTGCGATGCCCTGCGCCATTTCGGAGAGGAAGTCGCAACGGAGATGCACGCGGCAGAGGCCGCGGTGTTTGAAGCCGCTGGACACGAATTCAACCTCAATTCCCCAAAGCAGCTGGGCGTTGTCCTCTTTGAGGAGCTGCGCCTGCCGGGCGGCAAAAAAACCAAAACCGGCTGGTCCACCGATGCGGAAACCCTCGACCGGCTGCGCATCCATCCCATTGTGGAGGCCGTTCTGCGCTACCGGCAGCACGCAAAGCTCCATTCCACCTATGTGGAAAGCCTGCTGAAATTCGTCGATGCAGACGGACGGGTGCACACCACCTTCCATCAGACGGGAACGGCCACCGGCCGGCTTTCTTCCAGCGATCCCAATATGCAGAATATGCCCATCCGCCGGGAGCTGGGCGGTGAGATCCGCCGCTGCTTCATCCCGCGGGAGGGGTATGCCTTTGCCGATGCCGATTATTCCCAGATCGAGCTGCGCATTCTTGCCCATATCTCCGGGGACGAGAGAATGTGCCGCGCCTTTGCCGAGGGGGAGGATATTCACACCATCACGGCGGCGCAGGTTTTCGGCGTTGCCGAGTCGGAAGTGACGCCGCAGATGCGATCCTCCGCCAAGGCGGTCAACTTCGGCATCGTTTACGGCATTTCCGATTTCTCCCTCGCGGAGGATATCCACGTCACCCGCAAGGAGGCGGGGGAATATATCGCCCGCTATTTTGAAAAATACCCCGATGTTGCCCGCTATATGGAGGAAATTGTGGCCGAGACCCGGGAAAAGGGCTATGTTTCCACCCTGTTTGGCCGCAGACGTCCCGTGCGGGATATTCGTGCCTCCAATTTTAACCTCCGTACCGCCGCGGAGCGCATCGCCCGCAATACCCCCATCCAGGGAACGGCGGCGGATGTCATCAAGATGGCCATGGTGCGGGTGAGCGCCGCGCTGAAAAAGGAGTTCCCCCGGGCACGGCTTCTTTTGCAGGTGCACGATGAGCTGCTCTGCGAGGCGCCTGCAGAGGAGATCGAGGGCGTGAAGGCGCTGCTCTGCCGGGAGATGGAGGCTGCGGCATCCCTCTCCGTCCGCCTGCCAGCCGACGGAAATGTCGGAGACAACTGGCTTGCCTGCAAATAAGATGATATTATATATAAGGAAGAAAATGCTATGATCCGTCACATTGTCATGTGGAAATTTGCCGATGAGGCCATGGGAAAGCGCAAAGAGGAAAATATGGAAATCGTCCGCAGCCGACTGCTCGCCCTGCGGGATATCGTGCCGGAGATCCGCGGGATGGAGATCGGAAAGGATATTCTGCACAGCGAAATGTCCTACGATATGGCGCTGTATATGACCTTTGATTCGATGGAGGCGCTGGAGGTCTACAAGGTGCATCCGGAGCACAAGAAGATATCCGCATTTGTCAAAGAGGTGCGGATAGGCCGCGCCTGCGTGGATTTTGAGATCGAGGCGTAAAATTTTTTTCAAAAAACCCGAAAAAAGGGTTGACACACCCGGCTCAGTTTGATATAATAGCTGAGCGTCACTATGGAAAGCGATGATGCGGGAGGTTGCCACGCGCTGCGTGGGTTTTTCCGCGGAGTATGTCCGTGTAATCGGGCGGTTAGGGTGAAAACACAAGTTCAGTTTGCCGTACGCGACCGTAGGGGTCGGTCTGACGGTGAATCCCTGCCGGTTCGTCATCGACGACCGGCTGCTTTTATGCAGTCGGGATGACACACCCGGAGGAGTGTTCTTAAAAGAACGACTGTTTTCGAGACCACAGCATCCGTCCGTACGCAAAAGGCGCTTCCAAATATATATAAGTGACGGGAAGCGTTTACCGTACGACAAGGAGGATTATCACTACCATGGCAAAGGAAACCATCAGAATCAGACTCAGAGCTTATGACCACCAGCTGGTCGACCAGTCCGCTGAGCGCATCGTGCAGACCGCTGTCCGCACCGGCGCCAAGGTGTCCGGCCCCATTCCCCTGCCCACCAAGAAGGAAGTTATCACCATCCTTCGCGCTGTTCACAAGTATAAGGACAGCCGTGAGCAGTTCGAGCGCCGCACCCACAAGAGACTGATCGACATCACCGATCCCACCGCCGAGACCACCAAGGCGCTTATGGCCCTTGAGATGCCCGCCGGCGTGGATATCGAAATCAAACTGTAAAAAACCCGAGAGGGCGGACGCGGCTTGCGATAAGCGTCCAATGCCCTTTTCCGGCGGTCATCTCACGGCAGCCGGAGGGTCATGTTGGCGGAGATCCCGTCAACCAATAACCTTACGAGGAGGAAAAACATGTTAAACAAAGCAATTATCGGCAAAAAAGTGGGCATGACCCAGATCTTTGACGAGAACGGCAAGGTTATCCCCGTCACCGTCATCG
>JAFXIE010000124.1 GCA_017533425.1 Clostridia bacterium | reverse complement strand
GGGGTGGGTTCCAAGGGAGGGGGCGTAAGCCCACCTCCTTTTGGCGGTCTTTGGGGTACCTTTCTTCCGTAAGAAAGGTACGAACGAGTCTTTCCTGTTATCCGTATATCGATATCCCGGCAAAAGCGGGCGGCAGGTTGCCGCCCCTACAAGTATTCCGCAAGGCTTTTCTCTCCCTCTTGGCTCTCCCTCCGGGAGAGCTGTCGGCGAAGCCGACTGAGAGGGCTTGCAAATTTCCCTCTCCGGCCTCGCTGCGCTCGGCCACCTCTCCCAGGGGGAGAGGCAAGGTTTTGGACAATCGGGGACGCAAGTCCCTATGGGGGGCTGCAAAGAGAAAGGACAGAGATGTTTCTCTGTCCTTTTCTTATTAAACTCCCGCGAGGATATGCAGATTGCGAAGCTCACTAGCCCGGACGGTGTTGTTCACGGCGTAGGCATGCGCCTCCGCCTCCTCGGAGGGGCTGTCGGAGAGACCCTGCGCCCGCAGGGCGGCAAGGATGAGCGCCGTCACCCGCTCCGCCTCCTGCACCCCACCGACGGAAAGCAGGCGCTCCAGGGGCTGCCGCAAGTCGGAAAACTCCGGCAGGTCGTCAAGGGAGCGGAAGGCCCACTTGTAATAGGGCATATACCGCCCGGCCAGCAGATGGGCCGCATGCAGCGCGCTGCGGACAAATTCCGCCGCGCAAAGTCCCGCCGCGCCGGCATCCCCCCGGCGGAGACAGCGGGGATAATTGTACTGCCCCGCCTGCCCCATGAGAAGCAGCTCGCCGGCGAGCTTTTTTCGGCGCACATCCTCCGGCATCCGGGAAAGGGAGGCGCGAATGCGGGAAAACTCGCCCCCGTCATCCCGCCAAAGCGCCCCGCAGGTGACCTCCAGCAGGCTCTGCTCCGGCAGGCGCAGCCAATCGGTCAGCGAAAGGCGGCCATCCGGGCTTCCCGTGTGGGCGCGGAGAAAATCCGCAAGGCGCAGCACCCCGTGGCGGTTGCCGCCCACTGGGGAGATGCGGCTGCGCGCGCAGCCGAGAAACTCCCTCGGCAGCTTATCATAGGCGCGGGCAAGCAGAAATTCCTGCCGCCGGCCGACAAGATCCTCTCCGGGCAGAAAAATGCAAAAGCCCGGCTCAAAATCATGATCCCGGGAGATATCATCATCAAAACCCAGGCATTCGCTGCCCGCGCCGCACAGTCCCACCGCCGCATGGGGAGCAATTTCGGGAAACTGCGCCAGCAGCTCTTCGCCGTATTCCGCATAGAAACGGCGGCAAAGCTCCAATCCTTTCATGCCTTCCGGATCCTTTCTGCCCGCCGCTCCAACTCTTCGCCGAAGAAGAAGCGGCCGTAATAGTGAAAGACCGCGGCGCACTTTTCGCAGACGTAGCCGTAATTTCCGTCCCAGGCCACCGGCGCCTCCAGCAGCTCCTCTGCCCGATCCAGGTGCCCGGCGATGATCGCATCGGCCTCATACAGCCCCAGCTCCGCCTCCGCGGCAGAGGCCAGGTTGAGCTCCGTCACCGCCGCCTCCGGCGCGCATTCCGCCTGCCCCTCCAGCACCGCAAGGGCGGCGCGGTAGAGCTCCTTTGCCTGCGCAAACTCTCCCGCATCCACCAGCGCCAGCGCCATATTGTTATACAGCCCCGCCCGGCGGGGATCCTTGGGGGAAAGGCCGGTCTCATAGATGCCGCGAGCCTCCGCATACAGGGCAATGGCCTCCTCCGTCCGTCCAAAGGCCTTGCAGACGGTGGCGGCATTGAGCAGGGTGGTCGCCCCGCCCACCTGGCCGGCAAGCCCCTCCCGCCGCAGGAGGGAAAGGGTCTCCTCGGCGGCGGCCAGGGCATCCGCCTCCCGGCCGAGCTTGCGGAAAAGCCCCATCTGCTCATTTCCGATGAGAATGCGGGCGCGCACATCCCCCGCGGCCTCCGCCGCCCAATAGGCAAGGTGACGCTCCGCCGCGGAAAAATCCCCTTTTCGCAGGTATTCATCCAGTTTTTCCAGCACGCGTTGGACAGGGATCATGGGTAAGCTCCTTTTTTATAAAATCTGTCCTTCTTTGAAGAAAAAGGACGAGGAATTCTTTAAAATTCTTCGTCCTTTTTGATTCTGTTATCTTTGCCGCGCAATGTTTTTGCGGGCGGCGGCGGATTCCTCCACGGTGGTCACCTCGCTGTCAATGAGGAAGGACAGCATGGTTTTTCCGTCGGTTCGCTTGGCATCCAGGAGATAGTAGAGGGAATAAACCGCCTTGTCACGGACGAAATTGCCCGCATCCAGATAGGAAATTTCCTTCGCGGTGTAGATACCGAGGCTTGCGGCCTTATCCAGGGAATATTTCCAGACGAAATCCTTGCCGTTCGTATCGCTGTAGCCGAGAATACGCAAAAGCAGGGAAACAAACTCGAAATCGGTCATGGGGTCATCGGGCTTGTAGGTGGTGGCGGAGGTTCCGGCAATGAGCTTATGCTGCCAGGCATAGGCGGCATAGGGGCGCAGCCAGCCTGGAATGTCCTTGAAGGGCATTTCGCCCTCCGTTTTGGCGGCCTCATCGGCCACGCCGAGGAAATTGAGCATAAAGACGAGACCCTCGCCGCGGGTGAGCTGCTTTGGCAGCTTCATGCCGTCGGGCGTGCCGCTCATGAGGTGCATCTGCCGCAGGGCAAAGGCCATATCCTCATTCTGCTGATCATAGTAATCGGCGCGGGTGATCTTGTAGGCGCCGGCCACGAAAATTTCCGTTCCGTTCTGGGTGGCCGTCAGGGTGGTGGCGGTCTTCTCCGTTTGAATATAGCGGTTGTATTTGACCATGGTGACCGCCGCATGCTCCGTGCCGGTGGCGGTGTTGACCACGGCGCCCGTGCCGCCGATCCACACGGCGCCGGAATAGAGGGTGTAGGTCGAGCCGAGGGCGCCGCGCAGCACATCCCCCTTGTTGAGCACAAGACGGGTGCCCGTGGTGCGCAGATAGGAGGAGCGGGAGGCCACCAGCTTCTGATAGGCAAGCTCGGCCATGTGCTTTGCCAGGCCGGACTTGGAGAGGCGCACAACATAATCGTTGTAATTTCCGGAAATATCCTTGATGAGGCCGTTATCCGCAGAGAAGCCCGCATCCGCCTTGTCCTTGATCTGCAGGATCAGGGCAGGCTTGACGGTTTTCTCCAGATATTTCTGGGTAACAAGGCTGTCCCCGGCGGAAAGCTCCGCCGCGGCGGGAACGCAGACGACGGACAGCACCAGCGCCGCAATGAGTATACAAAGAAAGGTTTTGCGTTTCACAGGGAGCCTCCTTTCAGGGGCAGTTCCAAGGCACATTTGATCCATTCTATTTTAACGGAAAATCGCCCGCTTGTCAACGGCATGGAAGCAATTGCCTTTTTCAGCTTGACAAAACCGGAGGGGATTTGTATAATGCCACAAAGGACACATTTTCCAAAGGCGGTGCAATTCCATGCAGAACCCCACCCTCCCCCAGAGCCCTGCGGATCTCTTTTTCCGCCGGCGCTTTTCCTTCAATCCCTGCAATACGCTGCGGCTTCCCCTGGGCGAGATGAGCCTTGCCCGCGACTGGCTGCACACCGACGGCCGGGGCGACCCCTACCCTGAGCTTGTGCGCGACGGCGATGTGCGGGAGGAGATCTCCGGCGGGTGCTACCGCGCCGCCGGAAAGGGTTGTGTTGCGCGCCTGATCGGCCGCTTTTTCCCCTATGCCACCTACGAGCTGACGGTCGATTCGCTGGATGAGGACTGCGCCGTGGGTTTCTCCTTTCGCACACAGGATAAAGAGGTGCGCCTGCTGCTGACCCGCTGCGGCGAGAGTTTCGCCCTCCGCCGGGAGGGGGATGCCGCCGAGCTTCTGGCATCGGATATTCCCGCCGAGCCGGGGCTGCGGCTGCAGGTCACCTGGCAGGTGCGCATCGCCTTTATCACCCTTATCGGCAGGGAGCGCCGCCAGCTTTCCCCCCTGCACATCCCCGCCTTTGCCGATATGGACTGTGAGGATATCTTTTCTGCCGCCACGGCGGCTCTGCTTGCCGCCCCCTGCGGCGGTTCCCTTTCGGTGCGCGAGGTTACCTTCTGCCTGGATGGCGGCGTCTGCCATGCCGATCCGCGCCCCATCCGCTATGAGGACGGCACCCCCCTCATGGAAAACGGCCGCCTTTTCATCACCTGGAGCACCCGTTCGGGCTCCGGCGGCTTCCAGAGCGTCGTCTCCTGGACGCCGGGGCTCTGCGATTTCCGCATGGAGGGCGCCATCTTCTTTGATTACGGCGACGGCCGCTGGCACAACGATGTGGCCACCAGCCTCATCTATGACCGGCGGCAAAAAAAGTGGCTGCTGTGGGCCTGCGCCTTCCACGGCGGCCATTACCTGATGCACGCGGAGTTCGACGGCGATCCCCGCTTTGGCCTGCAGCTCATCGATGCCGAGCGCATGCCCACCCAATCGGGCATCCCCGGCGACGGAAGGCTCTCCGACGATACCCTGTGGCTGGGAAAAGCGGGGGACGAGGATCCCGACCTGCTCTACGACCAAGCGGAAGGCCGCTGGTATATGTCCATCTGCCGGGTCAGCCGGGTGGAGGGGCACGACACCTACCGCTATTTCATTTTCTCCTCGGAGGAGCCCTTTGCAAGCTACCGCTTTGAGGCTATGGTGGAGGATGTTGGCGTCACCGGCGGAAGCCTCCTCTTCTTTGGCGGAAAAAAGCACCTTGTATACGGCCGGCGCTTTGACGCCCGGGCGGAATATGCCTGCGTTTGCCTGGAGGATCCCGCCCATCCGCGGCGGCTCTCCTGCGATTATGACGACGGCGGCTTCCGCGGCTGGGGCACCGTCATCCCCGTCCCCTGCGGAAAGCGCACCCGCTGGGTTTGGCTGACCTTCGACCGGGATCTCGGCTGCAAGGAAGACAACTGGAGCTACGGAAACCTCTACGTCTACGATGCATAAAGAAAGAGCGAACCCCGACAGCGCAAAACCTGTCGGGGTTCGCATTTTTTTGTCTTACAGAAGCGCCAGCAGCTCCTCCGGGCTTGCAGTTCCCGTTTCGCCGATTTTACGGATGGTGACCGCCGCCACGAGGTTTCCCAGCGCCGCCGCCTCGGCAGGGCTTGCGCCGAGAGCCAGAGCCAGGGTGATGCCGGCGGAGGCCGAATCCCCCGCGCCGCAGAAATCAAAGGGGCCGGAAACCCGCAGGGCGGGCACATGCTCCGCCGCGTCCCCGCTGAAAACCAGCATCCCCTCGCCGCCGAGGGTGACATACACGGGGCGACCCTGTGCCGCCGAAAGCCGGCGGCCTGCCGCCTCCACCTCCGCGGGGGTGGGGTCGGAATTTTCGGGGTCGAAAATACGGACGGCCTCAAAATTATTGCATTTGATGACGCATTCGCGGAAGGTGTGGATAAAGGCCCGGGAATCGGCAAAGATCACAAGCTCCGGGTTTTCCTCTGCGATCTCCGCAAGGGCCTTCTTCACCCGGCAGTTGACGGTGCCGCAATTCTCCTCCAGGAACTGATCCACCACGAGAATGGCATCGCTTTTCTCCGCGGCGGCCGACAGGGATCGGAGAAGCGCCTCCTCATCCGCTGCGGAAAGGGGGGCAAAATTCTTCAGATCCAGCCGGTTCTGCTCGGTATAGCCGCCGTCGCCGGAGCGCATGGGCTTGATATAGGTGGAGGTGCAGCGGAAATCGGAGCGCACCAGGTCGTGTCTGATGCCGCGGGCATCCAGCGCACGCACAAGATCATACCCCTCGCCGTCGTTGCCGATCACGCCCAGCGCCATCACCTGCGCCCCGAGGGCGGCAAGATTTGCGCATACGTTGCCCGCCCCGCCGGGGGAAAGCTTGCGCCCCGTCACCTGAAAGGCCGTCAGCCCGGTTTCCAGGGAGGGCTCGTCCAGAGAGGCATCGATATAGAGATATTTATCCAGGCAAAAATCGCCGAGAACGGCGATGCGGACAGCCTTTGTCCGGCCAAGCAGCTCCTGCAGACGCGCACGGTTCATATCGGCTTATTCCTCCCGGTTCCGGATGAGATCGGCCAGTCGATCGGGCTCGGCAAAATCCGGCACCACCGCCGAGGCACCGGCGGCGATCAGCCGTTCCCGCTTCCAGGGATCCACCCCGGCGCGGGTCTTTTCATCGGTGGCCACCGCCACGGCATAGCCGCCGAGGCCGGCCACCAGCTCAATTTCCACATAGCCGTCCCCAAAGGAGAGCAGCTCTTCGCCCGTCAGCCCGGTTTCGGAAAGGATGCGGCGGATGACCAGCTCCTTGGTGCAGTCGGTGGCGTGCGCATCCAGCGCGCCGTAGACATGCTCGCCGAAATAGCGATCCACCCCCAAAAGCTTTGCCTCCTCGCGGACGGCGGGCTGATCGGTGCCGCTGGCAAGATAGAGGGCGATGCCCATATCGCAGAGCTTCTGCAAAAATTCCTCCGCCCCGCGCACCAACAGCTCCGAGGGGGCAATTTTCCCGCTGCGCAGCCCCTCCAGCCGGTCGTTGATGTGCAGATACAGCCGGCGGAGATACTCATTTTTATAGATCATCGGATCCTGCCGCCGGCCACCGCGGGCAGCCACGGCATCATCCAGCGCCATGCACTGGAAGATGGTCTGCTTGCCCGTCAGCCGGTCGACAAATTCCCGCACCACGGCGGTGAGCTCCGCCTCGCTCTCCCGGAAGGCCTCCGGGGCGGCAGAAAGCACCTCCACAAAATAGGGCACCATGACCTCCTGCCAGCCCTCCCGGATGAGGGAAAGTGTTCCGTCAAAATCAAACAGGGCGGCGCGGAAGGTGCGGCCGGACTCCGGCCGGCGGATGAATTCAAGATCGTTTTCCATCTCTGTATTCTCCCTTTACGGGTTTATGATCTCTTTGCGCAGGATGGCGCCTTGCGGAACCGGTTCCGCAAACTCCGCCACCACCCGCTGCAGGGGATGGCGGGCGGCATCCAGAGCGTTTCCCTCCGTATCCCGCAGGGAAAGAAGCTCCGCCCGCCGGGGCATCTGCCGGGGAACGAGCCATTCCAGCCGGTCCCCGGGGGCAAAGTGGTTCTTCTGAAGAAGCAGGGCTTTGCTGCCCTCGCAGGAAAGCTGCAGCGCCGCAAGATCCCAGGGGCGGATGTATTCTCCGCTGCGGCGGGTCTGCAGGTCGTGCTTTCCAAAGAAAAAGCCGGTATCATAGGGGCGGTGGCTGAGCTTTTCCGTCTCGGAAAGCAGCTCCGGCGGACAAACCCAGGCCGCGCCCTCCCGGGCATAGCCGTCCAGCGCCAGCCGATAGGCATTGGTGATGGCGGCGGCATAGTAGGCCGTCTTTCCCCGACCCTCGATCTTCAGCGAATCGATGCCGGCGGCGGCCATGGCGGGAATATGCTCGATCATGCGCAGATCGCAGGAATTGAAGATGTAGCTCTCCCCTTCGGCCTCCTCCACAGGGATGTAGATGCCGGGGCGCTTCTCCTCCACCAGCGAATAGCTCCAGCGGCAGGGCTGGGTGCACATCCCGCGGGAGGCATCCCGCCCCATCAGGGCGGAGGAAAGCAGGCAGCGGCCGGAATAGGCCACGCACATGGCTCCGTGGACAAAGCATTCCAGCTCCAGCTCCGGCGGAATGCGCTCGCGGATCTCCGCAATCTCGCGAAGGGTCAGCTCCCGGGCGAGGACGATACGGCTGGCGCCGAGCTCCCGCCAGGCGAGGGCGGCGGCATAGTTGGTCACCGAGGCCTGGGTGCTGACGTGCAGCGGGGTATTCGGCGCGCAGCGCTTTGCCATGGCGGCAACGCCGAGATCGGCCACGATGAGGGCATCCGCCCCAAAGCGCTCCAGCTTTCGCAGATATTCCGGCAGGGCAGGCAGCTCCTCATTGCGCGGCATGGTGTTGACCGTTACATACACCCGCACACCGCGGCTGTGGGCAAGGCGAATGGCCTCCTCCAGCTCCTCCGGGGTGAAATTTCCGGCATTGCTGCGCATGCCGTAGGCCGTGCCGGCAAGATAGACGGCGTCCGCGCCGAAATCCAGCGCAGCCCGCAGCTTTTCGGGATCCCCCGCAGGGGCCAGCAGCTCCGGGATCATGGGGCGGGGGTTGCCTTGGCCGCCGCCTCAAACTCGGCCTGCGCCTTGCGGATGTTGGCCTGGTGCTGTGCGCTGGTCTGGGCAAAATAGTGGGAGCCGTCGGGGCGCGCCACATAGTAATAGTACTTGGAGGTGGCGGGGTAAAGGGCTGCATAGAGGGCATTGAGGCCGGGGTTTGTGATGGGACCCTTGGGCAGACCCTCCACGATATAGGTGTTGTAGGGGCTGTTGACCTTCAGATCGGCATCGGTTAGCTTATCCTTGTGCTCGCCCAGGGCATAGAGCACCGTGGCATCGATCTGCAGGCATTTGAAATCGGCGCTCTCCAGCCGGTTGTAGATGACCGAGGCGATGACCTTGCGGTCCTCATCCAGCCGCGCCTCCTCCTCGACCATGGAGGCGACGATGACGATCTCCTCCAGGGTCATGCCCAGCTCCTGTGCCCGCTGGCGCAGGGTCAGGGTCATTTTGTTGGAGAAGTTTGCGAGGAATTTCTTGATGACGCGCTTGGGGGTGTCATCCACATAGAAGGTATAGGTATCGGGGAAGAGATAGCCCTCCAGCCAGTTGTCCGTGACGGTCTTTCCCTCCAGGAAGGAGTAGTTGAACTCGTCCTCCTTGGCGGATTTTGCCAGCGCCTCCGCCGTGCAGACGCCCTTCTGCTCCAGCAGGGCAAAAATTTCCTTCTGGGTATAGCCCTCCGGCACGGTGACATCCACCGTTTCGCGGGGGGCATTCTTCTTGCCGATCTTTAAGAGAATGGCCTCATAGCCCATGGAGGAGGAAAGCTCAAAGGTGCCCGGCGCCAGCTCGCGGTCGCCGGTGATGAAGGCATAGAAGCGGAAAAAGAAGGGGATGTTGATGATCCCGTTGGTTTTGAGATCATCGGCCACCTCCGCCGCCGTATCGTTTTGCTCGGTGATGACGATGGTAAACTCCGCCGCCGGTTTGACAAAGGAGAACATATCGTTGCACAGCAGGATAAAGACGACGCTGAGCACAACGGCGCAGGCCAGCACAAACGCCACATAGCGCACCGTGCTCCAATAGACCTGCATGCCGGTGGCGGCACTTTTTTCGGGGGATTTAACCTTTTTTGCCACTGTTTTCACACTTTCCTCTTAGTCCAGCCCCTTGGTGTGGCTGGTGAAATGGATGGATTTGCGCACCCGCTCGGCTGCCTCATAGCCCACCATTGCCTCGCAGAGCTTCAGAGCAAATTCCGTGGCCGAGCCGGCTGCCTCGCCGGTGATGATGCGGCCGTCCCGCACCACCGACTGATCCTCGCAGTAGCGGGCATCGGTCAGCTCCTCCGCCATGGCGGGATAGCAGACGGCATGTGCCCCGCGCAGCAGCCCCAGGGCGGAAAGATGGGTGGGTGCGGCGCAGATGGCGGCAAGCATCCCCCCGTCGGCATCGCATTTGTGCAAAAATTCCGTCAGCGCGGCGCTTTTCTGCATATTCTGCAGGCAGCCGAGGCCGCCGGGCAGCACCACCATCTCACAGCCGGACACCTCGGAAAGCAGGCAGTCGGCCTCCATGGGGATGCCGTGGCCGCCCACCACCCGGCGGGTCTCCATGATGGATGCGGTGATAACCTCCACGCCGGCACGGCGCAGAAGATCGATGGGGGCGATGGCCTCCATTTCTTCAAATCCGTCGGCAAGAATGACACATACCATTTCGATTTCCTCCTTATTTCGCCTCAGAGCAGGGCGCGGATGTGGGCATAGAGCTCATCGGAGATATCCTCCACCGAGCGAAGGCTCTCCCCCTCGGTGCAGTGGATACGCTGCCAGCCGTAATGCTCCGCCGCGGCCACCGCCGCCTCGTAGCACCGGGTCAGGTAGCCGGGATCCTCCTCGTGAATGTCCCGCTGGCCGGTGACATCCCGGCGGGAGGCCAGCAGCTTCAGGGAGATCTCCGGCGGCACATCGAGAAAGAGCACCAGATCGGGCTTGGGCAGCCCCATTTTATCAAATTCAAATTCATACAGCCAGGAAAGGTAGGTCTCCCGCTCCCCCGCGGGGGGCTTCACCGCCTGATGGACGGCGTTGGAGGTGGTATAGCGGGCGGCAAGGATAAAGCCCCCCTGCTCATAATCTCTGCCCCAGTCGGTTTTATAGGAGGCAAAGCGATCCACCGCGTAAAGCGCCGAGGCGGCATAGGCATTGACATCCTCCGGCCTGCTGCCGAAGGCGCCGTCCAGATAGAGGCGCACCGGCGCGCTGGAGGGGCTGTCGTAGCAGGGGAAGGTTATGGGATGCACGGCGACACCGTCGGCGGCAAGGCGTTTTTTCAAAAGCTCGTACTGGGTGGTCTTGCCCGAGGCATCCACGCCCTCCAGTACCACAAGTTTACCCTTCATCTGGCTTCTTTCCTTACTTACTGCTTATTTTTCGCAAAGCTCCTGGGACCGGCGGCGAACCTCCACCATCTTTTTGCAGCTCATGCGGCCCTGATCGCAGGCGCCGCGCAGACAGGCGGGGCCTGCATTGGCAAAGAGGGTGGGGGCAACGCGGCGAACCTCCCGCAGCATGGCCCAGGCCAGCTCCCGGATCTCCCACTGGGCGCGGTTGCAGCAGCGCAGGCGGAAGAAATTGTAGAGCGACCGGGCATTCATGGTCATCATAATGCGGGTTTCGGCCGCATTGGGCAGCACAAAGCGGGCATCCTCGATGGCCGTCTTCTCCGCCTGCTTTGCGGCGGCTTTTTCATCCAGCCCTTCGGCCAGCAGCGCCTCGTAATGCTGCCGGTAGAGAATATCCGTCAGGCTGCGGTAGTGGGCGATGTCCTCCTCCATGGCGCGGGTGTATTCCGCACTGGCCTCCAGATTGCCGGCAATGGCGGGGGGCACGACAAAATGAAAATCGTCGTATTTCACATAGCGCTGGGAGCGCACGGAAAAGGATGCGATGCGGTGACGGGTGATCTGCGCCAGCAGGGAGCGGGAAACCCCGTCGATATCAAAGGTAAAAGAGGCATGCTCAATGGGGCTTTCGTGGCCGATCTCGGTGAGCATATGCACAAATTTATCCACTCGCTCGTCCGTGAGCTTATCCATCTCCTCCTCAAAGCCGTCGGCAGAGTAGCAAACCCGGGCGGCAGCCGCCACCAGGCGCTCGGGATCGGGGGTATGGCAAATCAGTTTAACCTTCATTTCTCGTCACTCCATTTCTTTCCGGTGATGCGGTCGCCCATGGCGAGCAGCAGAAATTTCGGCAGGCTCATCATCCGGCCGATGCGGCTGGGCTGCCGGAGCAGCCGGTAGAACCACTCAAGTCCCAGCCTGATAAAGATCTTCGGGGCGCGCTGCGCCTCGCCGGCATAGATATCCACCGAGCCGCCGACGCCGAGCATCAGGCAGCAGCCGGAGGCCTCGAGGTTTTTGCGCATCCAGAACTCCTGCTTGGGGCAGCCCAGGCAGACAAAGCAGACCGCCGCCCCCGATTCGCGGATGCCGGGCAGCACCTCGGCATCCTCCTTGAAATATCCGTCATGCACGCCGGCGATCTTCAGCCCGGGATACTTCTGCGTGAGGTTTTTGGCCGCACGCTCGGCAACGCCGGGCTTGGCGCCGAGGATGTAGAGGCTCTTTTCCTGCGCCACAAGCTCGGGCAGCAGGTTTTCCGCCAGCTCCACCCCCGCCACCTTCTCCCTGACGGGCGTTCCGTAAACGGAGGCCGCACGCACCACGCCGATCCCGTCCGGAACGGAAAGAGCCGCGCCGTTGAGCACCTCGCGGGCGGCCTCATCCCGGCGGCCGAGATAGACAATCTCGGCGTTGGGCGTCACCACATAGCCCCGCTCGCCGCGGGACAGCATGCCGGAGAGGTGCGCCAGCGCCTCCTGCATGGTGACATTATGGATCCGCACGCCCATAATATTGACGGCGGGCAGTGAATTGTCCATGTCTGCGTCCTCCTATACATACATATTCAGTTTATTGTAGCATATTTCCGCCCCGGTTTCAACCGTTTTTCCCCGCCGTCGGCAGCACAAAAAATTCTCCCGCTCGGTTGCTATTTTTTCCGGCGGGGTGTATAATGAAACCACGCCATGAATTACATAAACTGACGGAGGAAACCGATATGAACGATCCCAAGCTCCGCGAAAAATTCGGCGCGGGCAAAATGAGCGACGATATGCATTCCTATGACATTTTTCCCAAGGTGTTTATCGAAAACGAACCCGCCCGTGTGACCATCAAGCCCCTTGGCTGGCACGCCGCATTCCAGCAGGGTCACACCTACACCGTTTACGTTCAGCCCCGCAATGACCGCGACTACGATACCATCTCCAACACCCGCGAGACCCTCATCACCACCCTGCAGCTCACCCCCGACGAGGACGGCTGCATCCGCTTTGATTTCACCTTCACCGGCGAGCAGCCCTGGTACATTATCTTTGATGAGCTGATCGGCAAAAAGCAGCCCAAGGTTCGCCTTTCCGTCTACAGCCTGCATGCGGATATGAAGGGCCGCTATCCCTTCCGCGGCGACCTGCACCTGCATTCCAACCGTTCCGACGGCCGGGAGGATCCCGCCATCGTGGCCGCAAACTTCCGCAAGGGCGGCTATGACTTCCTCGCCATCACCGATCACCACCGCTACTACGGCTCTCTGGAGGCCATCGAAGCCTATAAGGATGTCAAGATCGATCTGAACCTCTGCCCCGGTGAGGAGTGCCATCTGCCCGACAACCGCGTGCACATCGTTAACTTCGGCGGCCTGTGGAGCGTGGCAAGCCAGGTGGAATCCTGCCAGAACAATATCGATTTCGGCACCGATCCCTCCGTCCGCTCCTTCACCGGCGAGACCCGCCCCATCATGACGGATGACGCCTTCCGCGCCGAGGTTATGAAGCTTGCCGACGAGCTGGACATCCCCGAGGGGGTTGACCGCTACACCTACGCCGCCTGCATCTGGGAGTTCCGCAAGATCCGCGAGGCCGACGGCCTGGCCATCTTCTGCCACCCCTACTGGATCCAGGGATCTTCTCTCAACGTGCCCGAGAAGCTCACCGATGCCCTCTTTGATTCCGGCGAGTTCGATGCCTTTGAGCTGCTGGGCGGCGAGACCTACCTGGAGCAGAACGAGTATCAGGTCTTCAAATATGAGCAGGCCCGCGCCCGCGGTCTGGATTTCCCCGTTGTCGGCTCCTCCGACGGCCACTCCACCATCAACAACCCCGGCTGGAACGTGGGTGCCACCATGGTCTTTGCGCCGGAAAACGAGCGCAAGAGCCTCATCGAGTCCATCAAGGATAAGTACACCGTCTGCATCGACAACATCAGCCGCGAGCCCCGCCTGGCCGGCGATTTCCGCTTTGTGCAGTTCGGCCGCTTCCTGCTGGAGTATTACTTCCCCCTGCACGACGAGCTCTGCTTTGAGGAAGGCCGCCTGATGAAGGACTACCGCTGCGGCGATGAGAAGGCCGCAGAGCTTCTCAACATTCTCCACGGCCGCGTGGAAGCCCTGCAGAAAAAGTACTTCGCATATTAACAATCCCATAAGCAAAGCCCCGCCGCACGAAAATCCGTGCTGCGGGGCTTATTTTTTTGCAAAAACAATCGGGGTGCGGCTCAGGCCTCGGCCTTGGGCATGGCCACATCGGTGATGGCCACATTGACAGCCACGGGGGCGATGCCGGTCATATCCTCCACGGCGGAAAGCACCGCCTTCTGCACCCGGCAGGCAACGCGGGGCGCACTGTGGCCATAGGCCAGGGTGAGATTGACCTCCAGAACGAGACCCTTCTCCCCTTCGCAGACGCGGACGCCGGCGGCGGGATTCTTCCTGCCCATCAGGGAAAGCAGGCTTTCGGCCACGTTGCCGTTCAGCCCGGCGACACCCTCCACCTCGGCGGCGGCAAGGCCGGCCACCGTGGCAAGCACATCCTCGGAAATGCGGACAATTTCCTCCCCGGTCTCAACGATGAAAACCTTGGGCTCTTTTTTTACATTCATGCTCATCTTTATATCCTTTCTCACCGGAGGGGAATGGCAAAAACATCCTTACGGGTCTATTATATCACACATTTTGCAAAAAATAAAGTCGGATTATGCATACATCCGCAGCCGGGTCTTGGCAAGGCAGAGAAATTCCCCTGCGCCTTTCCCCCATTTTCTCTTGATTTGCCTGTGGTTTGATTAAAGTATACCCGCTTCGGCTCCCGCTGTCAACCGCAGAGCATTGACAAACGGCGCAAAAAGAAATATAATATCGGAGTATCCGCAGCCCATGTGCGCTTGTAGCTCAGCAGGATAGAGCATCCGCCTCCTAAGCGGAAGGTCGGGGATTCGAATTCCTTCAAGCGCGCCAAGAAAGAGCCGATGCCATCTGGCGTCAGCTCTTTCTTTTTGCCCCCTTAGGTCGAATCCCCTTGGCATATTCCGCAAGGAATATGTGGCTTTGCTTGAAAAGAACTCCGCCGCAATATCCGGCTTCCCTGCAAAGCCAGGCTTCAGAATTCCTGCAAGCGCGCCAAAAACCGCATAAATAAAGGAATTCTGTCATCTTGGCTCCCTCTGACGAGGGAGCTGTCAGCAAAGCTGACTGAGGGAGAGATTTTCGCTTTTTCTATTTTCTCTCCCTCCGTCTTTTGCTACGCAAAATCCACCTCCTTCGTCAGAGGGAGGCACTATTTCTTGCTAATTGTAATTAGCAGAAAATCGGCGTTTTGCTAATCGCCTGCTAATGGGATTTTTAGCAGAATCCTGCTAATTTGCACAGGCGTATGTTCCATCCATAGACTTTTCAATATATCACAAATCAGTCGAGTCAAATACTCTTGCCGCTTTCTCTTCGCTTTAGTGTGTTGAATTTTTCATATTTATGTGGTATAATCAGTTAGCTAAATTCCAATTTGACAGAGAGGTACATTATGAGATTAGAAACCGACAGGTTATATATTCGCAATCTTACGGAAACGGATTGGCGAGAAATGAAAAATATATTCGTAGACTTTCACAATTCAAAATATTCCGTCTATGATTTGCCGTTTCCAACAGATGATGAGGGTGCAAAAGAATTAACAAAAGGTTTTGCAGTAAATAATTTGTTTTTTGCTGTCTTTTTGAAAGAATCAAGCGATATGATAGGATATGTATGCTTTCATAAAGATGGTGATATATACGATTTGGGATTTTGTTTTCACTCCGCATATCACTCAAAAGGTTATGCCTATGAGAGCACAAGGGCTCTTGTTGAATACTTTGCAACTGAAAATAGTGCAACCTGTTTTACAGCTGGAACTGCGCTTGATAACACACCCTCTTGCAGATTGTTGGAGAAATTAGGATTTCTTTGCGTCTCCACGGAAACAGTATCGTTTAATGGTGAATTCTCATTTCAAGGTGGAAATTTTGTATTGAATGTAAAATAGTCAAATTTCAATTTAGCGAAGTAAGTTAATTAAATAAAACTCGGTAACAGACCGAGGTACAAGCGATTAAACAAAGGCATCTTGTGGGAATATAACCGCTTCCCCAAATCCGAACCTCTTGCTAATTCCCATCTAATGAAACGGTCGAAAACGGGGTAAAATTAGCAGTAATTCCGTAACACAGCTTAACACTCAAAGTGCGAAAAAGCCTTGAAAATACGGGATTATCGGGTACAGGAAGTGACTCTACAACTGAGTTTCGAGGTCACTCCTAAGCGGAAGGTCGGGGATTCGAATTCCTTCAAGCGCGCAAAGAAAGAGCCGGTGCCATCAGGCACCGGTTCTTACTTTTTGCCCCCCTTGGGTCGAATCCCCTTGGCAATGGAGGCGGCCTTTTTTGCTCTGTTTGTCTTTTACATGAGTCCCATGCAGCGGATGACCACGAGGGCAGTCAGGGTGACCAGGGTATCGATGGTGATCCCATAGAACATGGGGCGCAGGCCGGCCTTTTTGAAATCGGTGATGCTGGTGGAGAGGCCGATGGCCGCGAGGGCGGCAACCATCAGCAGCTTGCTGGCCTTTTTCAGAAGTCCGGCCACCGCCGCGGGGATAAGCCCCAAGCTGTTTGCGCCGGCCAGCAGCAGAAATCCGCAGATAAACCAGGGAACGACGGAGGCAAGCCGCACCTTTTGGCCGCCGGCCGCCGATTTCAGCTCCTTTTGCTTCATGCGGGCGGCAATGAAGGCAAAAACAAGGATGGTGGGAATGATGGCGACGGTACGGGTGAGCTTGACCATGGTGGCAAAATCGCCGGCAATTTCGGAAAAGGCATATCCGGAGGCCACCACGCTGGCGGTGTCGTTGACGGAGGTGCCCGCCCAGATGCCATAGGCAATGTCCGACATGCCCAGCGCCCGGCCCATGATGGGATAGAGGGCGACCATCACCATATCAAAGAGGAAGGTGGAGGACAGGGCAAAGGCCACATCCTTATCCTCCGCATCGATGACCGGCGCCAGCGCCGCCACCGCAGAGCCGCCGCAGATGCCGGTGCCTGCGGAGATGAGATTGGAAAGCTTCCAGTTGAGGCCAAAGAGCTTTCTGATGAAATATCCCCCGCCAAAGCACATGGCAAAGGTGAAAATCATAACAAAGAGGGTCATCTTCCCCACCGAAAGGATGGTTCCCACCGACAGGGAGGCGCCCAGCAGGATGATGGCGGCCTTCAGGATCTTCTTTGAGGTGAATTTCAGGGCGGGGCGGATCCACGCCGGGTGAAAAAAGCTGTTGATGGCCGTTCCCAAAAAGAGGGCGATGATGGAGGCGCCCAGCACATCACCGGGGATGAGCCATTCCAGCGCCATGGCCGCAGCCGCCACCGCAAAGCAGACGGCCACCCCCAGCGCAAACATACCGTGTTGTTTTAATTTCCCTTGCATACTCTGACTCCTTGCCTTTTGAATGCTGCCTCTATTCTACCACACTTCCGCCGAATTTGCAAAAAAGAAACAGGGACAGAGAACCTCGGTTCTCTGTCCCTGCGGGAGACGGTTTTGCGCTTAGGCAGCGGCGGAAACGGCGGTGATGTGGGTGTTGATGC
>JAFXIE010000123.1 GCA_017533425.1 Clostridia bacterium | reverse complement strand
TACTGCGTCATATCCTTTGCTTTTCTAAATTCAGAAATCCTTTTCCCGATTTGTGTCGTGTCAAACATAAACTTCTTTCCTTTCCGCAGACTTGTTTTTGTCTTGCACAATCAGTATATTCTCTTCTAAAAAAAAGAACAGCAAGCGGTAATTGAATTATCGATAAATTGACTACAGCAATTATTGAATAATAAACCATATGGAAAACTCCCGAATGAATCTCATTCGGGAGTTTTTGGTGCGGGTAACAGGACTTGAACCTGCACAGCCTTGCGACCATAAGAACCTGAATCTTACGCGTCTGCCAATTCCGCCATACCCGCATATTTTTGATGCCCGAATATAATAGCACACCGGGAGCGGTTTGTCAAGCGGAAATTTTACAAAAGCGTACGGTCATCGCCGAGCAGGGTTTCCTTGCGGTGCTTTTTCTGCTGATACATCCGGTCGTCCGCCTCCTTGAGGGCGCATGCCAGGTCGGAGGTGTCGCGAATGAGGCTGTAACCGAAGGAAAAACGCAGGGGAACGGAGATGTCGCCGAGGTTTGCGGCGCGGTGGGACTGCATATATTTCAGGGCGTTGATGCTATCCTGCAGCTCGGCATCGCTCTCAAAGCCGTAGAGCAGCAGCACGAACTCGTCGCCGCCCTGGCGGGCCGCAAGATAGTTTTCCCGCGGGAAGGTGCGGAAAAGCTCCGCGATGGCCCGCAGATACAGATCGCCCTTTTCGTGGCCGTAGAGATCGTTGACCTCCTTGAGACCGTCGGCATCGATCATCACCAGGGCGGCGCAGCCGAGCTTCTGGGGGAAGGCGAAGAGCTCGGAGAGCCGCTTTTCCATGGCGCGGCGGTTGAAGAGGCCGGTGAGCAGGTCGGTATCGCGCTCGGCCTCAATGCGGCGGCGGTTGCGCACCTCCTCGGTCATATCCTTGATGATGCCGAAGGTTTCGCTGTTGCGGGCAATTTCATCGAGGATGATGTAGCGGTCATCGCCGATGCAGAGCACGGAGGAATCCTCCGGCAGGGGATTTGCCCGAAGGCTGTCGATATATTCCCGGAAGCGAGCCTGATCCGCCCGCAGCTCGTGGGTCTTGTCCGGGCCGATGCCCAGAAGCACGGGAACGAAATCGGTAAAACGAACGCCCTTCATCTTGGGGGAGTATTCGTAAACGCCGATGCGCAGATTGGTGCGGTTGAGAATGTAGGAAAGCTTATCCGTGGAGGAAAGCAGATGGAGAACCATGTGGTTGATATGGGTGGAGAAGGAGGAAAACTCCCGGCAGATGTGCACATCCATTTTTTCATCAAAATTTCCGTCGGCAATGCGCTGCAGGCGGTCGTTGATGCGGTGGATATTTTTAATGACGAAATGGTTGATGAAGGTGGAGATGGAAAACAGCGTGCACATAAGCACGACGAGCAGGATGAAGAAAATTTCCAGCACCTTCATCTGCAGGTCGCCGTACAGGGCATCTGCGGTGACGATGCGGGCAAGCAGATAGCCGTTGAACTCCTTGAAAACGCACCAGGAGCGGGTGCCGTCCACCACGGCGTGGAAGCCGCCGCCGTCGGTGCGGATGCGCTCGGCGCGGATGCCGATATCGGCCATGTTTTTGCCCATGTGGGCATCAATGCTGGCGCCGACGATCTCGCCGCTTTTCGGCTCAATGGCATAAAGGCTGACGCCTGTTGTGCCGCCCAGCAGTGTAAAGATGTAGGAAAGCTCGTTTTTCTCGGTCATTTCCAGGATGGCGGTGGGATCCATGCCCACCTGCAGAATGTACTCGCCCGCCGGACTCCACACGGCGGAATACTGCATATACCTGCCCTCGGCGGTGTTGGGGACAATGTCCTGACAGAGCTCCAGAGTCTTGTCCGCGAGCATGGGCTTGAAGAAGCCGATCTGCTCTCCGGAATCAAAGGAGTAGCCGTAGTATTCGGGGTTTGTGCCGGCAACGATGACACCGTTTTGGTCGAAAATATGGATCTCATCGATCTCCAGCTCATCGGAAAGGCGGCGGAGATCGGCGGTGTTTGTGCGCATTTCGGGAAGATGGTCGAGAATATGCGCGACGGCATGGGCATTGTTCAGGCTGGTGTCGCGATAGGCGGCGACGGTGGCCTCCAGCGCAGCCTGATTTTCGGTCAGGAGGTGCTCGATCTGCCGGAAGCGGATGGCGGCCTGGGAGCAGGCAAGGGCCTGCTCGGTGTGAATCTGCACACCGACGGTCAGCGCGAGAACGACAATGAGCAGCGCGGCGGAGATGGCAACAAGGCGCTTGATAATGATAGAACGCAGCGAGGACATCCGGCACATACCTCCTTTCCCAAATCTTTCCGCATATTATTATACCATGCGGCGGCTGATTTGCACAGATAAATTTATAGATTTTCCATGAGCCGGTGAACCTGCGGCCAGGCGGCATCGGCATAAAAGCGGTGACCGCCCTCTCCCTCAACGAGCTGGCAGCGATGGCCGAGGCCGAGGGAGTCGTAGGCGGCCTTTCCGGCGGAAAAGACCTCCCTTGCGCCGCCGATCGGGAAGATGCCGTCCTCCTTACCGCTGACCTGCACAAAGCATTTGGGGCAGGCCATGGCAAGAAGATCGCCCATATCGAAATATTCGCCGATGTGCGGCACGAAATTGCAGGCACAGTGGAACATGGCGCCGATGGAATCCCGGAAGGTGCACATGGCGCAGGAGGGCATGGCAAGCACCAGGCGATCCTCCAGGGCAGCAGCATAGGCTGTGGCCGTTCCGCCGCCGGAATTTCCCATGCAGCAGATGCGCCCGGCATCAAAAAGCCCGGAGAATTCGGTGCAGAGTACATCGATGGCGCGGGAAATATCCCACACCCGCTCGCCGATGGTCGTCCGGCCGGAGAGCAGGGCGGTCAGGGCGGAGGGTAGGCAGTCGGGACCCTTTTCCGTGCCGCCGCACTCGCCGAAGCTGCGCTGCTCCAGCGCCAGGGCGGCAAAGCCCTCCGCCACGGCGCGGACGCAGAAATCCCGGTCGCCGCCGGAGATGGTTTCGGCATCTCCGGGGAATTTCGGACGGCCCATGGAGATGTGCATGCCGGTGGAATGCCCCTGCAGGCAGATCATCAGCGGCGGACGCTCGACTCCCTCGGGCAGCCAAAGGTGGCAGGGCAGGCGGTAGCCGGCCTCGCTCTGAAAGGTGAAGCGGATTTCCCGGAAGCCGGCCTGCCGGCGGTCAAATTCCACCGAAAGCTCCGGATCGGCAGCCACAAAGCGATCCATGCCGAGAAGCTCGGCAAGCTTTTTGCGGGCGGCGGGCTGCCATGCGGCAAGGCTGCCGGAATAGGACATGGAGGGTGTGACCTTCGCAAAGGTGCGGATGTTGTGCTCGTAGGCAGTGATCATGACGCTGCTCCTTTGACCGTTTTTCTTTGATTATACCACGGAAAATAACGAAAGGGAACACCTTTTCGGGGTGTTCCCTTTGGCTTTTTTTACAGCTCCATCAGAATGGGAAGGATGACGGGGGTGCGCATGGTGTCGCGGTAGAGACTGTCGGAAATGCCGCGGCGGATGGCATTGCGCAGGGAGGACCAGTCGGTGGCGCCGCGGGAGCGGCAGGCCTCCAGAATGGCGAGGGTCTCCCGGCGGATTTCCGCCATGAGCTCATCGGCCTCCTTCATATAGATAAAGCCGCGGCTGACCACATCGGGGCCGGCCACCACGCTGCCGTCGGGGCCGAAGGTGACGGCGATGACGATGAGACCCTCCTCGGAGAGCAGCTTGCGGTCCCGCAGGACCACGCTGCCGATATCTCCCACGCCGAGGCCGTCCACCAGCACCTGGCCGGAGGGAACTGTACCCCGCAGCTTGGGGGCGGCACCCTTGGAGAATTCAAGAATGCGGCCGTTTTCACTGATGAAAACATTTTTCTGGGGAATGCCGCAGGTGACGGCGAGGTTTGCATGGGCTCGCAGATGGCGGTATTCGCCGTGAACGGGCATGAAATACTGGGGACGTGTCAGGGAGAGCATCATTTTGAGCTCATTCTGGCAGGCATGGCCGGAGGTGTGCACCTCGGCCAGGCGCTCGTAGATGACCTCCGCACCCTGGCGGAAAAGCTCGTTGACCAGGCGGGAAACGGATTTTTCGTTGCCGGGAATGGGGGAAGCCGAGAGAATGACCCGGTCGCCCTGGGAGATCTCCACCTGCTTGTGGGAGGAGAAGGCCATGCGGTGCAGGGCACTCATGGGTTCGCCCTGGCTGCCGGTGCTGATGATGCAGATCTTGTTGCGGGGATAGCGGTTGATGGCGGAAATATCCACCAGGGATTCCTCGGGCACGGTGATGTAGCCGAGCTCCCGGGAGAGATTGAGAATGTTGTTCATGCTGCGGCCGGAGACGGCCACCTTGCGGCCGTTTTTGATGGCCACGTCGATGATCTGCTGGATGCGGCTGACGTTGGAGGCGAAGGTTGCGATGATGATGCGCTTGTCGCAGCCCTTGAAAAGCGCGCCGATGGATTCGCCGACCCGCATTTCCGACATGGTGGAGCCCTCGCGCTCCACATTGGTGGAGTCGCTCATGAGCAGCAGGATGCCCTCCTTGCTCAGCTCGCCCATGCGGGTCAGATCGGCCATGCCGCCCTGGTAGGGGGTGGTGTCGATCTTGAAGTCGCCGGTGTGGAAGATGACGCCGAGGGGGGTGGTGACCGCCAGCGCCACGGCATCGGGAATGGAATGATTGGTGTGGATAAATTCCACATTGAAGCAGCCGATGCCGACGCTCTGCCCGGCATGCACCCGGTGGATCTTGCACAGGGAGAGCATTTTATGCTCCGCAAGCTTAAGCTCCACAAGGCCTGCGGTCAGCGGCGTGCAGTAGATGGGACAGTTGACCTCGGTCATCAGGTAGGGGATGGCGCCGATGTGATCCTCGTGGCCTTGGGTGAGGATGAGGGCGCGCACCTTCTTTTTGCTGGCGCGGATGTAGGAAAAATCGGGGATGACCATATCCACGCCGAGCATTTCCTCATCGGGAAAGGCGAGGCCGGCATCGATGATGATCATATCGTTGCCGTACTCGATGACCGTCATATTCTTGCCGATCTCCAGCAGACCGCCCAGGGGAATGATTTTGAGTTTGTGTGCCAAAAAAGTACCTCCTAAATGTGTGAAAAAAGGAAAAAGAATTGAATGTCAGAGGGAAAATATGGAAGAAAACCGGTTCTTTTGCACAAAGAGAAGAGGCCCCGCGGCAAAAAAATGCCGGAGACAGGCTGCAAAGCTATCCGATTGTAATCCGTTATCCGGGAAGGAGGGACGGGGAAAAGGCACCGTATCCTTACGCCGGCATCATAAATCAATGTCATTATACCACAGGGGAGGGGTAAAACACAAGAGGTACTTTTTGCGGCATTATGCAAGAGTTTGTCGATCCCGCAGGAGCTTTTCGATTTCCGCGCACATTTCTGCGGCAAATTCCGCATTTTTTGCCTCGGCGGAAAGGGCGATGGCCTCCCGGTCGGCCGCGGGGCGCAGGGAGACCGAGCCGCGGTCGTCCTGAAGGCGCATATTCTGCGGCGCGATCTGCTCCGAGATGTGCCGCATGGCGGCGGCGCGCCCTTCGGGCACGGGGATCTCCGTGCTGTGGGTGTGAAAATCGGGCAGCCGCCCCGCCAGATGGGAAAGACGGATGCCGCGGCGGCTGAGAATGCCGAAAAGGCAGAGAATGCCGTGGATGCCGTGGGAAAATTCCGGGTGCCGGGCAAGCAGCGGCGCCGCCTCGGCATCCCGGCCTGCGCGGAAGAGGGGAACTTTTGCCCGGGCGGCCAGCCCGTCCAGCACCGCGGGGGCATCCTCCGGCACGGCGAGCCGGCTGTGCTGTCCGCCCAGCAGATGGGCGGAAATGAGGGCGGCGCGGGCATGGGCGCAGTCAAGCTCCGCGCCGGTCTCATCCCGGAGGGTAAAGGAAAACCCGTCCGGGGAAAGGCTTGCATGGGGCGCGTCGGGGGTGATTTTTGCCCCGGCAAGCTCCAGCGCCCGGCGAAGCGGAGTTCCCTCCCCGGCAAAGAGGCGGACGCCCCGCAGGGGAAAGGCCCGGGCGGCCAGGGCAAGATAAAGCCCCTCCGTGCCGGAAATCTCTTCCGGCGGCGGGCAGCCTTCGCCGCAGAGGGGCAGGCTTCCCGCCGACAGCCGGGCGGTCAGGCGGGAGATTTCGCCGTCCGACAGAGGAAGTCCCTCAGAGCTGTAGATGCGCAGCCGCAGAAGCTCCCCCTCCGGGCGCACATCCACCGCAAGCCCTGCCCCGTAGAGCCGGGAACACATGGCGGTGACGGCGGGGAAGGGGCAGTCGGCGATCCGGGCGGATATGCCGGCGGCGGAGGCGCCGGCGGCCATGGCGGGCAGCGTCCAGGCAGGTTCCCCCGCGAGAAGAACCCGGTCGCCGGGCTTCCCGAGGGCTTTGCCCAACCGCAGGAAGAATTCCGCATCGAGCTCGCTGCCCGCAATGCCGGAAAAGCCGTGGGCCACGGGGCGGGGCATTCGGCGGCCGCCTTCGGGAAGGGATTCGGTCACCCGGCAGCCGGGCTCCACCGTTGCCTCGGGGTAGATATGCACCCCCTGGGCAATTTCCGCCCCGGCGCCGATACGTGCCCCGCAGCCGATGACGCAGCCCCGCTCTGCCCGCGCCGAGGGGCCGAGCACCGCCCCTCGGTCGAGAATGGCGCCCTCCGCCGCGGCGCCTGCGCCAAGGGTGCCGGAGATGAGAGAGCCCGCCGCCCGGCTGCCGGGGGAAAGATACGCGCCCTCCTGCAGCAGGGTGCCGGGTCCCACATGGCAGGGCGGCAGAAGCTTTGCCTCGGCGGAAATATAGACGGGGCCTTCGATTTCCACCCCTTCGGGAAGCTCCGCCGCCTCCCTGCCCCGGGAAAGCTCGATCTTTCCCGCAAGGCAGTCGGCGGCGCAGGCCAGCAGCTCTGCGGGATTGCCGAGATCGCGCCAGTAGCCCGGCAGACAAAGGGCGCAGAGGGGCGCGTCGTTGGCCAGCATGGCAGGGAAAAGATCGGCGGAAAAATCGTAGAATACCCCCGGCGGAATGCGGTCTATAGCGGCGGGGGAGAGAATGTAGATGCCGGTGTTGATGCGGTCGGTAAAGACCTCTCCCCAGCCGGGCTTTTCGGCAAAGCCGGTGACGCGGTCGCGCACATCGGTGCGCACAATGCCGTAGGAAAGGGGCTCCGGATGGGAATAGAGCAGCATGGTCGCCTCGGCGCCCCGTTCTCTGTGAAAACGCAGGGCGGCGCCAAGATCGAGATCGCAGATGCCGTCGCCGCTGGCGACAATGACCTCCTCATCCCCGGAGAGGAAATCCCGGCAGGCTCGCACCGCCCCGGCGGTGCCGAGGGGCTCCGCCTCGGTGAAAAAACGGAGGGGGATCGGCGAGGCTGCGGCATCGGAAAAGTATTCGCGGATGACATGGGGCTTGCAGCGCAGCGTCAGGGCGGCTTCGGTAACGCCGTGGAGGGACAGCCAGCGCAGGGTATGCCAGAGGATGGGGCGGTCAAAGAGCTGCACCATGGGTTTTGGCACACGGGAGGAAAGGGGGCGCAGACGGGTGCCCTCGCCGCCGCAGAGCAGAATTGCTTTCATGGAGAATTCACATCACCTTTCTGTGTTTTTTGGAGGAAATGGAGTTTTCAGCTCTCTCATTTTGCCCGCCCGGCGAAAAAATAAACAGATGTAACGGAAAACACAGGGAAAGAACGGTTTTTTTCGGCGAAAATCCATTGACAAGAGAACATATTTGATGTATAATCTCTTCTACAGCGTTTTCCGAGGTGCAAGATGAGGAAGAATGTCGCCGAAGTGATGAAAAACCCCGGTACCGCCCTTCCGCTGGAGTTTCTCGCGGATATGAGCGATATCGAAATGTATGGGGAACGGATTTTCCCGGATCCTGTGCGCATCTCCGGCGAAATTCGCAACCGCGCCGGTCTGGTTACGGTGGAGGCCGATATTCATGCGGTCGGCCGTGCCTCCTGCGCGCGCTGCCTTGAGCCTGCGGAGTTTGTCTGTGACATTCCCCTGGACCTGACGGTGACGGAGAATGCGGAAAACGCCGAGCTGGAAGACTATGTGTATGTTGAAGGCGATATGCTGGATTTACACGGAGTCGTCCGTGACGAGCTGATCCTGTCCTGCGACATGGTCATCCTCTGTCAGCCGGATTGCCGCGGGCTGTGTTCGCGGTGCGGCAAAAACCTGAACGCGGGCGACTGCGACTGCGCCGCCGATGAGATCGATCCGAGGCTTGCGGGTCTGGCGGAGCTTCTCAAGCGGCAGCAGGAAAGAAAAGATACTGATCGGGAGGTGTAGAACAATGGCAGTTCCTAAGAGAAAGACATCCAAGGCGAGACGCGACAAGAGACGCAATTCCACCTGGAAGCTGACGCTTCCCGGTTTGGTCAAGTGTGCCCAGTGCGGTGCTTTGATCCTGCCCCACAGAGCTTGCTCCAAGTGCGGGTACTACAAGGGCCGCGAGGTCGTCAAGACCGCCGAAAAGGCAGCTGAGTAATCGAAAGCCAAGTTACAGGGGCAGCCGGGAAATCCGGCTATGCCCCTGTATTTTTTTAGAAAACCATGCCCGAAGGGAGGCGCGGAAATGAAACATATCACGGAAATTGCCCCGGAAAGCCCTGCCTTCCGTGCCGGACTTCGGGTGGGGGATGAGCTCAAGCGCATCGGCGGCGAGGATATCCTCGATGCCCTGGATTACCGCTTTTTTGCCGCGGAGGCGGGGGTCGAGGTCACCGTTCTGCGGGAGGGCGAGGAGCTGACCTTCCGGCTGGATAACGAGCCCTATGAGGATCTTGGGCTGTCCTTTCAGACCTATCTGATGGATAAGCACCGCTCCTGCCGCAACAAGTGCATCTTCTGCTTTATTGATCAGCTGCCGGAGGGCATGCGCGAAAGCCTCTATTTTAAGGATGACGATGAGCGGCTCTCCCTGCTTTTCGGAAACTATGTGACGCTGACCAACCTCTCCGACCGGGAATTTCAGCGCATCATCGACCTGCATCTTTCCCCCATCAATGTTTCCGTCCATGCCACCGATCCCGAGGTGCGCAAAAAGCTTCTGTGCAACCGCTTTGCGGGGCCTGTGCTCGATCAGCTGCGCCGCTTTACGGAGGCCGGCCTTTCGGTCAACTGCCAGCTGGTCATCTGCCCCGGTTATAATGATGGAGCGGTGCTGGAAAAATCGCTTGCAGATCTCGTCGGTCTCGGCGAGAACATCCATTCCATCGCCGTTATCCCCCTGGGCATGACCGACCACCGCGAGGGGCTTGTTCCCCTGCAGCCGGTGGGGGCGGCGGATGCGGAGAAGATGATTGCCCTCTGCAACCGCTTTGGAGATGCGTGCCTCAAAACCCGCGGGCTGCGGACGGTATACGCGGCCGATGAGCTCTATATCAAGGCAGGCCGGCCGCTTCCGCCGGCGGAATATTATGAGGATTTCCCCCAGCTGGACAACGGCGTGGGCATGATCCGCCGCACCGAGCTGGAATTCCGCGAGGCACTTTCCCGGATGCGATTCCCCCTCTTTGCCCGCAAACGGCGGGCAAGCCTCGTCACCGGCCTTGCCGCTGCAGGCTTTATGCGCGGATTGGTTGACGAATTTCAAAAAAAATGCCATAATAGAATAGAGATCGAGGTAATCCCCGTGCGCAATGACTTTTTCGGGCATGGGGTGGATGTCTCCGGCCTGCTGACCGGCGGAGATATTGCCGCGCAGCTTGGCGGAAGGGAGCTTGGCGAATTTGTCATCCTTCCCGGCAACGCCATGAAGCGGGATGAGGACATTTTCCTCGACGATATGACCCTGCCGGAGCTTTCCCGGCGGCTTGGGGTGCCGGTTTGCACCTCCGGCACCGACGGCGGGGATCTTGCGGAGGCCCTTCGGGGCGGCCGCCTTGCAAAGTAAGGAGGTAAAAGCCATGGCAAAGCCCTGTATTGCCATCGTCGGACGGCCCAATGTGGGCAAGTCCATGCTTTTTAATAAGATCACCGGCAAGCGCATCTCCATCGTGCAGGAGACGCCCGGCGTCACCCGCGACCGCATCTATGCCGATGCGGAATGGCGCAGCCGGAAGTTCTCTCTGGTGGATACCGGCGGTATTGAGCCGAAAAACAACAGCGAGATCCTGCGCTTCATGCGCCTGCAGGCGGAGATCGCCATCGAGCGGGCGGATGTGGTGGTGCTGGTCTGCGACATTCAGACGGGCGTCACGGCGGAGGACCGCGAGGTGGCGGAGATGCTGCGCCGTTCCAGAAAGCCCGTGGTGGTCTGCGTTAACAAATCCGACGCTCTGGGCGCGCCCCCGCCGGAATTTTACGAGTTTTACGCCCTGGGGCTTGGTGACCCGGTGGAGGTTTCCGCCCTCCATGGCCACGGCACCGGCGATCTTTTGGATGCCTGCTTTGTGCATTTCCCCCCGGAGGAGGAGACGGAGCAGGAGAGCGAGCGCATCCGCGTGGCCGTCATCGGCAAGCCCAATTCCGGCAAAAGCTCCCTGATGAACTATGTGCTCGGCGAAAAGCGCGTCATCGTCTCCAATGTGGCGGGCACCACCCGCGACTCCATCGACGCCGATGTGGACAATGCCCACGGCGCCTACACCTTCATCGACACGGCGGGCATCCGCCGCAAGTCCAAGGTGGAGGAGGTCATTGAAAAATACAGCGTCATGCGCGCCCACATGGCGGTGGAGCGGGCGGATGTCTGCGTCATCATGGTGGATGCCACCGAGGGCGTCACCGACCAGGACACCAAGATCGCCGGCCTCGCCCATGAGGCGGGAAAGGCCTCCGTCATCTGCATCAACAAGTGGGATGCCATCGAAAAGGACGACAAGACCATGGAAAAGTTCCGCAAGGAAGCGGAGCTGGCCTTCTCCTTTATGAGCTATGCGCCCATCATCTTCATCTCCGCCATGACGGGTCAGCGCATTCCCCTGCTTTTTGACACCATCAATTCCGTCGCGGAGCAGAACGCCATGCGCATATCCACCGGCGTGCTCAACGACATTCTCAACGAGGCCACCGCCCGCGTCTCTCCCCCGACGGACAAAGGCAAGCGCCTGAAGCTCTATTACATCACCCAGGTTTCGGTCAAGCCCCCGGCATTTGCCATTTTCTGCAATTCCAAGGAGCTTTTCCATTTTTCCTACCAGCGCTATATCGAAAATCAGATCCGCACGGTCTTCGGCCTGCGGGGAACGCCGGTTCGGCTGCTCATCCGCGAAAAGGGAGAGACCGCGCCGGAGATTCACGGAAACTGACAGGGAGGACAGACCATGCAGGATTGGATGAAGCTTCTCATTGCCGCGGTTATCGGCTATGTCTTCGGCAGCTTTAACCCCGCCATTCTCTTCTCCCGCCTCTTTGCGGGCAAGGATATCCGCACCATGGGCAGCGGAAACGCCGGAAGCACCAATGTTTACCGCAATCTCGGCCCGAAATTTGCCCTCGCGGTGCTGCTCTGCGATTTGCTCAAGGGCGTGCTGGCCGCCGTGGTCGGCCATTTCCTCTGCGGCGGTGCAGGGGCGGAGCTCAGCCTCTATGGCCGCTTTGCCGGCGGTCTCGGCGCCGTGCTCGGCCATGCCTTCCCCCTCTGGCACGGTCTGCGGGGCGGCAAGGGCGTGGTCACCGCGGCGGGTATGCTGCTGGTTTTTGACTGGCGGGTGATCGCCGTGATGTTTTTGGTTTTCCTTGTCTTTTCCGTCAGCACGCGGTATATCTCCCTGGGCTCCATCATGGCGGCGGCTGCGCTGCCGGTGTGCATGCTCATCTTCCATTTCGGCCACTGGCTGATGTTTGGCGAGGCGCTGCTGGTGGGCGGTCTGGTCATCTGGCTGCACCGAACCAATATCGGCAGACTGGTCAAGGGCTGCGAATCAAAATTCTACTTCAAGCAGAAAAAATAAAAAGCAGGATAAGCAGACCGGGCCCGGTCTGCTTTTTTGATGTTCGCCCGGAAATGCAGGGACATTTCCGCAAAACGGTCACGGACAGGAGCGAAAGTTGTCCCAACCGCGGGGTGGGCGAAGGAAAATGAATATGGTATAATAAGGAAAATGGGATACAGGAGGCAAGATAGATGGATGCATGCGAACGGGGGCTGATCCCATTCTGGGATGACCGGTTGGTCGACTGGACTCACACGGATGCGGAGCTGTCGGCAAACCGGCTGCGCAGGAAAGAGGTGGTCATGACCCTTGACTGCCCGTGGGAGGGTAACTGTACCGACTTTTTTACCGTTTTCCGGGACGGAAATATTTTCCGGATGTACTATGAGGCATGGGGATGGAAGGATCGTCCCATGTGCATCAATGTATGCTATGCAGAGAGCAGGGACGGAATCCGATGGGAGCGTCCGAATCTCGGCATCTGCGAATACAACGGCAGCACGGACAACAACATCATCCTGAAAAACATCCCCGATAATTTCACCGTTATGAAGGATCCGAATCCCGACTGCCCGCCGGAATTGCGCTATAAGGCGCTGATGGCGAAAAACGCCGATCCGGGCGCCGGGAAAAACAGTCTGCAATGTCTGGTTTCTGCAGACGGAATTCATTTTACCCCCTACTCAGTGATTTCCGAGGGTTTTGCCTACGATACGCAGAATACCCTGCATTACGATGCAGCGCGGGGAAAATACCTCTGCTTCATCCGCGACCAGAAGCGAAAAGCCTTTTCTGCGGATCCGCGGTTTCAGGAGAAGATGATCCGGGGGATCTGCGTGCTGGAATCCGCGGATTTTGAACACTGGTCCGAACCGGTGGCGCTGGATTTCGGGGATGCGGAGGAGTATCCGCTGTATACCAATGTGGTTTCGGCCTATCCCTATGACCGGAGATATTACGTGGGCTTTCCCTCCCGATATGTGGAGCGGAAGGAATGGACGGAAAATTACGACCGTCTCGGCGGAAAAGAAGCGCGGCGGGAACGCTGGGAGGCTTCGCCGAGGTATGGGCTTGCGGTGACCGACTGCGTGTTTATGTCCTCCCGGGACGGCTATCGCTGGCATCGGTTTGACGAGGCGATCATTACGCCGGGGCCGGAAAACGGCCGTAACTGGGTCTACGGTGACTGTTTTCCCGCCTGCGGGGAGCTTTTGCGGCTCCCCTCCGCCTTCGAAGGAGAGCCGGAGGAGCTTTCCCTCTACGTGTTTGAAAACCATTGGCAGGATGTACCCACGCGCCTTGTGCGTTACACCTGCCGGCGGGAGGGCTTTGCCTCCGTAAAGGCGCCCTATCGCAGAAAGACCCTGCGGACAAAGCTCTTTGCATTTGCGGGAGATGCGCTTTTTATCAATTTCCGCACCTCTGCCCGGGGAGGTATCCGTCTGCGGATCCTGGATGGGGAGGGCGCTCCCATCCCCGGCTTTGAGAGCTGCGAACTTTTCGGCGACTGCGTGGACAGAGAGGTGGACTTTGCGGAAAGCGTAAGGAGGCTCTCCGGCAAGCCGGTTATCTTTGAATTTGAGCTGTCCGATGCAGAGCTTTTTGCCCTGCGGTTTGCGGAGAGGGAGGCCGGGGAATGAAAATGGAATTTCCCGGGTTTGATCGCGCCCCCATCGATATCCATACCCATTTCAATCATGGGGCCGAGGGCGAGTATGATACGCCGGCGTATGCCGGAACCCACAGAAACGGACTGGATTTTCTGAAAGGGGAATACGCCCGCTTCGGTATCGGCGCCTATGCCGCCTCGACCTATGCGGCAGTAATGAGCGACAGAGGCATCCCGGAAGAAAATGCCTTTCTGCACGAGATGCTCCGGGCGGATGCGCAGCTCTTCCAGTGGGTGGTCATTCATCCGGAAAAGCCGGAGAGCTTTCGGCAGGCGGAAGAGCTGCTGGAGCATCCGCGGGTGTTGGGACTGAAAATCCATCCCCAACTGCACGGATACCGTATCTGCGAGCATGGGGACCGCATCTTTTCCTTTGCCGACCGACTGGGTGCGACGGTACTTATGCATCCCGCCGCCATCACGGAAATGCCCCGCTTTGCGGATAAGTATCCCCGGATGCGGCTGATCATTGCCCATCTTGCGGAGCAGGCGCATATTGAGGCCATCCGCGGCGCAAAGCACGGAAATATCTATACGGATACTTCCGGCGGACTTTCCGTATTGAACCGTGTTATCGAATATGCGGTGGAGCAGGTTGGGTCGGAGAAGATCCTCTTCGGCACGGACACCTACGCCCTCGCCGCCCAGTATTCCCGCATCGCGCTGGCGGATGTCCCGCATTCAGATAAGGAAAATATCCTTTTTAAGAATGCGATGCGCCTCTTTCCCCGGGCCTTCGGAGAATAAAAAACTGCGCCCCTGCGGTACCAACGGTACGCAGGGACGCTTTTTTTGTTCGGTTATTTTTCTTCCGGAGCTTCCTTCGCGTCCTTTCGACGCTCGGCGATCACTTCGCCCATCAGTTCCACGATCTCGGGAACGTATTCGCCCGGGGGGCTCTCAAGCGCGCTCGCGTAAAGTTTTTCCAGGAGATCCAAAGGAAGCCGATGCAAATAGCCTCGCACAGAATGATCCATAACGAAATGCCTCCTGAAAAAGAAAATAAAAAAAGTGCGCAGCGGAGGCTGCGCACGAAAAACGCAGCCGATCCTGTTGCCACACAGATACCCCAAGACAGGAGAACGATCAGACATACGTTTTTACCAAAGGTATGTCTGTCTTGGGGAAAAAATATTCATCTGTGTGGCAGCTATATTGTATCACAAAAAAGAGAAAAAATGAAGAGGTAAGGAAAAAATAAGAAAAATCCCCGCGCTTATGGAAAGCGCGGGGCAGTTTTTTTGGGGGAGAGGGACTTAATAATTGGTTTCGCGGATCTTGAAATAGGCCTGGGGATGGGCGCAGACGGGGCAAAGCTTGGGGGCGTTCTTTCCGATGTGGATATGGCCGCAGTTTGCGCAGGTCCAGACGACGTCGCCGTCGCGGGAGAAGACGATGCCCTGCTCGATGTTTGCCAGCAGCTTGCGGTAGCGCTCCTCGTGCTCCTTCTCGATCTTTGCAACGCCCTCAAACTGGCGGGCGATGTCAAGGAAGCCCTCCTCGCGGGCCACGCGGGCAAACTCGGCATACATTTCCGTCCACTCATAGTTCTCGCCGGCGGCAGCGTCGGCAAGGTTTACGGGGGTGTCGGCGATGGAACCGCCATGGAGCAGCTTAAACCAGAGCTTGGCGTGCTCCTTTTCGTTATCGGCAGTCTCGGTGAAGATGGCGGCAATCTGCTCGTAGCCGTCCTTCTTTGCCTTGGAGGCATAGTAGGTATACTTGTTGCGGGCCTGGGATTCGCCGGCAAAGGCGGCCATGAGGTTGGCTTCGGTGCGGGATCCTTTGAGTTCCATAGCTGTTATCTCCTTATGAATTTGATGATTTGACCCGGACGAAATCTGTTGCCCCATGCTTGCAGATGGGACAGATGTAATCGGCCGGGAGGGAATCCTCGGGGTAAAGATGGCCGCAGACGGTGCAGCGCCAGCCGGATGTGGCCGGCGGCTGTGCGGCCTTGATGTGCTTCTGATAGTATCCGTAGCTTACGCTCCTGCCGGGGGCGAGACAGACGGCCTCGTCCACTGCTGCGAAAAAGACCGTGTGCGTTCCTGCATCGTAGCTGCCGGTAACGGTGCAGGTAAAATAGGCGTTGGCATATTTTGTCAGGCGCAAAAGCCCGTCCCCGGTGCCGACGGCATCCGGAAAGCCGGAAAACTTGTCACCATCCCGGCCGGACTGCATGCCAAAGTGCTGGAAGAGGGCAAAGGGCGCATCCTCCGTCAGCACGGAGAGGGAAAAGCGGCCGGAGGCAAGGATAAAATCATGGGTGAGGTTTTGCTTGCTCACGGTGATGCTCACGGTGGCCGGAGAGGAGGATACCTGCTGGGCGGTATTGATGATGCAGGCATTGTGCCGTCCGCCGGCAGAGGCGGCGAGCAGAAAAAGACCGTAGGTAATGCTGTGATAGGCGCTGGCCATAGGACACCTCTTAAACAGTAATCATTCTTGATAATGATTATACACTATTTTGCCCGGTTTGTAAAGCGGTTATGAAAAAACTATTTTTTGGGGCAGAAAAACTCCAGGCTTTCGCCGTCGGGCCCCTCCACGAAGCAGAGACGCACGGGCATGGGAGGATTTGCGGGCAGAACCATATCGCAGGGCTCACGGGTGGGCTTTGCGCCGGCGGCGAGGGCTGCGGCAAAGGCGGCGTCCACGTCGCTGGTGGCAATGGCGAGGTGGGAGAAATGCCCCTCGGGGATGTATTCATCTCCGCCGCCGAAGAGCTCGATGCAGATGCCGTTGCCGATGTCGATGAGGGCGATGTTTCCGGCAGCTCCTAACCATTCGGCCTTGACGGTCATGCCGAGGGCTTTGTAGAACTTCAGGGAACGGTTGAAGTTGGAGGCGCGCAGGGCGATGTGGTGGATGCCGATGTTCGGAATGATCTTGTTCATGGTGAAAACTCTCCTTTATTCGTTATCTTCGGTGCCGAAGGATTCAAACTGGGAAATATAGAGCTCATGGTAGCGGCCGCGCTTGCGCATCAGCTCCTCGTGGGTGCCCTGCTCCACCACATCGCCGTCGGCAATGACAAGGATGGTGTCGGCGTTGCGGATGGTGGAGAGACGGTGGGCGATGACAAAGCAGGTGCGGCCGCGCATCAGATTCTGCATGGCCTCGGAAATGCGCTGCTCCGTGCGGGTATCGACGTTGGAGGTGGCCTCGTCGAGGATGAGCATGCGGGAATCGGAAAGCATGGCGCGGGCGATGGTCAAAAGCTGCTTTTGTCCCTTGGAGATGTTGATGGCGTTGTCCTTCAGGACGGTGTCGTAGCCCTGGGGCAGGTGGGAGATGAAGGAATGGATCTTCGCGGCCTTGGCGGCGGCGATAATCTCCTCCCGGGTGGCGCCGGGACGGCCGTAGGCGATGTTTTCGAGGATGGTGCCGTGGAAGAGCCAGGTATCCTGCAGCACCATGGTGAAGGCGGAACGCAGGCTTTCCCGGGTCAGGGAGGTGATATTTTTGCCGTCGATGGAGATGGAGCCGGAATTGACATCATAGAAGCGCATCAAGAGGTTGATGACGGTGGTCTTTCCGGCGCCGGTGGGCCGACAATGGCCACCAGCTTGCCGGGCTCTGCCCGGAGGGAGAAGTCGCCGAGGATGGTTTTATCCTCGGTGTAGCCAAAGCGGACGTGGTCAAAGACCACCTCGCCCCGGGGATCGCAAAGCACCTCGGCATCGGGGGCATCGGGGGGCTCCGGCTCCTCATCAATCAGGCGGAAGACACGCTCTGCGGCGGCAAAGGCCGACTGCAGCTCGGAGATGACGTTGGCAAATTCGTTGATGGGGCCTGCAAATTTGCGGGAATAGAGCACAAAGGAGGAGATGCTGCCAAGGCTGATGCCGCCGGAGATATAAAGCAGGGCGCCAAAGAGGCTGACGAGGGAAAGGGAGAGGTTGTTGATGAAATTCATGGAGGGGCCGGTGACGGTGCCGAAGCATTCCGCCTTGATGAAGGAGGAGATGGCCGCCTCGTTTTTCTTATCAAACCGGTTGAGGATGACCTCCTCCCGGCGGTAGGCCTTGATGGTCTTCTGACCGCCGGTCATTTCCTCCACAAAGCCGTTGAGCTCGCCGAGCTTTGCCGAGCGGCGGCGGAAGAGGGGACGAACCTTCTTTGTGATGAAGCGGGTGGTCAGCATGGAGAGGGGGGTGGTAAGCAGCACCACGATGACCAGCTTCGGCGAGATGGAGAACATCATGACAAAGGCGCCGATGACGGTGATGGAGCTTTTCATGATGGTGACCACATCTGTGGAGAGGGTGGCGTTGACGGTGTCGATATCGTAGGAAATGACGGAGATGATATCCCCCGTCTGCCGCCGGTCGAAATAGGAGACCGGCAGCTCGGAAAGCCGCTGGAAGACATCCCGGCGCATGGCGGTGACGATGCGGCGGGAGAGGAAGATCATCACGATGGAGAGAAGATAGGCAAGAATGGCGGAGGACACATAGAAAACCACCATCTGCAGCACATAGCGGATGACCACGGGGAAATCGCACTGGCCGGGGCCGATGCCGAAGGCATCAATGGCCTTGCCGGAGAGATTGGGTCCCCAAAGGGCCAGCAGCTCGGAGGCAATCACCAGCAGGAAGGCCAGCACCAGCAGCAGCTTGTAGCGGTAGAGATAGCTCCAGAGGCGGCGGAGGATGCGCTTTTTCTCCACGGGGGCATTGGAGAGCTTGCGCTTGTCTCCGCTGGTTTCGGCGGCGGCATAGTTGTTCTTCGGGGTTCCGGGAAGGTTTGCTCTCATTTGTCCTCACCTCCCAGCTGGGTTTCTGCAATGTTGCGATATTCATCCGAGGTAACCATGAGCTCCTCATGCCTGCCGCGGGCGATGACCTCGCCGTCATCCATCACGAGGATGAGATCGGCGTGCATGATGGAGCTGACCCGCTGGGCCACGATGATCTTGGTGGATTCGCGGTAATTCTCAAAAAGGGCGCGGCGCAGGTTTGCATCGGTCTTATAATCCAGCGCGGAGGAGGAATCGTCCAGAATGAGGATCTCCGGGCGGGCAGCCAGGGCGCGGGCCAGCAAAATGCGCTGGCGCTGGCCGCCGCTGACGTTGGTGCCGCCGGCGGTGAGCATGTGATCCAGCCCGTCGGCAAGCTGGGAGACAAACTCGGTGGCCTGGGCGTCCTGCAGAGCCTGCAGAATGCGCGCATCGGGAATGTCGCGGCCGAAGGCGACATTTTCCCGCAGGGTGTCGGCGAGAATAAAGTCGTTCTGGAAGACCATGCCGAACTTCGGGCGGAGCTCATCGGCGGGAAGGGTGCGGATATCCTCGCCGTCGATGCGGATGGTGCCCTGATCGGGATCGTAGAGCCGCAAAAGCAGGGAGATGAGGGTGGATTTTCCCGAGCCGGTGGTGCCGATGATGCCGAGGGTCTCGCCCCGGGCAAGACGGAAGGAAAGGCAGTTGATATTGTCCGATTCGCGGGTCTCCGTGCGGGAATAGGAGAAGGTAACATCCTCAAAGGCGATGTGGGCGCTGCCCTGCCGTGCCTCGCGGGGAAGGGTGAGCATATCCTCCGGGCAGTCCAGCACCTCGGAGATGCGGTTTGCGGAGGCGATGCCCTTGGAGGTAAAGGCAAAGACGTTGGTGATGCCGATCATGCCGTTGAGAATCATGGTGAAATAGGAAAGGAAGGCGATGACGGTGCCGGGCTCGGTCATGCCGCCGTGGACGCGATTTGCACCGACGATGACAATGAGGCAGAGACCGAGGTTCAGGATGAGGGTGGTGGCCGGGCTGGAGGCATTCATGATGAGGCCGGCGGTCTGCTCCTTTCCGGCGAGGTCTTCATTGATATTGCGGAAGCGGGCGCGCTCATGCTCCGTCCGGGAGAGGGCCTTGATGACGCGCACGCCCGTCAGATTTTCCTGCACGCAGCGCACCAGCCGATCCACGGTGTCCTGCACGCGGGTGTACATGGGGATGCCGTATTTCGTGACGAGAAAGACGATGATGGCGATGGCTGGCAGGCAGGCCAGCAGCATCAGCGTCAGCACGGGATCCAGAAAGAGGGTGACGATGATGCCGCCGATGAGGATGACCGGGGCGCGGAAGCCGATGCGCTGCAGCTTGGCGGCCATCTGGCTGACGTTGTAGGTGTCCGAGGTCATGCGGGAGATGAGAGAGGGGACGGTGAAGGCGTCGATCCGGCGGGCGGAGAGGGTGGAGATCTTGGCAAAGAGATCCCGGCGGAGGGCGCGGGTGATGCGGCCGGCGGTGTGGGCGGCCATGAAGTTTGCGGAGATGTTGGTGATGACGGCCAGCACCGTCACGCCCAGCATGAGAAGACCCCAGCGCCAGACGGCGGCGGTGTCTCCGGTGGGAGCGACATCGTCAATGAGGGTGGCGAGCACGGAGGGGATGACAAGGTCGCAGATGGTGGCAATAAATTTGATAAAGAGGCCGATGCAGATCATCAGCGTGGAGGGGCGCACATAGCGCAGGAAGCATTTCACGGCTGCACCTCCCCTTCCGCATAGGCGGTGGCCCGGGCGCGCATGCGCTTCATCATGGAGGAGAGAATCTCCCGCTCCTCGGGGGTGAAATCCTCGGTGAGATATTCGCGCCAGCGGGAAAGGGCGGCGCGAACCTGGGGCAGGGCGGCCTCGGCCTTCTCTGTGGGATAGATGCAGAGGGCGCGGGCGTCGCTCTCCG
Source organism: Clostridia bacterium (assembly GCA_017533425.1). Classification (GTDB taxonomy): domain Bacteria; phylum Bacillota; class Clostridia; order Oscillospirales; family QAMX01; genus RGIG1911. The sequence continues at coordinate 18,960 of JAFXIE010000123.1, read as the reverse complement.
AGGGCTCCCGGCGGATAAAGCCGGCGTTCTCCAGCGCCACAAGCTGCCGGGCGACGGTGCTTTTGTTGACATAGAGCAGGCGGGTGAGACCCTCCTGGGTGATGCCGGGATTTTTGCAGATATGCAGAATATAGGTATGCTGCCAGTTGGAAAGGCCGATGTCCGCCAGCTGCTCGCCGCAATAGAGCACGCCGCAGCGGTAGACCACCGTCAGCTCCCCGTGAAAGGTGGATGCCATGCGCAAATCCTCCTCGGAGAATGGATGAAATGCGGAATGGTTGCATATGCGACAGTTGCGTATGCAACCATTCCGGGGATAGCATACCACAGCCCATGGAGAAAGTCAAGGAAAAAAGATGTGAAAAAGGGCTTGACAAATACTGTGTTAATGATATAATACAGTTAGAGTGTATCAAACGATGAATACAGTTTAAGTGAGGGAAACCCATGGTATCCTTTGAAAATCTGGTACTGGACGACAGCGCGCCCATCTATATGCAGATTCTCGGCTTTGTGCGGCGGGGAATTGTGGCGGGAACCATCGCCGACGGGGAGGAGCTTCCCTCCCGGCGGGTGCTTTCCGCCCTGCTGGGGGTCAACCCCAACACTGTGCAGCGAGCCTGCCGGATGCTGGAGGAGGAGGGGCTGGTTCGCTCCCATGCGGGGGCAAAGAGCTGCATCTCCGTGGATGATCAGCGCCGGGAGCGCATCCGCCGGGAGCTGCGGCAGGAGGAGGCCAGGGCCTGCGCGGAGCGGCTGAGAAGCCTTGGAATGACGGCAGCAGAGGCGGCGGAACTCATTGTGAAGTATTGGGAAGGAGGAGAGCGCGATGCGTAAACATTTTGCGGCGGCGGGTTTGTATATCCGCATGAGCGGCCTGCGGGCGCTGGCGGTGCTTGCGGCGGCGGTCTGCGCGGAGGTTCTGCTCTTTGACCGGGCGGCGGCGCAGCCAAACCTCGGGCTGGAGGACATTGTGGAAAAGAGCGGCATCGTCTGGGTGCTTTGCGCGGCCTTTATCCTGCTGACGGTGCAGCTCTGCGCTGCGGGCTGTGACCGCGGCGGGCGGCAGGGCTATACGCTGGCGCGGCTGCCCCTTTCCGAGCGGGGGATCTGCCTGTGGCAGATGGGGATCAACGCCCTGTACTACCTCATTTTCTGGCTCTCGCAGGCGCTGGTGCTGACCGCCCTGTGCGCTGCGGCTGTGCCGGAGGGAGAGCTTTCTTCCCAGGCGCTATTTCTTGCCGCGTGGCGCTCGCCGCTGCTGCACAGCCTGCTGCCCATGGGGGATGTGACCGTCTGGGCGCGCAACGGGATATTCCTGCTGGCGCTGGGCATCTCTTCGGCAAAGTTTGGCTGGTGTCAGCGCCGGAGAAAATTTGGCATCGGGCTGATTTTTACCGCCCTTGCCGTGGTGCTTTCCTTTACACGGCCGGTAGGCAGCCTGGATGCGGATATTCTGGCCACGGTCTTTGTCGGCACGGTGGCGGTTTCTTCCGCGTGGGGTATTTTTGCAGAGGAGGATGAGGATGAAAGAACGACTGATGAAATGCCTTAAGGGGCTGCTTCCGCCGGGAATGGATCCGAAGCTGCTCTGCGGCACCTTTCTTGCGGGGCTTTCCATATCGGCGCTGGGCAGCCTCAGCTTCTGGTGGCGGTACGGGCTGGCCGTCTCCCGGCTGTATGAAACGGTGGGCGGAAGGCGCGTGCGCATTCCCGGAGAGATGATGGCCGATTTTGCCGCCCTGATGGGAGGCGCGGATGTAACAAATGCGCTGGTCTGCTTCTGGGCTCTGGCGCTGCTCATGCCGCTGTTTATCATCTATCATTACCTCTACCACCGGCAGGGTGCCCGCAGCGATTATCTCATGCGGCGGCTGCCCAACCGATGGGTCTACCACCGGCGCTGCGTGGTGCTGCCCGTTGCGGCAGGCCTCGCTGCCCTGGCGGCGGCAATGCTGGTGCTGCTTTTGTATTTTGGGATGTATATGCTCTTCACCCCGGGGGATGCCCTCCTGCCGGGACAGTGGATGAAGATCTGGAGTGTGATATAAAATGTTGAAGATCGAAAACCTGCAAAAGAGATACGGGGGCAAGGCCGCCCTCTGCGGCGTATCGGTGGAGCTGCCCCGGGGCGAGATCGTCGGACTCTTTGGAGAAAACGGCGCCGGCAAGACCACCCTGATGAAATCCGTTCTGGGTCTCATTCCCAGCAGCGGAGAGATCACGCTGGATGGCGAGGCCATCACCCGCCGGAATATTGAAAAGTTCTCCTTTGGCACCTGCGAGCATTCCTTCATTCCCAATCTGACCGCCCTGGGACACCGGGATTTCTATGCGGAGGTCTTTCCCGCCTTCTCGGAAAAGCGCTTTAACGGACTGATGGACTTCTTTGAGCTTCCGCGTCATCGGCCTGTGCGCACCTTTTCCGCCGGACAGAAGAACCAGTTTGAGGTTATCATGGCGCTTTCCCAGGGGGCGGATTACATCCTGCTGGATGAGCCCTTTGCGGGCAACGATGTTTTCAACCGGGAGGATTTCTACCGGGTGCTGCTGGGCATTCTGGAGCCCCGCGAGACGGTCATCCTCTCCACCCACCTCATTGAGGAGGTCTCGGACTTTGTCGGCCGGGCGCTGCTTCTGCGCCACGGGCGGCTGGTGGGGGATGCCTCTGTGATGGAGCTGGAGGATCGCGGTCTCAGCCTGATGGACTACATCAAGGAGACCTACCACTACCGTTCCGACCGTGTCAGCCGCGCCCTGCGGGAGCTTGGCGGGGAGGATGAGGCATGAAAAAGCGGGTTTGCGTCTTTTTCTGCCTTGCCCTTGCATTTGCCCTTGCCGCCGGCCTGACGGCGGGCAAAATCGGCGGGAGCCGGGAGGCAGTGCGCCTTGCCGTCACCCCGGTGTATGGGGATGTATCGGCAATTTCCGGCGCAGAGGTGGATTTTAACGTCATTTACGGCCAGCATCTCCTGTGGGAAAACCGCTGGAGCCCGGAAATGGGGGATGTGGCCGCATCCGAATTCCGTTTCTCCCTCTTTGAGCGGCATCCGGAGCAGAGCGAGAGCGTCGGAGGGCTGCGGGTGTATTCCAGCCCGGCGGAGAACTTCGGCGGCTATGCCGGAAAGCGGGAAAACGATCTTGACCGCGCCTACCGGGAGGCCTATGAGAGCGTCAAGCCGGGGGATAGGAAGCAATTTGTCTTCCGGATCGCGGATTATCTGGACTATTATCCCCTGGCAGGCCGCCTGGAGCTGCCGGGGGCGAGCATGAATTTCTTCAGCACCTTTGATGAGACGGCAGTGCAATTCATCACCCGCCTGGAGGGCTTTCTGCGCATTCCCGTGCTGCCTGATGAGATCATCGAGGTGGATGTGGATCGCTCCTCCGACGGCGCCAGCACCGGCATTGGCATCGGCAGCAAGGAGGAAAACGATTCCTACCGGCTGGAGACCAGCGGCTTTGTCACGGAGGAGGCCTGCTTCTTTACCTTCAGCACCCGCACGGTGCAGGGGAAGATCGTGGACACCTCGCAGATCCCCGGCGGTTACGGAATTTATCGGCTTCCCTATGCCGTCGCGGAGGGCAAGGTGCAGGTGGATGCCGCAGACTGCGAGCTTTTCTTTGCGATGGACCCCGCCGACGATGTGTATGAAATGTTCTGCGTGGGCGGGCGCATCTATCTTGTGCTCACCGAGGGCGAGGATACGGTGCTGCGGGTTCTGGAGCTTGCAACGGGCAGGGAGCTCTCCCGGCTTGTGATGACCAGCGGGGTGCGCCTGTATGAGCTGCGCCGCTTTGAGGGCTTCATGGTGCTGGCCGATTCCGAGGAATATCTGACGGTGGTCACCCTGGGCGAGACCCCGGCGGTGGAGCTGCAGGTAAAGAATGCGCACACCGAGCTCAAGGGCTTCAATTTCGGTTCCCGGGAGACCATGGCCTGGGACGGAGCGCGGCTGCTCATCGCCCAGACCCTGTCCGTTCAGGAAAACTGGGTGGAGGGAAGCGGCTTCCGTCTTGTGGTCTACGATGCGGCGGGGCTTCGCTATGCCGGCATCTACCAGTCGAGCCTTCTTTGCGCCGGCGACGGAAACAACTGGTCGGATATGTGCCGACCGGACAATTACGGCCCCGAGCTTTCGGTGCGCTGGAAATAAGAAAAGAGCCTCTGATTCAGAGGCTCTTTTTTGCGGTTTTACTCCTCGGAATCTTCGGGGTTTTCCCGGAAGGTGAGGATATCCTTCTCGGCAAGGCGGGCACGGATATCGGCGATGCGGCCGTCCCAGGAGCAGGTGCGTGCCCGCGCAAGCTGGGCGGCGATCTGCGCCTCGCTGCGGGGCTGCAGGGCGGCCTCGCAGCCCGCAAGGAAGTCGCGGGCATCCCGTGCGACGTAGGAAACGTCGGCAAATTCCGCCACCTGGGCGGGATTTCGGGTGGAAACGATGGGCTTGCCGGTGGCAAGATACTCATAGAACTTCAGGGGGCTGACATCGGCGGTGAGGTCGGAATCGGCAAAGGGATTCAAGCACACATCAAAGCGGGAGATGTAGGCGGGCAGCTCCTTCTGGGGCTTGGGGCCGAGCCAGCGGATATTTTTGCGCTCGGGGATGGCGATGTCCGGCCCCTTGGGCCCCACCAGGACGACGGTGGCTTCGGGATGTGCATCGGCCAGGGCGGCGATGAGACCGAGGTCCACCCAGTTGCGGATGTGCCCCACAAAGCCGAAGACGGGGCCGGTGATATCCGCGAGCTCTGCCGGGGGATCCTGGGGCTCCAGGGCGCGGCCGAAGAGCTCACAATCCACACCGTTGGGGATGAAATGGGCAAAATCGTTAAACTGCGACAGGCGCTCGTGCAGTCCCTTGGCCGTGGCGAAAACGGCGTCGCTGCGGCGGCAGAGATCCTCCTCTATGCGATCCACAAGCTTGGGGGAAAGGTGGCCGGAGTAGGCGCTGTGGCGATCCACGCAGTCGTAGACGAGGGCGTCCTTGCCGATATATTTGACCACATCGGCATACATGGGGGAATAGCACCAGACCACGGGAGAGGAGAAGCTCTCCGCAAGGCAGATCTTTCGCAGCCAGGAGAGCATGAGCATCTGCATATTGAAGCGGTTGATGCAGCGCAGCTTATAATAGAAGGGCAGAATGGGGGGCAGATGCCAGACGGTGATATTGGGATATCCCTCGGGATGGTAGCAGGAAAGGCGCTCCCAGTGCATCTCCCTGTCCTTTAAGGGGGCAATGAGGGTGATGGGGGGATTGACATAGGCAATGCGGCAGTCCTTCAGGCGGGTCATGACCTGCTGCTTGCGGGTGAAGGGATGCTCAAAGGGGGTGGTGGCCAGGCAGAGGATCTGATTGCCCTTGTCGGTGATGGGATTGGTGAGGCTCATGCGGATTTCCTCCTTCGAAGAATGGAATGAATGGCGGAAAGCTCCTCCCGGATCTCACCGGAGAGAGCCAGCACGCCGATATAGACAGCACCGCCGGCGGCGATGGAAAGCGCAAGACGAAGCACGGGGGAAAGAGGGACAAGAGAAAGGGCGAAGGCAGCCGCCGCGCAGAGAATTCCCGCCGTGAGGATGCGCGCAAGGCTTGCCCCCGGCATTATGAGCCGCAGAATGGGGCGGGAACGGAAATAGGAGAGAAGAAAATACAGCAGATAGGAGACAAACAGCACGATGGCGGCGCTCATAAAGCCGATGCGGGGGATGAGCAGCAGGTTGAGCAAAATATTGACCGCGGCGCAGCACAGGCTGTTTGTGAGGATGGGACGGGTGTTGCCGGAAAGCTCCCAGCCCTTGTTGGCATATTCCGTCAGGCCGGAAAAGAGCATGGCAAAGGCCACGATGCCCACGGCGGGGGCGCCGGCCTCATAGGCCTCGCCCTGCAGAATGAGCCCGGAAAGATCCCGGGAAACGGCGGTGAGACCGAAGGCGGCGGGAATGCCGATGAGGAGGAAGTTGCGCATGCCGCCGGTGATGCTCTTCTGGGCGGCGGCGGCGCCCTCCTTGCGCCAGGCCTCCAGAATGGAGGGGTAGGCCGCCCGCATGAGGGAGACGGAAAGCATGGTGAAGACGGTGGTGGCCAGGGTGGCGTTATTGCTGTAGATGGCCAGCGCGCCGGGGCCGGCATACCGATCGGAAAGCAGGAAGCGGTAGGCCATATTGAGCATGGCCACCGAGAAGGAAACGCCGATCAGCGGATAGCCATAGGCAAAAAAAGTGCGGAAGAGGGGACGGGAGAAGGCACGCAGGGAGAAATTGGTAAAAAGCCCGCAGATGGCGGCGGCGGCGAGGGCAACGGCAAGGTCGGTCAGGGCATAGGCGGCCATGGCGGCACCCGGCGCAGAGGGCGGGAAGAGCCCGGGGCGGGAAAGAAGCCAGATGAGGCCGAGCTTTCCCGCGGCATCGGCCACGGAGAGCAGGGCATAGGGCAGCGCCCGCATGGTCTGCACCAGCACGATGGAGAAAATCTGAAAGGCGCCGTAGCCAAAGAGCATGGCAAAATTGAGAAGGAAGAAGCTGTCGCGCAGGGCAAGGCTCAGCCCGCCGCACAAAAGCCCGCAAAGCAGGCTGATGCCGAGAAAGGGTATGAGCAGCGTGGAGAAGAAGGCGCGGCGTGCCTCCTTTCCGCCGCCGAGCAGATACTCGCCGCAGTAGCGGCTGGCAGAATTCGACAGCCAGGCGAAAAGAATAATATAGGAAAGGTTCATCGCGGTGGTGGCCTCGATGAACCGGCTGTTGACAACGGTATCGTAAATGCCGGTGAGGTAGGAAAGGGTGACCACCGAAACCAGCCCCTCCACCACCTTGGCAGGCAGGAAGAGCAGGGTGCGGCGGTTGGTTGCGGATTGTCTTTCGTTCATTTGGTATCTCCGGTTCCGGCCGACAGCGCCCGGATACAGGCGCCGGCCATGAGAAGTCCCGCCGCGGAGGGAACCCAGGCACAGCTGGCGGGGGGGAGGCGACCTTCCTCCGGGCTGGGTTCGCGGGCGGCATGGGGAAGCTCGGTGCTCCAGACCACGGGGGTGCGCTCGCAGCCCGTGCCGCGCAGCTCCCGGCGCATCACCCGAGCCAGGGGACAGCCGCTGGTTTTATCCAGGGTGTCCAGCCGAAGGGCGGAGGGGTCGGTTTTGTTTCCCGTGCCCATGGCGGAAAGAATGGGAATGCCCCGGGCATGGGCCGTGCGGATGAGATCAAGCTTATGGGTGACGGAATCGATGCAGTCGAGAATATAATCCGGCTGCGGGGAGAGAATGAGATCCCGCGTTTCCGCCGTATAGGAAATGGGATGCAGAAGGAGCCTTGCCGAGGGGTTGATATCGGCAAAGCGGGCGGCGGCGGCATCGGTTTTATATGTACCGAGGGTGGAGCGCAGGGCAAAAAGCTGGCGGTTGAGGTTGGAGAGCTCCACCCGGTCGGAATCCACCAGCGTCAGCGTGCCGACACCGGCCCGGCAGACGGCCTCCGCCGCATAGGAGCCGACACCGCCCAGACCGACAATGCAGACGTGGCTATCCCGAAGGCGGGCGATGGCTTCGTCGCCGAGAAGGGCGGCGGTGCGCTCTGTAAAGGACATGGCGGTGCGCTCCTTTCCTAAAAAAATGAAACACTCCCCGCATTGACCGTGTGCCGCGGGTTATAACCTACCTGTGTAGTAGGGTGGGTAAAATCCTCCCTCGTGCTTTATTGCTTCCAACGTCCGCCGCAAAGGAGCAGCGGGAGGCCTGCAAACCGCAAAAGGAGCCCGGATTCCCGTTTTGTTTTTTGTGGGTTAAAAACAAACGGCATCACGCATCATGCAGGGAGCTGTGGTGGCAAAAGGTCAGTTTTCCTCGGGTTCCTCTTCCTCGATGTGGCGCATAAAGAGCTCGTAGACGCGCTCAAGCTCCGCATCATCCTCAATGGAGGCCAGAAGATCCTCGCCATCCTCACCGGGCTCGACCCGGAGAATGACAATTTCAGCCTCCTCGTCCTCTTCCTCGCCTTCGGCGGGCACGGGCAGGAAGGCAACATAGCGGGCATCGTCGGTTTCGAGGGTATCGAGGATCTCAAATTCCTGCTCGAGGCCGTCTTCGTCCACCAGGACGACAAAATCGCTTCCGTATTCTTCAGACATGGTGTACATACTCCTTATCATGTTCGTTTGGGGACAATTCTATTCTACCACATTGCGGCGGCTGCTGCAACCGCAAATGTGAAATGCGGCAGACTATATTCGGTAGGTGCGGAAGATGCGGAGCACCTGGGCATCGGCCTCGGGCATGCGCTCAAGGATTCCGTCGATGACGCGGCCGGCGTGCTCCCAGGTCCAGATATCGGTGCTTTTGCGCAGCCATTCGCAGATATGGCCGAGATAGACCCGCCGGGGACGGAAGGCGGCCACATAATCGCAGAATTCATCATAAAATGCGGGGTGTACGTGCTCTGCGTCTCCGCGACCCAGCCACACATTGGCAAACATGATATCCGGCGGCGCAATGTCGGGCATGCGATCCAGCCCGTAGTCGCGGACATCGTTTGGCAGGAAGAGGGTCTTTCCGCCCACGCGGAAGAGATACATCAGGGAGGGAACGCCGGTGCCGGTCTGCTCGAAATGGCAGCCCTCAAAGGCCTCCAGCGTAAGCCCCGGCAGGGAGAGGTGGTCGCCGGGATGCAGCTCATGCAGCCGGTCGGCATCGTACTGCGCCATGCCGACCATCTTTTTATCGGCCGACGCGGGGACAAAGAGGGTGGCGCCGCAGTTGCGAATATGGTAAAGCAGCTCCGGATCCAGGTGGTCGATGTGGTCGTGGGTGATAAAAATATAGGGAATGTGGGAGAAAAGCTCCTGCAGAGGCTCCCAGCAGGAAGAACGAGCTGTTTTGGAGCGGATGGCGGGATCCACCGCAAAGACCACCCCGCCGACCTTGAAGATCATGGCGGTGGCGCCGAACATGTAGACCCGATCCTCCGTCCGGTCGGGGTCGCAGAGCTCGGCGGTGATGCGGCGAAGCTCTTCGGGATAGACGGAATCCGCCCAGGCGCCGTAATTGTGGCGCAGATCGTCATATTTGGGGCGCGCTGCGCGCACCGCCCGGCGAACCTCCCGCACGGAGGCGCGGATGGCATCCCGGAAGGAAAGCTCCGGGAAGCGGGGGAAGTCCAGCTCCAGGTTGAAAATGCCCTTGTAGCCCGCCGCTGTCAGCGCGGTGATGTAGGCATCCAGCGGCAGCGTGCGTCCCTCGGTAAAGGGCTGGTGGGTGCCGCGCGCATTGAGGGCGTGGATGTGGGTATGGACGGAGCGGGAAAGAAATTCCTTGGGCGGAAGGGCCTCGGGGGTTGTGCCGGTGACGGACATATTGCTGAAAAAGTGGCCGAGATCAAAGCAGGCGCCGACGGGGGCATCTTCGAAGCCTTCCAGCATCCCGAGCACACCCTCGCAGCTGTCGCCGGGATCGCAGACACCCTTGCTGCGGTTGACCTCCAGCGCGATGCGCAGCCCCAGCTGTTCGGCATCCTGAGCCCAAAGGCGGAGAATTTCCGCCGTTTCGCGGGCAAGCGCCTCGACGGAGGCCTCGGTTTTGGAGGCATAGGAGTGAACGGTGAGCATCAGCTCCGCCTGTCGGCCGGGCATGGCCGCAAGGAGGGGCAAAAGGGAGGGATAGACCTCGGAAAAGGGACCCGGCTGGGCGGGAAGGCTGCCGTGCACGGTGAGACGGAGACCGGCTGCCCAGATTTTTTCCGCGCAGAAGAGGGCGTCGGCCGGGTTGGTCTGGGGCGCGATGTTCCTCAACTCGATATGGGTGATGCCAAGCCCCCGCAGATAGCGCAGCAGGGGATCGATGCCACCGAATTCCTCCAGCAGCTTCTGCTGAATGGGATCGTCGGCACGGCCGGTGAGAATTTTGGGGGGCAGAGAGATACCAAACATATTTGAGCCTCCGTTTTGATGGTTTTTCAGATGGATTCGCCGAGAATGGAGAAGAGCTCCTCCTCGGAAAGGGTGGACAGGAAGGTGGCGCCCTCCCGGATGAGGGCATCGGAAAGGCCGGCCTTGTGGGCCTGCAGGCGAAGAATCTGCTCCTCCACCGTTTTTTCGGCGATGAGGCGGAAAACCTGCACGCGGCGGGTCTGTCCCAGGCGGTGGGCGCGGTCGGTGGCCTGATTTTGGGCGGCGATGTTCCACCAGGGGTCATAATGGATAACGACATCCGCGCCGGTGAGGTTGAGGCCGGTGCCGCCGGCCTTCAGGGAGATGAGAAAAACATCCGCCTCTCCGGCATTAAATGCCTCCACAAGCTGCATGCGCTCGGAGGTGCGGGTTTCGCCCGTGAGGAGGAAGTGGGAGATGCCCTCCTCGGAGAGCCGGGCTTTGAGGATGTCCAGCATGGAGGTAAACTGGGAGAAGATGAGCACCCGGTGGCCGCCGCCGAGGGAGGAGCGCACCAGATCCATGCAAAGCTCCAGCTTGGCGCTTTCCCCCGTCCAGTCGGGCGCGCAGAGGGCGGGATGGCAGCAGATCTGCCGCAGGCGGGTGAGCAGCGCAAGGAAACGAACGGCGTCGGGGGCGTGTCCCCGGGCGGCGAGCATTTCGCGGAATTCGCTGCGGGTCTCCGCCAGGGTGGCATCGTAGAGCTTCTGCTGCTCCCGGGAGAAAACGGCGGGCACGATGCTTTCGATCTTTTCCGGAAGTTCGGAGAGCACCGTTTCCTTCAGCCGGCGCAGTATAAAGGGGGCGACGGTGCGCCGCAGCTCGGGATCCACCTCGCCGGTGTGCTGGGCGGGCAGCTCATACAACCGGTGGAAGCGGTTCTGCGAGGGCAGAAGCCCCGGCAGAATGAAATCGAAGATGCTCCACAGGTCGGAGAGAGAATTTTCGATGGGGGTGCCGGTCAGGGCAAAGCGCGCCCTGGCGCGAATGCGCTTTGCGGCGCGGGCGTTTTTTGTCTGTGGATTCTTGATATACTGCGCCTCGTCGGCGACGCACAGCCGGAACTCGATATCCCGATAGAGAGCCTCATCGTTGCGGAGAAGGTCATAGGAGGTGATGAGAATATCGGTATCCTCCGCGGCGGCGATGGCGGCGGTGCGCTCCTCCGGAAGTCCGGCGGCGACGCGCACGGTGAGATGCGGGCAGAAGCGCTCGGCCTCGCTCTTCCAGTTGTAGAGCAGGGAGGCGGGGCAGATGATGAGGCTGCAGCCCCCGCCGCCGGAGGCGATGAGGGTGAGCATCTGCAGGGTTTTGCCAAGACCCATATCGTCGGCAAGAATTCCGCCGAGCCCCGCCCCGGCAAGACCGGCCAGCCAGCGGAAGCCGGTCAGCTGATAATTGCGCAGCTCTGCGCGGACGGTGTCCGGCGGACAGAGGGACTGGGTATCGGTGCTGCGGATGGCCTCAAAGAGGCCGGAAAGCTCCGCATCGGCAGAAAGGGTGAGGGAGGAATCCTCCCCCAGGAGGTTGCGCAGGAAAAAGGCGCGGAAGAGGGGAATGTCGGTCTCGCTGCCGGATTTTTCCCGCAGGGCGGCCACAAAGCGCATGCTCTCTTCATGCAGCTCAAAGAGCTCACCGCCCTGCAGACGGACGAATTTTTCGCCCCGGGAATAGGCCTCGGCGCTGCGAAAAAGCTCCTCCAGGGAGAATTCCGAGCCTTCAAACGCAAGCTTCAGGCGGCTTCCCGCCCGGGAAAGGGAGAGGGAGAGAGGCGGCTGCTTTTTCAGGCGGAGCTTATCAAAGCCATCGCCTCCGATGACCTCCGCCCGCGCACAGAGCTCGGAAAGCCCCGTGCGGGCAAAGGCAAAGAGCATATCCTCCCGGTCGAGAATGAGCTTTTCGGCAAAGGCGCGGAAGCCGTAGGAATAGAGCAGGGAAAGCACGTGGCTCTCGCCCACAAGATCGCGCACCTCGCCGGGCAGCGAGGGACGCAGGGGATTGTAGATGGCGTCCCCGTAGATAAAGCGGGGACGGGCAAAGACGGCGCCGCCGATGTAGGAAAGCTCCACCTCCGCCCGGAGGGGCAGGGTGGGATAGCGGCTGTGGAGAAGCTCTGCGCCCCGGACGGGCACGCAGGCGGAAAGACGGGAAAGCACCGAGGATACAAAAAGGGGTGCCGAGGGGCCGGTGATGCGCAGGGCGCCGTCGCTCTGCTGGGAAAGCTCGGAGAGCAGCGGCAGGGCAAAGCGGGCAAAATCCCCGCCGGCGCGGCAGATCCGGTCCCGGAAGAAGACATAGGTGGACGAGGCACCGTGCAGCAGCCGGAATTCGCAATCCGCCGACAGGCGCAGGATGCGATCCCCCTCCACCGAGAAGCGGAAGCCGGAAAGATCGCCGGAAAGGCTGATGCGGGCGCTTTCGCTGACGGCCTCGCTGGCGGCGACGGTGCGGTCGGCCATGATATCGTAGAATTCATCCAGCTGGCGGGGGGAGAGAATGAGCTGCCGGGTGTCACCGGCGGAGGCATAGGGGGAAAGCCGGCGGTGAAAATCGCGGTTTTCCTCCGCCGCCTGCAGCAGAAACTGCGCCAGCGGGCGGCTTTCCGGGGTGAAGGCCCCGAGGCTGTGGACAAAGGAAAGGGAGCGGCCGTAGGCAGCGCGGCGACCCTCCCGCAGGGCATCGGCAAAGGCATAAATATCCCGCAGCTGGCAGGCGTTTTTCTCGGAAATGCGGAAGGAAAGGCAGAGGGAGGGGGAAAGCTCCTCCACCACCGGCTGCAGGGAGATGCTGGAAAGATGAGAGGAGGATTCCTCCAGACAGGTGTTGACAAGGTTTGCCAGCACCTCGGCATCCTGCCGCGGATCGGCGGGCAGGCTCGGTGCCGGCGCGGCGGGCTTTGCGGTGGTGCGGGTGCTGTGAACAGCCAAAAGCAGGGCAGCGGCATGCTTGCAGGCGCCGTCGAGATTTGCGCAGTCCTTTCCAGAGCAGCGGCAGCCGACAATGCCGAATTTTCGGTCGAAATTTGCCGAAACGGTGTAAAGCTCGCCGTCCCGCACACTTCCTTCGGCAAAGGTCAGCCATCCGTCGGCATCGGTCTCCGTGCGGATGCCGAGAACGCGGCCCTCCTTGAAGCAGTCGGCGCCGCGGGCATATATGGTTTTGTAGGGGATGCGCGCGCGCACATCCTGCAGGGTATAGGACAGCTTGAAGGAATCCACGTCTGCCTCCGCCAAATGAAATAAGATCGTCCCTATATTATATCAAAATCTGCAGCATAAGACAACGGTTTTTTGGCCTAATTTACCGAGAAGAGAAAAATGCACCCGCCAAAATTGGGAAAATTTATAAAAATTGAAAATATCTCTTGCAAAATTCGCCGGGATATGGTATTATAAGCAACGCACTGAAAATTTACCCCGGAAGAGGTGGAAACATATGAAGGCCAATATCCATCCCCAGTACAAGCAGACGCAGATTCGCTGCGCTTGCGGTGAAGTCATCGAGGTCGGCTCGACCAAGGAGAATCTCCGTGTCGATATCTGCTCCAAGTGCCATCCTTTCTACACTGGCAAGCAGAAGCTGGTTGACACCGGCGGACGCGTCGACAAGTTCAAGAAGCGTTTCGGTATCACCGACTGATTCTTTGCGCCAATGACTCACGAAAGCGCCCCTCCACGCCTGCGGAGGGGCTTTTTTTCGTTATTTCCGAAAGGCGGTAGGAACCTATGACGGAAGATGCAAAAAAACAGATCGCGGTCATCGCGGGGCTTGCCTCGCCCGCCCTGGGAGAGGCACAAAGCTCGGATGAGGCCTCCCTTTCCGAGCTGGCGGCTCTGGTGGAAACCGCGGGCGGCACGGTAGCTGCCCGGGTGCTGCAGAACCGCAGCACCCCCGATGTGCGAACCTTCCTCGGGGAGGGAAAGGCACAGGAGCTAAAGGAGCTCATTTCTGCCCATGAGGCAGAGCTGCTGGTGCTGGATAACGATATTTCTCCCGCCCAGACCAGAGCCCTGTCGGAGCTGTGCGACTGCGCGGTGCTCACCCGCAGCGGCATTATTCTGGATATCTTTGCCGGCCGTGCGCGCACGGCGGAGGGCAAGCTGCAGGTGGAGCTGGCACAGTACAAATATCTGCTGCCCCGGCTGGCCGGCCAGGGAACGGCCATGTCCCGCCTGGGCGGCGGCATCGGCACCCGCGGCCCCGGCGAAACCAAGCTGGAGACCGACCGCCGGCACATCCGCAGCCGGATGCGCCGCCTGGAGGAGGAGCTGGAGCACCTTTCCGCCGTGCGGGAGCAGCAGCGCCGGGCGCGGCTGAAAAACAGCGTGCCGGTGGTGGCGCTGGTGGGCTATACCAACGCGGGAAAATCCACCCTGATGAACCGGGTGACCGATGCGGGCATCCCGGCAAACAACCGGCTTTTTGATACGCTGGACATGACCACCCGTGCCTTTGAGGCAGAGCCGGGGCTGCCGGCGCTGATGACCGACACCGTCGGCTTCATCCGCCGCCTGCCCCATACGCTGATCTCCTCCTTTGAGGCCACCCTCTCGGAGCTGAAATATGCGGAGCTGCTGCTGCATGTCATCGACTGCTCGGATAGCGAAATGACGGCGCAGATCGCCGTCACCGAGGCTCTTGCCGCCGATATGGCGCGGGAGGACACCCCCATTCTGCGGGTTTACAACAAGGCGGATCTCGCCCCCGCCGATCTGCCCCGGGATCCGGAGGGCATTTATATCTCCGCGGCCACGGGCGAGGGAATTCCGGAGCTTTTGGCGCGGATCGCGGAGCTCTTAAAGGGCTCCCGCCGGGCGGTGGAGCTGCACATTCCCTATTCCGACGGCGCGGCGCTCAACCTGCTTTACCGGGACGGCCGGGTGGAGAGCGTGGAGCACGGCGAAACGGGCATGACCGTGCGGGCGGTGTGCGATGCAAAGCTCTACGCCGCCGTACGCAAATACGATGCCCGCGGAGGAGCGCAAAATGGCTGAATTTGTTCCCTATGAAACGGTAGACGGCGAGGTTTGCGCGGAATTTATTGAGAAAAAGTCCCGCTTTATCGGTCTGCTTGCCCCTGTGAAGACCGAGGCGGAGGCTCTGGCATTTATCGCGGCGCAGCGGGAGAAATATCCCGGCGCGACCCATTATGTGCATGCCTATGTGCTGCGGGAAAACAACACCCTACGCTTCGCCGACGACGGGGAGCCCTCCGGAACGGCGGGCAAGCCGGCGCTGGAGGTGCTGGTGCGGGAAGGGATCACCGACGTGGTCAGCGTGGTTGTGCGCTATTTCGGCGGCATCCTTCTGGGAGCGGGCGGCCTTGTGCGCGCCTATGCCCGCTCGGCGCGGGATGCCGTGGCGGCGGCCTGCCGGGTGCGGATGGTGCCCTGCGTGCGCTTTTCCCTGACGGTGAGCTATGCCGCCTGGCAGCGCATTTCCCGCATCCTGCCCACCTACGGTGTGCGGGAGGAGAGCCTCGACTACGGGGCGGAGATCTGCCTGTGCGGCAATGTGGAGACGGGGGAATTTGACGCCCTGTCGGAGGCTGTGCGGGAGCATACCGCCGGCGCGGTGCTGCCGGTGCGGCTGGAGGACGGCATCCGTCCCCGCGAGCTGTAAAGAAACATGAAAAAACATCGGATATCCCTTGCGAGACTTCTCATAAGGAAGTCTCGCAGTTTTATTCGCCAAAGGCGAGTGATATTGCTTCGCAGTTATATGATGCTTTCGCATCGTGATATTGTCCTACGGACAGTTTTTAGGGCGAATAAAATATCACTACGACCGGAGGGAGTAATATCACTTTCACAAAGTGAAAATATCACTCTTTGCACAGCAAAGAATATCACTTATTTTTCTTGTTTGTTGTTAAAAGGGTTTGGGTATCACCCAAAAAGAAGCATTTGTACTTACAAATGCGATGCCGGTTCTTTCCGATAAGCATAAGAAAAGCCTCGATGAAATTCATCGAGGCTTTAATCATCCTTATGAGAAGTAGTCTTTCGGATATCCGATGTTTTTATGTTATAAACCGGCTTACTTCTCGGCGAAATAGGGCTTCAGGGAGAAATAGATCAGGCGGAAAACGTGCTCGGCCGTGTCCGCATCGTTGGGGCAGTCGCCGTCGAATACGCGGATGGCGAAATCAAAGAGGACATTCAGGCAGTGATGCATGAGCATCCAGACGTGGGCATCACTCTTGAAGGCCGGGGCAAAGCGCTGCACCAGGGGAATGAAGAGCTCGGTGTGCTTGCCGGCAGAGTGCTTCTGGAAATAGGGAGAATAGAAATACCGGGTGTAGGCGAGGGTGCGATCCTTGCTTCCAAGAAGGAACTGCCAGACGGTATCGTAATAGGCGCGGCAACGGACTTCAAAACTGAGAGATTCGTCGTACATGATATCGATACCGGCGGAAACCGCGGTATAAAGCTCGTTGTCGAGGAACTCAAAGGTGGCGGCGATCAGATCTTCTTTGTCTTCGAAAGTACGATAGATATACGCCTCATTCAGGCCGGTGCCCTCCACGATGGATTTGGTGGTGGTCTTGTCCAGACCTTCGGCCGCGATGACGGTGATCACGCGTTCGATCAGTGTACTTTTGACGTTGTAGTGCTTCAAAACAATCGCCTCTTTCTCTTAAATTCATTTGCGAGATACATATGCGAGTATTTGCACACATTCTGTCCGCGAAAAAGTACAAAAAGCAAGCGAATACACGCAAATATATATATACATAGTGTACCATAGGGAAAAGCCTTTTTCAAGCATTATTTTCCAAAAAAATATGAAATTTTTTCTTTGTTTCATAAAAATAAACACTCACTTCTCGAAAAAGCGCAAAAAAGGCAAAAAAAGTGTGCGGCGCCGTGTTTCGACGCCGCAGAAGGGACAGATCAGAATTTTCCGCCGCCGGAGCTGCGGGAGCCGCCGCCGGAGCTGCGCGAGGAGGAGGACGTGGCCTCCGGCTTTTTGCGCCGGCTTACGGTGCGGTAGAGAAAGAGATCGGTGGCGGTGGTGACGGCGAGGGAATCTGTGCGGATATAATCGCCGGCGGTATTGCGGCTGCGCACGCTGCGGAGCTTTGCGCGCATGACGCCGGTGACGATGAGGGCCAGCACAAGCCCGACCACGAGGCAGATGCAGAGGCTGGTGCCCGCCGGGAAGGGGAAGCCGTAGATATGGCCGTGGATATAGTATTCGCAGCAATCGGCAAATTCCGCAAAGGCAGCCGTGTAGTCACCCTCGGAGAGGTAGGGGACGATGCTGTCGCCGATGGTGGA
The DNA here is from genome assembly GCA_017533425.1 of Clostridia bacterium. Classification (GTDB taxonomy): domain Bacteria; phylum Bacillota; class Clostridia; order Oscillospirales; family QAMX01; genus RGIG1911. The sequence goes on along the minus strand of JAFXIE010000123.1, from coordinate 1,760 downwards.
GATATCGCCGTTTGTGATGGCGAGGGAGGCCTCGCCGTTTGCGATGATGTGCCAGTCACGGCTGTCCATGGCGATGAGCAGCAGCACGCCGTCCCTCTCGCTTCCCTGGCCGAAGGCGTTTTCGTCATAGTAGGCGTTGGCGTAGGCCTCGGGGGAGTATCCGTCGAGGGAGGTAAGGGTGAGGATGACGATATCCGCGGCATACTCCCCGGAGAGGGAGGAAAGCCGGCCGGAGATATAGTCTTCCTCCGCCGGGGTGAGAAGATCCGCCTCGTCGCAGAGAAGCTCTGTGCAGGAAAGCGTTCCGGCTGCGGCGGGAAGAGGCAGGGAAAGAAGCAGCGCAATGCCGAGCAGAAGGGCGGTAAGGGTCTTTTTCACGGTGCAGCCTCCTTTACAGCATCCACAGCAGGTAGCTGAGGGCGAAAAGAATGGCGGCGGTGATGCCGGTGATGCCGAAAAGCCACTTGAAGAAGGCTTTTTTATCCATGGGCAGGTCGCCGACAAAGCGGCCGGTCTGACCATTCATGGCAAAGGTGTAGACCTTGCCCTCCCATTTGGTGTTGAGAAGCCAGACGGGGAAGAGGGCATATTTTGCGCTGCTGTTCTGCAGGGCGATGCGGGTGGAAACGGGAACGCAGGAGGAATAGCCCGACACGGTGGAGGCAAAGGCTGCCTCTGTGCTGGTGCGGATGCGCTCGCCTGCGCGCTCGGCGCTTTCCTCGGCGCCGATGTCATAGATATCCGCCAGATAGCCGGAAAGATAGGCGGTGCGGAAATCCACCGCCTCGGAGAAATCATAGGGCTCGAAGGATTCCATCAGCGCATCGTCCATTTTGGCGGAGCCGTCCACCGGCACCCGGTCAAAGCCGAGGCTGCCGGCACGGGTCACGGAAAAATGGCTGGTTTCGGTGTAATCGTAGCTTGCATCGCTCCAGAAGCGCACGCGGGTGGCCTTATAGCGGATGTAGGCATCGGCATCGGCATCAAAAAGCCAGAAGGGGACGTAGATGCCCTTGACCTCGGTGATGTGGTTTTCATCCTTAAAGGCGCGGGGCAGCAGCCGCTTGCCGAGATAGTGCTTGCGCAGGGCGGCTACGGCGGCCTTTTTATCCAGCTTGAAGGGAATAACAAAGTCGGGCCGCAGCTCGCCCCGGAACTGGTCTGCGATGACGGTGGGGTTTCCGCAGAAGGGACAGGCGGTGGCCGCAAGGGTCTTATCGCCGACAATTTCACCGCCGCAGGAATTGCAGATGTAGCGGCGCAGGCCGTCACATTCCTCCTGCTGCCAGGCGGTGCCGGCGGCGGTATCCCATTTCATGGCGTCGGCCGGCTCTTTTTGCAGCTCCTCATCGAAGGCGCGCAGGGTATCGACATCGAAATCCGTGCCGCACCAGGGACACTTCATTTTCTGCAGGGTGCTGTCGAATTCGATGGCACCGTCGCAGCAGGGACATTTATATTGCAGAAGCTCGCGCATGGCTCAGCTTTCCTTTCGCGGGAGAATCAGAGACGGTCGCCGTCATCAAAGCGGTCGCCGCACTCGGGGCAGAACTTGGGCGGGTTGTGGGGATCCTCCGGCTGCCAGCCGCACTTGTCGCAGCGGTAGAGGGGGGCGCCGGCGGGCTTCTTTGCGCCGCATTCGGGGCAGAATTTGCCGAGGTTCAGGCTGCCGCAGGCGAAATTCCAGCCATCGGCGGCGTGGGCTGCCAGATGTTGTTGCTGCTGTTGCTGCTGCTGTGCCATGCCGAGTAGCTGCCGGG
>JAFXIE010000122.1 GCA_017533425.1 Clostridia bacterium | reverse complement strand
CCGCCCGCAGAGCATCAAAGGGCAGCTCGATCTCCGTTCCGTCGCGCAGGATGCGCACTGTGTCCGGTGCCAATGCGGCTAGGGCACGCACCGCCTCCCCGGTTTTGGCCTTGGATCTCGCCTCCAGGCTCTTTCCGAGGGTAACGAGGGTAAGGATCATCGCCGCCGACTCGAAATACAGCGCATGGGCATACATCCCGCTAAAGAGCCGCCATAGGCCGAAGCCTACCGAGGCCGCCGCTGAAAGGGATACCAGCGTGTCCATGTTGGCTGCCCCACGAAAGAGCGCCGGGATGCCCTTTTTGAAAAAGGCCCGGTTGAGCCACAGCACCGGCACCGTCAAAACAAGCTGCAGCCATGCAGACAACGTCTGTCCGGCCTCCGTTGCAAGGAATCTCGGCAGCGGGAACCCCATATGTGCCATGGAGAGATACATCAGCGGCAGCAGAAAGCAGGCCGACAGGATGAGCCGAAGCCACACCCGCTCACCCTTTGCCTCCGGCATGGGAGGTGCCGCGCTGCGCAGCGGGGAAATACCGAAGCCGGCACCTTCCACCGCCCGGCAGACGGCTTCCGCTGCCTCGGGCTCACAAACACATTTCATCAGCCCGGAAAGGAGATCCACCCGGACTTCCTCCACTCCGGGAACGCGCGTCACCGCCCGTTCCACCGCTGCCGAACAAGCCGAACAGCTCATCCCGTCGATCCGGAACTGCATATTCTCTTTCATTCTTTTACACATCCCTTTAGGAAGTAAGCTATGTATAACACAGAAAGTATAGCATATTCCGCTCTGTTTTTCAATTTGAATCCTTACAAAAACGGCTGCCCGCTTTTTGCAGGCAGCCGCTTTTCTCATTCATTTTGCACCGATACCCATGCCTTCCGCAAGATCAGCCATAGCGCGCATGGTCTTGTTTGCGTTCTTTTTGAAGGCACGCATATTCCGGTCGGTCATGGGGGCGATGAACATCCCCGCGGCCATTCCCGCGGCAACTCCCGCAAGCATGCCCGTGACAAATCCCTTCAGCATTGACATATCCTCCTTGCCCTTTTGATCTTCAGGCATAGGATGTGCCGAAAGGCCTCTCTTTATTCCTTTACAGACCGTGTTTTTCGGCAAACCGGCGAAGGCTCTGTAAGGTCTCCGCCATAGCCTCCTCGGTGCCCTCCTTGGGCATAATGCCCTCAAAGGAGAGCATACCCGTGTAGCCGATCTCCGCGAGGGCCGCAAAGAAGGGGTCGCAGGCCTCCGAGCCCGCCGGAACGGGGCCGCGTCCCTCCGGCTCGGCAATATGTGCATGGCGAAGGAGAGCTTTATACGTCTTCAGCCCCTCCATGCTCTCGCCGTCGGCGGCCATATGGTAGTAATCCGCCAGCAGCAAAAATGCGGGACAGTCGACCTGCTCCACAAACTCGCCGCCCTCGGCAACGGTGTTGATGAGGTTGGTCTCCTTGCGGCACAGGGGCTCCATCACGGCGATCATGCCGTTTTCCGCCGCGATCTCACCCATGAGGGTCGCCGCAAGAGAAAGCTGGCGCATCGCCGTCTCCCGGGAGAAATCCTCCGGGTATTCCCTGCGTTTTCCGCTGCCCATGACCACGATGCGGCATCCAAGCTCCGCCATCCGGCGGAAAGCATGGCGCAGGTGGCGCTCGGTCGCGCCGATATCCACGCCGGGACCCGCAAGGGTGATGGCCCTGGGGAAGGTCGCGTTACCCGCAAGCAGAGGAATGCCCGCCCTTGCGACGGCCTCCTTTGCCGCGGTAAAATCTTCATCGGAGAGTGCCGCGGT
>JAFXIE010000121.1 GCA_017533425.1 Clostridia bacterium | reverse complement strand
GGCAGGGATTGTTCTTCTGGCGGCGGTTGAGGATCTGGATGACGCGGGAAATCTCCTCGGAGCGGCCGACAATGCGGTCCACCTGGCCGGACATGGCCTTGCGGTTGAGGTTGGTGCAGTAGGCATCGAGGAATTTGTGCTTGCTCTTTTCCTTTTTTTCCTCACCCTGACCGGCCTGACCCTTGGCGGGCTCGGCGGGCGCGCCCTCCGGCGGCCGTGCGCCAAAGAGCTTGTCAAGGAAGGGGAAGGTGGCGGTGTTGTTGCCCTCTTCGCTGTCCTCGGCGGTGGGGAAGAGATCGGCGGATTCCTCGGCGATGGCCGTCAGGCTCTCGGACATGTTTTCCAGATCCGATTCGGAAATGCCCATCTGCCGGATGAGATCGTTGATGGGGCCGATGCCTAGCTCCCGGGCGCATTTCAGGCAGTAGCCCTCGTTTTTGGTTTCGCCGCCCTCCACGCGGGCGACGAAAACGACGGCAAGATTCTTTTTACAGCGGGTACAGAGTGTTCTTTGCATGGTAAATCAGTTGACCTCCGGAGTGTTGTGCCCATTGGCAGGGCGGTTGGAAATGCCGGCGTCGGGGTCGCTGCCGGAACGCAGAAGACGGACGCCGCGGACGGTATAAATGACCAGCGCCGGGATGCTGAGGATGACCGCAATGGCAAAAAACCAGGGGGCTCCGGCGCGGTAAACATCGGGGAAGACGGTATAGAAGGAAACGAGGAAAAAAATCAGGGCAGAAACGGCCTTGCCGAAGATATTGGAGGGAATGCAGTCGGCAAAGCGGCGGAAGATGACGGTGCCGCCGATGAGCAGCAGCGTTTCCTTTGCGATGAGGCAGTAGGCGATCCACATGGGGATGATGCCGTCAATGCCGAGGCAGATGGCGGCGGTGCACTGCATGCATTTGTCTGCCAGGGGATCCAGCACGTGCCCGAGGGGCGTGATGAAGCCGAATCTTCGGGCAATGTAGCCATCCAGCATATCCGACAGGGCGGCAATCACAAAGGTGATGCCTGCCAGCAGATGCGCCTGCGGCAGCCCGGAGAAATAAAAGAGCAGAAATACCGGCACAAGCAGCAGCCGGAAGCCGGAGATGATATTGGGAATGTTGCGCAGCCTGAAAAGATGCAAAAGGGATCGCCTCACTTTGAAAGAAATCAACTAAAAGAGCAGCCGCAGGGGATTGAAGGCGGCAAAATAGCGGAACAGACAGGTGCGGGAAGGGTCGATAAAGGAAAGATCGATATCAAATCTCGCCCCGATGGTCGGGGTGAGCCATACCAGCACAATGGCAAAGAGCCAGGCAAGGAATAGTCCGGCGAGGATGCCGGTCAGGCCGCCGAGCAGGCTGTTTAAGGTGCGGACGACGGGAAGCTTTGAGAAAATATCCAGCCAGACGCCGAAAAGCCGGATGAGCAGGGCGGCGGCAACAAAGGCGAGAATGAAAACCAGACACCAGCCCAAAAGCTCCGTCAGAGCCAGGGCGACCCGGTCGGCTGCGGCACCGGCGGCGCCGGCAATGGCAGAGCCGGTTTCCTCCCGCAGGCTTGCCGTCAGGCTGGAGGGAATGCCGATGGCCTCCAGCAGGCTCTGCACCGACAGGGAGGCCTCGGAGTTCAGCAGCACATCGTTGATCTTTGCCGAAAGATTCTCGCCGAGCTCCGGCACGGGCAGAAGCTCCGCCACCGCAGAGCCCAGGGAATTGGCGGCAAAGCGGGCGAGGAAAAAGGAGATGATTCCGCCGAAAAGGCCGGCAACCGTGCGCACAAAGCCCTTGCGCCAGCCGCAGTATACGGCGAGGGAAATGATGATGACAATGAGAATGTCCGGGATGAAATGCATGGGCATACTTCCTTTCCGGCGGGAAATTTGCAGGGTCAGCGCAGGGCGGTCAGGGTCGCCTTGCCCGGGGTCAGGGTGCAGAGACGCCCGTCCTCGGCAAAGGAGATGGCGATGATATCGGCGCTGTCCTCCCGGAAAAGCAGCCGGGAGAGATCCCGCCCGTAAACCTCAGCCCCGGCGGCGGAAAGCAGCGCAGCATAGCTGCTGCCGCCGGCTGCGGCGGTGTATTCGGTGTCGGTGGAGAGCCGGGCGATTTCCTTGCCTTCGGCATCCACGGTGATGAGCGCATAGCGGTAGCCGGGCATGCGGCGGTCGGTGATGAGCAGACTGTCCTCGCCGAGCATGGCATAGTGCAGCACATTGCCCACCGGCAGCCGGAATTCCGAAAGCAGCTTTGCCTCCCGGTCGCAGCGCAGCACGGCGGTGTCGGTGATGAGGGTAATGCCCCGGGCGGTGTGGAACCGGAGGGAGCGGATGACCTCACCGGGAAGCACCAGGCTTCCCGCCAGCCGGTCGCTCTTCAGGGAGAAGCAGTAAAGGGCGGTGGCAGCATTGCCGGCCTCATCGGAGAGCAGCATGGCCAGAGCCAGGTGGCTTCCGTCGGGGGAGAGGGCGCAGAGGTAGGGATAGGCCTCGCCGGAGCGATAGGAGAAGAGCTCCTCACCGTCGCTGCGCAGCACCAGCGCCTCACCCTTATGATATTCCGCATCGCAGACCAGTGCGATCTGCTGCTTTGCGTTGTAATCTGCGTGAATAATATTGCCCGCCGTCGTGTGGGAAAGGCGGATTTCCCCCGCCGTGGCGGTGTAGAGCTCCTTGCCGCCCCGGGAATAGCAGAGAAAGCCGGAGCCGCAGGTCAGCACAACGGGATTGCGGAGGGTATGGCTGACAAAGCCGGAGGAGCTGCCCTTATCATTGTACCAGGTGTAGCCCGAGGGGGAGAGGGCGAGGATGCCGCCGCCAAAGGGGCGAGTGGTTTCGGGGCTGGTGACCACAAGCTCAATGGCAGTGCTGCCGGCGGAGGCGGCGGGTGCGGGATCCTTCCGGCCGCCAAAGAAGACCGAAATGCAGAGCCCGACGGTCACAACCAGAGCCAGCGCGCAGAGAAGCAGCACACGGCGGCGCGGCGGTCTGCGGCGGCGGGACTTCTTTTTTTGCACCTTGACGCGGGGCGTTTCCTCCCCGGCGAGGGGAATATTGACTTCAGAGGGTTTCGTTGCCATGGATTTCACCTTCCGTTGCCGTTTTTGCCCGGATGCGGTCGGGAATGACCGCGTGGGGGTAAAAATCAAAATCGTCATACCAGATGCGGGCGAGGGACAGCCCCTCGGGGGGTACCGTCATGCCGGAATCCTCCCGACGGCGGCCGAGAAAGAGAGCGTCGATGTCCTCCGGGGTGAGCTTGCCGCGCCCCACAGCCAGCAGGGTGCCGGTGATGACCCGCACCATATTGTAAAGAAAGCCGTCCGCCGAGACCGAAAGGCGGATTTCATCCCCGCAGCTCTCCACCTCGCAGCGATAAAGGGTTCGTACGGGATCGCGCACGGCGCTGCCCATGTTGCGGAAGGCGGAAAAGTCGTGCCGGCCGACAAAGCGGGCGGCGGCGGCCTGCATGGCGGCCACATCGGGCATCAGCGGCACATGCATGCACACATTCCGGCGGAAGGGATCCATGTGAGGGCCCACCGCCATGCGGTAGAGATATTCCTTGCGGGTGCAGGAAAAGCGGGCGTGAAATTCCGGCGGCGCATCCAGGGCGTGCATCACCCGGATGTCGTGGGGCAGATGGGCGTTGAGGGCAAAGGGAAGCTTTTCGGCGGGGATGGCCGTGCGGGAATGGAAGTTTGCCACGTAGCACAGGGCGTGCACGCCGGCATCGGTGCGGCCGCAGCCGTAAAGTCCCCGCAGCAGAGGCTCTCCCGTGGTGCCGCGGATGCAGTTCTGCAGGATATCCTGCACGGAAAGGGCGTTTTTCTGGGACTGCCAGCCGTGGTAGGCGGTGCCGTCATAACGCAGAACAAGACAGATATTCCGGATGGGATTGTTCGCTGCCACGGCCGCTTCGCCTCCTTATGCCGCAATCGAGATTATACAAATTTAAGTATAACATTTATCCGCCCATTATTCAATGAATTTTTCGTGAAGAGCGGGTAAATTTCCGCCCGCCGGCAAGCTTTGTGCATCCTTCACATTTCAAACCGGCCGCCGGGCGAAAAAAATGGAATACGAAAGATGGGGAAAAAGGTTTACAGTCGGCGGGGAAAGTGGTATAATGTTAACCAAGTATGAAACTCTGTAGCTTTTCGTACTATTGTCCGAAAAAATACAATATCAGGAGGAACAAAACATGGCAAGAAAGAAAATTTCCATGGATGGTAACACAGCTGCCGCCCACGCGTCCTATGCGTTTACGGAAGTTGCTGCCATCTACCCCATCACCCCGTCTTCTGTCATGGCCGACGTGACCGATACCTGGTCCGCCACCGGTCTGCAGAATATCATGGGTGACACCGTCAAGGTCGTCGAGATGCAGTCCGAGGCCGGTGCCGCCGGTGCGGTCCACGGTTCTCTGGCTTCCGGTGCCCTGACCACCACCTACACCGCTTCCCAGGGTCTGCTGCTCATGATCCCCAATATGTACAAGATCGCCGGTGAGCTTCTCCCCTGCGTTATCCACGTTTCCGCACGTTGCGTAGCAAGCCACGCGCTCAACATCTTCGGAGATCACTCCGACGTTTACGCTTGCCGCCAGACCGGTTTCGCAATGATGGCTGAGTCTAATCCTCAGG
>JAFXIE010000120.1 GCA_017533425.1 Clostridia bacterium | reverse complement strand
GAGGATAATATTGGGTTTCTTTGCCATAATTCTTCTCCTTTTCACTTATCGTGCGCCGAGGATCTTCAGAATTGCATTCATATAGCCGTAGCTTTCGCTGGCGATGGCCTGCGCCTGCTGCAGGGTCTGGTCAAGGCCGATGACCTCCAGGCAAACGGGGCCGTCATAGCCGGCTTCCACAAGCGCCTTGAAATAGCCGAAGAGATTGATCTCACCGCGGCCACAGGCCTGCAGCGGGGGCTCTCCGGGAGAGGGGCCGGGGCCGTAGCAGTCGCGAATATGTACATGGCGCATGTATTTAACCACAGAGGCCAGGGCTTCCTCCGGCTTCTCACCGGCGCGGTGAATATGGCTGGGGTCCATATCCACGCCAAAGCCTTCGCTTGTGATGGCTTCCGCCGCCGTAATGGTGGTGGGTGTGCTCCAGATGGCTGCGCCCACATGGGCCTTGCAGCACAGGGAAACGCCATAGGACTTAGCCATTTCCGCCCGGGCATTGAGGGTAGAGATGGAATTCTGCAGATCCTCCTCCACATTGCTCTTGCCGCCGGGACCGACATTGACCACGGGGATGCCGAGGAACTGCGCCGCCTCAAAGGCCTTGCGCAGCCGATCCTCATCGAGGCTTGCTACTTCCATAGAAAGAAGCTCCAGCCCAAGCTCCTCCGCGGACTCCTTGATGGCCGGGGCACAGCTGCGCCAATCGTCCAGATAGAGGTGCTCGCACATCCCCTGGATGGCAGAAAGCTCCACGCCGTCAAAGCCGGCCATTTTTGCGGCCTCCATAGCTTCACGGACGGTGAAGGGCTTAAAGAGAACGGTGTTTACGCCAAGTTTCAGCATTAGGATCCCTCCGATGCAAAATAAATTACCGACGGTGAGGAGCTTTTGTGAATAACCCACTTCACCGACAGAAAAATGCCTTTGGCTTTTATGCAATTATAACATGCCGGGCAGAAATTGCAACCCCTTTTGCAAAAAAAGACGGAGCAGTTTCCTGCTCCGTAAAAGTTGCGCCGTCACCTGCAAAAATTATGCTCTCCGATGGAAAGATAAACGGGTTTTGAGAGCATGTATTGATTGGTGGAGGTTTTCGGGTTATAATAGTATAGACATCCGCCGGTGGGATCGGCGCCGTTATAGGCCTCCCGCGCCGCACGGATGGAGGATGCCGTCGCCGGGCTGTAAAACTGGCCGTCGGCCACGGCATCAAAGGCCCCGCGCTGATAGATCACCCCCGCCACGGTGTTGGGAAAGGATGCGCTCCGCACCCGATTCATGACCACCGCGCCGATGGCCACCTGCCCCATATAGGGTTCTCCCCGCCCCTCAGCGGAGATGATACGCGCCAGCATTTCAAGCTCGGCCTCCCGGTTGGTAGTGCCTGAACTTCCGCCGGAGCTGATCCCCAGGGCAGCCAGAGTCTCCGGCCCGGTGATGCCGTCTACCTGCAGCCCGTTCTTTCGCTGAAACCGGCGGACGGCTGCAGTGGTTTCAGAGCCGTAGATGCCATCCACCGCGCCGTCATAATACCCCCAGCCCTTCAGCTTTGTCTGAATGGTGCGCACCGTCTGTCCGGAGGATCCCTGCCGCCAGACGGCTGCCTTTGAGGAAACGGAAAAGGCATCGCTGAGGGCGACCACGCACATGATGACAAACACCACCGCCACGCCCACCGATACTATCCTTTTGATTTTCAAATTCATACACTCTCCATCCATACCCGGAGGTATCAACCATGTTTTTCTTCAACCGCAGCAAGAAAAAAGAAGCCCCGAACGCAAAGCTCATATCCCGCCTGTCCGGCAAATCCCTGCGCTATGTCACCCGCCGCGAGGAAGGGGACTACAAGGAGACGGTCATCGGCAAGGGCGGCAGCCTCAACATCCGAAATGACGAGGTCATCATCGTCTGCGACGGCGGAGAGGTTCTCAAAAAGCCCCTCTCCGAGGTTACGCTCGGCGAGCTTCTCTCCAACGACGGCGCCACCTGCGAATTTTCCGAGAACGGGCAGCGGGTGTGCATCGTCGCCTATTACACCTATTACCGGCAGGTGGATTAATCCCTGTCGCCGCAGCCGCAGTTGCGGAAGAGCAGCGTAATGCACCAAAGGCCGGCCAAAGCCACCAGGGTGAATACGATGCGGCTGCCGAGGGCAGACTGACCTCCGAAGATCCAGCCCACAATGTCAAAGCTGAAAAGACCGATGGTGCCCCAGTTGAGGGCGCCGACAATAACCAGCGCCAGTGCGATTTTATCAAGTATCATTTCATATTCTCCTTTTTCGATCATGGTATCGCAATGCGTATTCTTCCCGGCCGGATGCAACTTATGCACGCGGGAGAATTTTTTTGACGGTACCGCAGGATTTTTACCCTGCGGAGGTTGTGAAACCATACCGGATATGTTATAATTTATCCGTGTGATTCTGTGCCGGGTTTGGCGCAGCACAATACCCGTATAATTTTAGCAGAATATATTAAACGGAGGAATTTGCCATGCTTTCCAACGCTGAATCCGCCATGCTCGCGGAAAAAGCAAAAGAGATCCGCAAGCTTTCCCTGCGGATGTTCAAGGAGATCGGTAAGGGTCACGTCGGCGGCGCCATGTCCATCGCTGACCTGCTGTCCGTTCTCTACTTCAAGGAGCTCAACATCAACCCCGCCGATCCCAAGTGGGCTGACCGCGACCGCGTCGTCCTCTCCAAGGGTCATGCCGGTCCCGCTCTGTATGCCGCCCTCGCTCTGCGCGGCTTCTTCCCCGAGGAAATGTGTCTGACCCTCAACCAGCCCGGCACCCTGCTTCCCTCCCACTGCGATATGAAGCGCACCCCCGGCATCGATATGACCGCCGGCTCCCTTGCCCAGGGCTTCTCCGCCTCCATCGGCCTTGCCCTTGCCGGTAAGCTCGATGCAAAGGATTACTACATCTATTCCATCATCGGTGATGGTGAGAGCCAGGAAGGCCAGATCTGGGAGGCCGCCATGCTCGCCGGCAACCGCAAGCTTTCCAACCTCATCGCCTTCTGCGACAACAACAAGATGCAGATCGACGGCACCACCAACGACGTCAACGCCATCTCCGAGGCCATTGCCGCTGCCAAGGCCTGTAAGGACAAACCCTCTATGATCATTCTTGACACCGTCAAGGGCAAGGGTCTCCCCTTCGCCGAGGGTCTCGTTTCTTCCCACAGCATGAACGTCGGTGCCGACGAGCTCGAGGCCGGCCTTGCTGCACTCAACTAAGGAGGAGATTATCATGGAATTCCAGAAAGATGCGCGCGAACTGCGCAAGGTATCCTGCGAGTCTCTCATCGAGGCCGCGAAGAAGGATGACCGCATCTGCATCGTCGAGGCAGACCTGATGGGTGCCAACGGCACCAAGGGCTTTGCCGCCGCCTTCCCCG
>JAFXIE010000119.1 GCA_017533425.1 Clostridia bacterium | reverse complement strand
TGGAGGTGTCCACGCACTTGCCGGCGTCCACGGCGGCGATGGAGGAGCCGTTGCCGAGGTGACAGGTAACGACCTTGGCGGCGGGATTGCCGAGCAGCTTCAGCGCCTCGCCGGAAACATAGCGGTGAGAGGTGCCGTGGAAGCCGTAGCGGCGAACCATGTACTTTTCATAATACTCGTAGGGGATGGCATAGAGATATGCCTCCGGGGGCATGGTCTGATGGAAGGCGGTATCGAAAACGGCCACCTGAGGCACGCCGGGCATAACCTCTTCACAGGCCTCGATGCCCATGAGGTTTGCGGGGTTGTGCAGAGGACCGATGGGAATGCACTCGCTGATGATATCCTTGACGCGCTGATCGATGAGAACCGACTCGGAGATCTTCTCGCCGGCGGTGAGCACGCGGTGACCGACCGCATCGATCTCCTCGAGGCTGGCGATGACGCCGTTTTCCTTATCGGTCAGCAGGCTGATGAGCAGGCGGATGGCGTCGGAATGGGACTTCATCTCATAATCGCCGGAGATGGCGTCCTTGCCGGCGGCGGTATACTTATAGCGGCCGTCGATACCGATGCGCTCGCAGAGACCCTTGGCCTTCACCTCGTGATTGTCCATGTCGAAGAGCTGGAACTTCAGAGAGGAGCTGCCCGCGTTGATAACCAGTACAGTCATGTTTCTTTACTTCCTTTTTATGTATTTTTTAACCAAAAAGATCAGGGCGGTGCTTGCCATGCGGCGCAGGATGAAGTATAATGTTCTTACAGATCTTTCCTGCAGGGCCGCGCTGCAACAAGGCACTGCCATACAGATCTATTTTACTCCATTTTCTCCCGGTTTTCAATAGCCGTTATCTCTTTTTTTGATTTTCACTCTAAAAGGAGCGCCGGATATGCAGCCCGTTGGCATCGTATGCGAATACAATCCCTTCCATTCCGGCCATGCCCACCATCTGGCGCGCACGCAGGCGCATGGCGGCGGGCTGCTCATCTGCTGTATGTCCGGCAATTTTGTCCAGCGGGGCGATTACGCCCTTTTCCCCCGCCATGTGCGGGCCGAGGCTGCCGTGCGCTGCGGTGCCGATCTGGTGGTGGAGCTTCCGCTGCCCTGGGCGGTTGCCTCCGCCCCCCGCTTTGCCGCCGGCGCCGTGCATATTCTCGCCGCCTGCGGCTGCCGCACCCTCTCCTTTGGCAGCGAATGCGGCGATCTCTCCGCCCTGCTTGCGGCGCGGGACGTTCTCTCCTCGGCGGAGTATGACTGCGCCCTGCGAAAGGCTCTTTCCGGCGGCGCATCCTTTGCCTCCGCCCGCGCCGCCGCCGCGCAGCAGCTGGCCGGACTCGGCGGGCTGCTGGCAAATCCCAATGACAACCTCGCGGTGGAGTATCTTCTCGCCGCCCGGCGCCTCTGTCCCGATATGCAGCCCCTGGCCATTCCCCGCCGCGGTGCCGGTCATGATGCACCCGAGGCCTCAGAGGGCTTTTCCTCCGCCTCCGCCCTGCGGGAGCGGCTTCGCGCCCAGCCCCACTGCCTGCCGGCGGAGATCCCCGCACCGGCAGCCGGGGTCTTTTCCCGCGCCATGGCCGACGGTCTTGGCCCCGTCTTCTCCGAGCATGTCTCTGCCGCCCACATGGCCCAGCTGCGCCGCCTCTCCCCGGAGGATCTCAGCCGGCTGCCCGATATGGGTGAAGGCTTTGAGATGCGCCTGCACGCCGCCATCCGCAAGGCCGCCCATCCGGCAGAGGCCGCCGACCTGGCCAAGACCCGCCGCGTAGCCCATGCCCGCGTACGCCGGCAGCTTTTATCCGCCTATCTCGGCATTACGGCAGCGGACGGTGCCGGACTTCCCCCCTATGCCCGCATCCTCGCCTTCAGCGAGCGGGGCCGCGCCCACCTGGCAAGCCTCAGGGACTGCCCCATCCCCCTCATCTCCAAGCCCGCCCGGCACGGGCTCTCCGGCGATGCCGCCGCCCTTTTTGAAAAGGAGGCACTGGCTGCCGATCTCTACAGCCTCGCCCTTCCCGACAGCCGCCACCACAGCGGCGGCTCCTCCTACCGGCTTTCCCCCGTCTATGTGCGGGATTAAAAAGTACTACATAAGCAAGTAAAAACATAAAAAGGAGTATACCACCATGCCCGTAACCGAAAAAATCGTACGCTACGGCGGCTTTGGCCGCTGCCTCCGCATCGAGAACGGCGACTGTGAGCTCATCGTCACCCTTGCCATCGGTCCCCGCATCATCCGCTATGCCAAGGCCGGCGGAAAGAACTTCTTCTTTGAGGACAAGAAGTGCACCACCATCCAGTCCGGCCCGGTGATGGACGCCTATTACGGCGACGGCGCCTACTGGCGCATCTGGGGCGGCCACCGCATCTGGTATTCCCCCGAGGCCATGCCCGACAGCTACTATCCCGATAACGGCCGCGTCCGCTGGGGCAAGGAAGAGGACGGCACCTACATCTTCGTTCCCAAGGAGCAGAAGGAAAACGGCGTTGCCTACACCATGAAGGTCAAGCTCGCCGACAAGGGCACCGATGTGCGCGTCACCCTGCAGATCAAGAACATCGGCAAGGCTCCCAAGACCTACGGCGTCTGGTCCATCACCGCCATGGCCAAGGGCGGCATGTGCGCCATCCCCACCCTCACCGAGGATACCGGCCTGCTGCACAACCGTTCCTTCTCTTTCTGGGCCTATTCCAAGCTTGACGATGCCCGCTTCCACCTCGGCAACCGCTTTATCACCCTCCGCCAGAATCAGAAGGCTGACGGCCCCTTCAAGATCGGCCTGAAGAACGATTCCGGCCTCGGCGCCTACTTCCTCAACGGCGATCTCTTCGTCAAGAAGGCTGCCTTCGAGGAAAATATGCCCTATCCCGACAACGGCTGCAACTACGAAACCTACACCAACCCCCACTTCCTTGAGCTGGAGACCCTCGGCCCCCTGGTGGAGCGTCAGCCCGGCGAGGTTGTGGAGCACGTTGAGGATTGGAAGATCATCGAAAACGTCGCCCGTCCCGACCGCAAGGACGAGGATGCCCTCGCAGAGATTTTCGCAAATCTTTAATTAGATTTCCCGCATAATCCGCAAATTTCACCCCATTTCGACACATATCGGACACGACCGCCACAGGGGAGGGTATCCCCTTTGGCGGCGTTTCCGCGTGAAGATATCCCCGAAAGGATGCACACCCCGATGAATGAGCTTCACAATGCCCTGCTCCGGCTGCCGGAGGTTGCCACCCTGCGCGAAAGATATGCCCGCCGCCCGACTCCCGTGGCCGTGTGGGGACTTTCCGGCCCACATAAGGCGCATTTTGCCGCCGCCCTTTCCGGCGCGGAGGGTCGCCCCGCCGTCATCCTCGTCCCCGACGAGGCTGCGGCGCATGCCCAGATTCCCGATCTTGCCGCCCTTTCTGGCCGGGAGGTTTCTCTGCTTTGCAGCCGCGAGCCCATCTATTATGATGTGGAAACCGGCGGCGTCGGCACCCAGAGCGCCCGCATTGCCGGGCTTTGGAGCCTTTCCGAGGGCAGCGGCATCACCGTCATCCCCATGGAGGCGCTTGCCATGCGCACCCTGCCGCCGGAGGTGCTGCGGGCTGCCGCCCTGCGGCTGGAGGTTGGGCAGGAATTTCCGCCGGAGGAGCTCTGCCGCCGGCTGGCCGATCTCGGCTACACCGCCACCACCCTCTGCGAGGGGCCGGGACAGTTTGCCCGCCGCGGCGGCATTGTGGATGTCTTCTCCCCCGCCTCGGATATGCCCCTGCGCATTGAGTTTTTTGACACGGAGATCGACGGCATTGCCCCCTTCTCCGTGGAGACCCAGCGGCGTGAAGCCGGGCTTTCCCAGGCGCTTATCCTGCCCGCGCTGGAATTTCTGCCCGATGCGGCGGCCGGCGACCGCGCGGCGCTGACCGAGCGGCTTTCCGCCCTCATCAAGCGGCTCTCCACCCGCAAAAAGCTGCCGGAAAAGCTCCTTTCCAACCTTGAGGCCGATCTGGAGGCTCTCCGCGCCGGGCAGCGTATCACCGCCATCGACCGGCTGATGCCCCTGCTGTGGGAGAATTTCTGCTGCGCCGCCCATCACATTCCCGAAAATGCGCTGATCTTTGTGGACGATCCCCGCCGGTGTGAGGAGCGCCTGCAGGCGCTGCTGCGCCGCCATGGCGAGGATGCCGCCCAGCTCATCGAGACCGGCCGCATTCCCGATGCCGTTGCCCAGCTCTATGCCGAAGCTCCCGCCCTCTGGCAGCAGCTGGAGGGGCGCGCCCCCCTCCTTCTGGATACCCTCAACGCCTCCGGCTACCCCATCCGTCCCGCCGCCGGCTACAGCATCATGGCCAAAACCCTGCCTTCCTACGGCGGCAGCCTGGATTCCGCCGCAGAGGACTTTTCCGGCTATACGGCGGCGCGGTATGCCGTGGTCTTTCTCGCCTCCGGCGATGTGCGCGCCGAGCGCATCTCCCTTGCCCTAAGGGAAAAGGGGCTTCCCGTGGTGCTGGATCTGCATCTTTCCGCGCCGCCGGCGCCGGGCTGCATCACCGTGGCCTCCGGCTCCCTGTCGGCCGGCATGGAATATCCCGCGCTGCGGCTCTGCATCATCACCGAGGGGCAGATTACCGCCCCCCGAGCCAAAAAAAGCGGCAAAAAGAAGGCCGGCGGTGCACCGCGCATCCGCTCCTTCACCGATCTCTCCCCCGGCGACCTGGTGGTGCACGATGCCTACGGCATCGGCAGCTTTGTGGGCATTGAAAAGATCGCGGTGGACGGCGCCGAGCGCGATTTTATCAAAATCCGCTATGCCGGCACCGATTCTCTCTTCCTGCCGGCCACCTCGCTGGATCAGCTTTCCAAATATGTCGGCGCCGCCGAGGATTCCGGCGTCCGGCTCAACAAGCTCGGCGGCACGGAATGGCACCGCACCAAGGCTCGCGCCAAGGGTGCCGCAAAGGAAATGGCCAAGGAGCTCATCGCCCTCTATGCCGAGCGCCAGCGCCTGCCGGGCTTTGCCTTCCCGGAGGATACCGACTGGCAGCGGGAATTCGAGGATGCCTTTGAATATGAAGAAACCGCCGACCAGCTGCGCACCGTGGTAGAAATCAAGGCGGATATGGAAAAGCCCCACCCCATGGATCGGCTGCTGTGCGGCGATGTGGGCTTTGGCAAAACCGAGGTGGCCTTCCGCGCCATCATGAAGTGTGTCATGAGCGGCAAGCAGGCCGCCATCCTCGTACCCACCACCGTTCTTGCCCGCCAGCATCACCAGACCGCCCTCCACCGCTTCCGCGGCTATCCCATCAAGGTCGCCTGCCTCTCCCGCTTCACGCCCCCTTCCGTCGTGCGGGAAATTCTGCGGGGGCTGCGCAGCGGCAGCCTGGATCTTGTGGTGGGCACCCACAAGCTGCTGCAGAAGGATGTGGTCTTCAAGGATCTCGGCCTGCTGGTGGTGGATGAGGAGCAGCGCTTCGGCGTTTCCCACAAGGAAAAGCTCAAGGAAATGACCCGCACGGTGGATGTGCTCACCCTTTCCGCCACCCCCATTCCCCGCACCCTCAACATGGCCCTTTCCGGCATCCGCGATCTATCCGTGCTGGAGGAGGCTCCCATCGGCCGCTATCCCGTGCAGACCTATGTGATGGAATACAACCCCGAGCTCATCGCCGACGCCATCCGCCGGGAACTCAACCGCGGCGGCCAGGTCTATTTCATGCACAACCGCATCGACTCCATCCACCAGACCGCCGCCCGGCTGAAAAAACTTGTGCCGGAGGCTCGCGTTCTGGTGGGGCACGGGCAGATGTCCCAGGAGGAGCTGGAGGATGTCATGCAGCGGGTGGGAGAGGGCGAATGCGATATCTTTGTCTGCACCACCATCATCGAATCGGGGGTGGATATACCCAATGTCAACACCCTCATCGTGGAGGATGCTGAGCGCTACGGTCTTGCCCAGCTGCACCAGATCCGCGGCCGCGTGGGGCGTTCCACCCGCCGCGCCTACGCCTATCTCACCTATCGGCCGGGGCGGATGCTGACGGAGATCGCCGAAAAGCGCCTTTCTGCCATCCGGGAATTTGCCGAATTCGGCGCCGGCATGAAAATCGCCATGCGCGATCTGGAGATCCGCGGCGCGGGCAATCTGCTGGGCGCGGAGCAAAGCGGCCACATGATCAGCGTGGGCTATGATATGTATCTGAAGCTTCTGGAGGAGGCCGTGCTGGAGGAAAAGGGCGAAAAGGTAGCCGTCCGCACGGAATGCACCGCCGATCTTGCCGTCAGCGCCCATATTCCGGAGCGGTTGGTTTCCTCCGCGGGCGAGCGCATGGATCTCTACCGCCGCATTGCCTTCATCCGCACGGAGGAGGATGCCGCCGACATGACCGACGAGATCATCGACCGCTACGGCGACTGTCCGCCCTCCGTCACCGCCCTCATCCGCATTGCCCTGCTGCGGGCCGATGCCGGCGTTGCCGGGGTTTCGGAGATCCGCCAGGATTCCGGCCATCTCAACTTCACCTTCGAGAAGCCGGATTTCCGCCTGCTTGCCGCCCTTTGCGCCCTGCCGGGCTTCAAGGGACGCATTTTCCTCAATGCCGGCGAAAAGCCCTACATTTCTCTGCGCCTGAAGGGCGGCGAGGCGCCGCTGGAGGCCGCCCGCAGCTTCCTTTCGGCCTATGCCGAGCTGGTGCTGCAGGCCTGAGACCGGGGTTTGACGGAAAAGCATCCTTTCGACAATTTTTTATTTTTTCTTCCTATTTACTATTTACTATTTCAAAAATGTATGGTAAGATGTATGCTGAAAACTATGGGTTTTTGAAAGGAAACTTAGCTATGTCTGTGCTCGCAATTCTCATCATCGCAGCGCTGCTGGCTCTCAGTTTCGCCGCTTTCAACTTCTTCTCCGTTAAGAAGCTGGAAGAGGGCTCTCCGAGAATGCAGCAGATCGCCGCGGCCATCCGCGTCGGCGCCGGCGCCTTTATCTCCTATGAGTATAAGGTTCTCGCCGTCGTCATTCTCATTGTTGCCGTCGTTCTGTCGGTTCTGCTCTCCTGGAATGCCGGTGTTGCCCTGCTCATCGGCGCCGTCATGAGCGCATCCGCCGGCTTTGTCGGCATGAAGATCGCCACCTATGCCAATGTCCGCGTCTCCAACGAGGCCAACAACACCCGCGACATCGGCAAAACCCTGAAGGTCGCCTTCAAGGGCGGCTCCGTCATGGGTCTGTGCGTGGGCGGCTTTGCTCTGCTCGGTCTCTTCCTTGTTTATATCATCTTCGGTATCGGCATGAAGCAGCTGGGCAACATGGAAAGCGTCACCAACTGGCTCGGCGTTTCCTTCCTGCCCTTTGCCAACACCCTCTCCGGCTATGCCCTGGGCTGCTCCATCGTCGCTATGTTCAACCGTATCGGGTGCTGGTTGTTCTGAATTGCTTCGTTTATGGTATGTGTGTTGTT
>JAFXIE010000118.1 GCA_017533425.1 Clostridia bacterium | reverse complement strand
GCTGGTGGAGATGGACGGCTTTACCCAGAACGAGGGCGTCATCGTCATCGCCGCCACCAACCGCCCCGATATTCTCGACTCCGCCCTGCTGCGTCCCGGCCGTTTTGACCGCCAGATCTACATCGGTATGCCCGATGCCAAGGCTCGCGAGGCCATTCTGCGGGTGCATTCCCGCTCCAAGCCCCTGGACAACTCGGTGGATTACACCGTGGTCGCCAAGACCACCGTGGGCTTCTCCCCTGCCGATCTGGAGAACCTCTTAAACGAGGCCGCTCTCCTCGCTGCCCGCCGCGGCAAGAAGTCCGTCGGTATGCCGGAGATCGACGAGGCCGTCATCAAGGTCATCGCCGGCCCGGAAAAGAAATCCCGCGTCATCTCCGAGAAGGAGCGCCGCCTCACCGCCTACCACGAGGCCGGTCACGCCGTGGTCTCCCGCTTCCTTGCGACCCAGGATCGCGTGCATCAGATCTCCATCATCCCCCGCGGCCGCGCCGGCGGCTACACCCTCTCCCTGCCGGGCGAGGATAAGAGCTATGCCAGCCGCAGCGAGATGTTTGAGGAGATCGTTTCCCTCCTCGGCGGCCGTGTCGCCGAGGCTCTGACGCTGGATGATATCTCCACCGGCGCCTCCAACGATATTTCCCGCTCCTCCGCCATCGCCCGCAAGATGATCACCAAGTACGGTATGTCCGACACCCTTGGCCCCATCACCTTCGGCAGCGACCACGACGAGGTCTTCCTCGGCCGCGATTTTGCCACCTCCCGCAACTATTCCGAGGATGTGGCCGCGAAGATCGATGCCGAGATCAAGGCCATCATCGATGCCGCCTACAAAAAGTGCGAGGAGATCCTCACCGAGCATATGGACGCCGTCCACGCCGTGGCGAAATTCCTGCTTGCGCACGAGAAGATGGAGGCCGACGACTTTGCCCGCATCTTCGGCGACGAGCTGCCCGCCCACGAGGAAGCCCCTGCCCCGGAGGAAGCTCCCGCAGCGGAGCCCATCCCCGCCGCAGAGCCAGCCGAACCGGAAAATACCGAAACTGACGAATAAGCATAAAGGATCCCTCCACACGCGGTGGAGGGATCCTTTTTCATGTGCAGGATTTCCTGCTAAATTTTACAGATTGAAGATCTTTTCGGCGGCGGCATCCAGCCAGTTGCCGTCAAAGAGCTCGATGAGACCTGCATCGCAGGCGGCGGCGAGCTTGGGATCGATGGGGAGCTTGCCGATGACCTCGAGGCCGTACTTTTCGGCGGTCTCCTCCACATGGCTCTCGCCAAAGACGGAGATCTTCTTGCCGCAGTCGGGGCATTCGAGATAGCTCATGTTCTCCACGATGCCGATGACGGGGATGTTCATCATCTTGGCCATGTTGACGGCCTTGGCGACGATCATGCTCACCAGCTCCTGGGGAGAGGTGACGATGACGATGCCGTCCACGGGCAGGCTCTGGAAAACGGTCAGAGGCACATCGCCCGTTCCCGGAGGCATATCGACAAACATGAAGTCCACATCGTTCCAGATGACATCCGTCCAGAACTGCTTGACGGCGCCGGCGATGACGGGGCCGCGCCAGACCACGGGGGCATCATCCCGGTCGAGCAGGAGATTGATGGACATGGCGTCGATACCCGTTCTGGTCTTTGCAGGCAGGATGAAGTTGTTGGCGCCGGTGGCCTTTTCCTTCAGGCCGAAGGCCTTGGGGATGGAGGGGCCGGTGATATCGGCATCCAGCACGGCGGTGTGATAGCCGGCACGGTTAGACAGCACGGAAAGAAGGCTGGTGACCATGGATTTTCCGACGCCGCCCTTGCCGGAGACAACGGCGATGACCTTCTTGACGGAGCTGTATTCGTTGAGCTTCTCGGTCAGATCCTGGGGGGCATTTTTGCTCGCGCAGTTGGCGGAGCAGGTTTCACAATTATGGGTGCATTCTTCGCTCATAAGGAAGTCCTCCTTGAAAATATTGCGGTCGGGTGCTATTCCTCTTGCCATTTTGGGTAAAAAAGGCTATAATATAGGAAATATGCCCCGGCATTTTTAACTTCGTTTATTATACACCCTTTTGTCCGCTTTTACAAGCGTAAAAAGGCTTTGAAAGGAACCTATCCATGGTAAAGATCCGACGGAATCGGGAGCGAATGCGCTCCTCGGCGCGAAAGTGCTCGCGTCGAGGTCTTTTCTGCATGTAAAATATCTATCTGACAGGAGTTTTGAGAAACATGAGCCAGCCGAAGTACTATATCACCACCCCCATCTACTATCCCAGCGATAAGCTGCATATTGGCCACACCTACTGTACCGTTGCCACCGATGCCTTTGCCCGCTACAAGCGCCTGCAGGGCTATGACGTTATGTTCCTGACCGGCACCGATGAGCACGGCCAGAAGATCGAGGATCGCGCCCGCGACGCCGGCGTTACGCCGCAGGCTTTTGTTGATAACATCGTCGAAGGCGAACGCGGCGTTCTAGATCTTTGGAAGCTGATGAACATCTCCAACGACCGCTTCATCCGCACCACCGACGACTACCACGTTGCCGCCATTCAGAAGATCTTCAAGAAGCTCTATGACAACGGCGACATCTACAAGAGCACCTACTCCGGCAAATACTGCAAGCCCTGCGAGTCCTTCTGGACGGAATCCCAGCTGGTGGACGGCAAATGCCCCGACTGCGGCCGCGAGGTGCAGGATGCCGAGGAGGAGGCCTATTTCTTCCGTCTTTCCAAGTATGCCGACCGCATTCAGGATCTTCTGGAAAACACCGATTTCCTCGAACCGCGCAGCCGCGTGCACGAAATGGTGAACAACTTCATCAAGCCCGGCCTGGAGGATCTCTGCGTTTCCCGCACCTCCTTTACCTGGGGCGTTCCCGTGGATTTCGATCCCGGCCACGTGGTTTATGTTTGGGTGGACGCCCTCTCCAACTACATCACCGCCCTCGGCTACGAAAACGACCGCTACAACGATTATGCGGACTTCTGGCCGGCCGATGTTCACATCGTCGGCAAGGAAATCGTCCGCTTCCATTCCATCATCTGGCCCGCCATGCTCATGAGCATGAATGAGCCCCTGCCCAAGAAGGTTTTCGGCCACGGCTGGCTGCTGCTGGACGGCGGAAAGATGTCCAAGTCCAAGGGCAATGTGGTGGATCCCTACATCCTTGCCGAGATGTTCGGCGTGGATGCCCTGCGCTTCTTCCTTATGCGCACCTTCCCCTTCGGCTCCGACGGAAACTTCTCCAACGAGCTGCTGATCAAAACCATCAACACCGACCTTGCCAACGATCTCGGCAATCTGGTTTCCCGCACCACCGCCATGGTCGGCAAATATTTCTGCGGAAAGCTCCCCGGAAACTGCAGGAGCTGGGATGCACCCGAATCCTTTGATATTGAGCAGATCGAAATGGCCTCTGCGCTGCGCGATAAGTATCAGGCCGCTATGGATGCCTATGCACCGCACAAGGCGCTGGAGGAGATCTTCAAGACGATCGCCCGCGCAAACAAGTATATCGACGAGACCATGCCCTGGGCACTTGCCAAGGATATGGAGGCAAACGGCGCCCGCCTGGCCCACGTGATGTACAACCTGCTGGAAACCGCACGAATCTGCGGCATCCTTCTCACCCCCTTCATGCCCGAGAGCATGGAAAAGCTCTTTGACCAGATCGGCGCCTGCGCCTGCTGCCGCACCTGGGAGAGCGCCGGCCAGTGGGGCAAGCTTTCCGAGGAGGCCGCCCCCACCAAGGGCGAGAATCTCTTCCCCCGCATTGACGCCGAGAAGGCGCTGGCCGAGCTTGAGGCCGCTGCCGAGGCCGCCCGCAAGGCCGCCCTTCCCCCGCTGGAAATTGAGCCCTTCGCCGAGGAGAACGTGGATTTTGCCACCTTCTGCAAGTCCGATTTCCGCGCCGTAAAGGTCAAGGCCTGCGAGAACGTCAAAAAGAGCGACAAGCTGCTGCGCTTTACGCTGGATGACGGCTCCGGCACCGACCGTCAGATCCTCTCCGGCATTGCAAAGTACTATAAGCCCGAAGAGCTGGTCGGCAAGACCCTCGTTGCCATCATTAACCTCCCGCCCCGCAAGATGATGGGACTGGAGAGCAACGGTATGCTCATCTCCGCCGTTCACACCGAGAAGGGCGAGGAGCGCCTCAACCTCCTGATGGTCAGCGATGCCATCCCCGCCGGCGCAAAGCTCTGCTAAAACAAAAATAACACCGGACGGCGGCTTATCTCCGCCGTCCGCATCTTTTCGGGAGACCTGTTCTATGCTGCTTTTTGACACCCATGCCCACTACGATGCCACCCAGTTTGACGAAGATCGGGAGGAGGTGCTCGCCGCCCTGCCCGGCGCGGGCGTTGCCCTGGCCCTCAATCCCGGCTGTGACCTTCCCTCCAGCCGCAAGGCGGTGGAATATGCCGCAAAATATGACCATATGTATGCCGCCGTGGGTTTTCACCCGGAGAATGCCGATGCAGCCACAGAGGGCGATATTGCGGCTCTGCGCGCCCTCTGCCGTGAGCCCAAGGTGGTGGCCATCGGCGAGATCGGGCTGGATTACTACTGGGTGACAGAGGCAGATGCCCGCGCGCGGCAGCGGGCGCTTTTCCGGGCGCAGATGGAGCTTGCCCGCGAGACAGGACTTCCCGTCATCGTTCACGACCGCGAGGCACACGCAGACTCCCTTGCCATCGTTCGGGAGTTTCCCGATGTGCGCGGGGTCTTTCACTGCTATTCCGGCAGCGCGGAGATGGCAAAAATTCTGGTGGATATGGGATGGATGATCTCCTTTACCGGCGTTCTCACCTTCAAGAATGCCCGCAAGGCTCACGAGGTGCTGCGCATGCTGCCCCCCGACCGGCTGATGTTTGAAACCGACAGCCCCTATATGGCGCCGGAACCCCACCGCGGCAAGCGCTGCGACAGCCGCCTTGTGTGCCACACCGTCGCCCGCGCCGCAGAGCTGCTCGGTGAGGATGCGGAGATGCTCGCTGCGCGCACCTATCACAACGCCTGCCGCTTTTTCGGCATCGAATAAAAGACACAACCCACCGGCCATGACCGGTGGGTTTTAAAACATATTACTTTACGCCCTCTTCGGTGGTCTTGTCCTCAAGATGGCCGTCATAACCGACGGTTTTCCACCTGACGGCGCCTCTGTCATATTCCGCCACGGTAATTGAGGCATTGGGCACATGGGGAATATCCTTCATTTTCTCCAGCGGGACACGATCCCACGCTGTGCGAATGGCGCGGACAATGCCGCCGTGGGTGGCGACAACTACCGTTTTCCCTTCGTTTTCCGCTGCAATTTCGGCAAAGGCGCGGGCAGCGCGCGCCACCACACCGGCATAGCTCTCCCCGCCTTCAAAGGCGTAGAGTCCCGGATTCTCTTTATAGGCCGCGAAGCTTTCGGCATACTCCGCCTGCACTTCCGCGATGGGTTTTCCCTGCCAGATGCCGACATCCGCCTCCCGCAGATCCCTGCGGCGGACAATCTCAAGCCCCAGCGCCTCGGCCAGGGGGCGGGCCGTTTCGTACGCCCGGGAAAGGTCGCTTGCATAGATTCGATCGACCTTGTAGGTATCGAGAATATATTTTGCCGTGTTCTGCGCCTGCACCACGCCGACGGCATCCAGCGGCACATCCATCTGGCCGGTAAAGCGCTTTTCTCTGTTGGTTACGCTGTAGCCGTGGCGGATGATGATCATTGTCACCATGATAAATCACACTTCCTCTCATCTGTTATTATACCAAATTTTGGCGGATTTGCAAATCACACATTTGCCGGAGAGCAGCTATTGACATTTCCGCATAGAATGGTGTATAATGATTTATAATTTCATACCAAACCGTTGAAGCGGAGATAAAGGCGACGATGCCCTCATCAGAGAGCCCGAGGTGCTGAGATTCGGGCAGGAAACAAATCGTCAAATGGGCCGCCGAGGGTGCGATGAACCGGGGTTTTCCCCCTTAGTAGTCTGCAACGTGAGGGCATACGTCAGTTGCCGGGGATATCGCGCTATGCCGTATCCCGCAAAGTGCACGGGCTTTTCCCGTGAATACAAGGTGGCACCGCGGATATTCGTATATTCGTCCTTGACAGACTGCATTTCTCTGTCAGGGACTTTTTTTACCCGGAGGTACTGTGTGATGATCTATGCCCTTCGATGGCGCGGCCTGTAGATAAGCTTTACCCGCCATTTTTTCAAACTTTTTACGGAGGATTTTACCATGATCTTTAACAATATCGATTTTGACACCTATTTTAAGAATTATCCCGACGAATCCGGCTTCTTCGGCAAATATGGCGGCGCCTATATCGCCCCCGAGCTGCAGAAGGCCATGGTCGAGATCACCGAAGCCTATTTCACCATCTGCAAATCCCGCAAATTTATCGACGAGCTGCGCCGCATCCGCCGCGAGTTCCAGGGTCGTCCCACCCCCATCTCCCATCTGGAGCGGCTGTCCAACAAGCTTGGCAATGTGCAGCTCTATGTCAAGCGTGAGGATCTGAACCATTCCGGCGCCCACAAGCTCAACCACTGCATGGGCGAGGCGCTGCTGGCAAAATACATGGGCAAGAAGAAGGTCATCGCCGAAACCGGCGCCGGCCAGCACGGCGTGGCTCTTGCCACCGCCGCCGCCTACTTTGGCCTGGAGTGCGACATCTATATGGGCACCGTGGATATCAAAAAGCAGGCGCCCAACGTCGCCCGCATGAAGATCCTCGGCGCCAATGTCGTGGAGGTCACCCACGGTCTGCAGACCCTCAAGGAAGCCGTGGACGCCGCCTTTGATGCCTACGCAAAGGAATATCACGATGCCATTTACTGCATCGGCTCCGTTCTCGGCCCCCATCCCTTCCCCATGATGGTGCGCGATTTCCAGAGCGTTGTAGGCATCGAAGCAAGAGAGCAG
>JAFXIE010000117.1 GCA_017533425.1 Clostridia bacterium | reverse complement strand
TTTTCTCTCTTCTAGTGTAAAATGTGTGTAGGACAATATGCTTACCTCCGTGTAGTTTGATTGTGTGACAACTACATTTTACACCAAGGTTTGCATATTGTCTCTATTTTTTTGGGTGTTGCACTTCAAATTATAACCTGCACACCTCCCTCGTCAGAGGGAGGTGGATTCGCCGCAAGGCGAAGACGGAGGGAGAGAGGCAAGAAGAGATTATTTCTCTCCCTCGGGAAACCTGTAGGGACTTGCGTCCCCGACTGTCTGAAAAAACGGCATTAAATTTCATCTGCCATCAGAGGGCACTCATATTCTCCCTCGCCGTTGATGGAATAGGTCAGCATGAGCACGGGCCCTGCGTGGGCATAATCCTCCAGACCGATGGTCTGCACATATTCGATACGGCAGCCGGTGATGCACACCTCCGCCTCCGGAACGCCCACATCTCCCAGGGTGTTTTTGAAGGCCTCCAGGATATTTTCCCCAAAGGTGACGGAATGGTGCACATATTTCTCGCAGGCAGACATATCACAGCGAAGGCTCGTGACCTCGCCGAGAGTATCAAAGCAGATGGTGAGATCCGCCGCCGTGGCATAGCCGTCGATGACGATGGGCTTTTCCGGCGCATAGCGGTAGTAATAATAGGTCGTTCCGTAAAACTCGGTATCCTCGGGGCCCTCAATTTGCTCCTGCCATTTTTTCTCCAGCCGCACGGGACCCACAAGCTCCGAGAGCAGCTCCGCGATCTCACCTGCAATTCTTTCCGTTTTCGGGAGGATCACCGCCGGGTCCGCCCCGACGATTTCCTCCCGGGTATAGTCGATGATATGCTGATAGTAGAACATACCCGCATCGAGATTTCCCCACAGGAAAAGCTCCGAGGGATCGTCCCCGAGGCGGCATTCATACTCCGACAGGTCGAGATCCTCGGAAAATTCCGTGCCGAAGAGGCGGTTGACCAGCGCAAGCACGCTCTTGCCCAGCGTATCATTCCCGGTAAAGGCATACACGTTGTAGCTCTCTCCGTCCGGCAGCTTCACATCGCTTTTCCAGGAGACCACCTCATATTCGCCCCGGCCGTCGCCGCCCTCGGCATTCTGGCTCTGGTCGGTCAGCACGCCTTCAATATTATCCGGCGCCTCGGCCTCGGGCTTATTGTTTGCCCTGATGTTCCAGGGAAACCAGTCCGAAACCGTTCCCACCGCCAGCACAGCCACCGCCGCCAGGCCGCAAACCGCGCCCGCCAGCCGGCGAAGGCGCCGCCGCGGCCGCAGGGGGCTTGACTGCCGGGGTTCCGCGGCGAGGATCTCCTCCCGGTGATCGGGAGCCTCCCGCTGCAGGTTTTCCCGCAGCTGTCTTTCGATTTCCTTCATTGCCCTTCTCCTTTTGTATCTCCCCGCAGGGAGTCGATCTTCTTATGCAGGCGGTGCATTCGCCAGGATACCGTGCCCAGGGGCAGATTGAGCATCCCTGCAATTTCCCGCTGCCGGAAGCCCGATGCCGAAAGCATCAGCATCCGCTGCTCCGTTTCCTCCAGCGCGGCCATCAGCTCGTTGAGAAAGACCATCTGCTCCATACGCTCTCCCTCCGACGATGCGATGACAAAAAGAGGCTCCTCTCCGGCGCTGCGGCTCTCCCGGCGCAGGCAATCAATGGAAAGATTGCGCACCGTTGTAAAGAGCCATGCCCGGACAGCCCCTTTCTCCCGCGTAAGATCCAGGGAGGACAGGGCGCGCACAAAGGCGTCCTGAACCACGTCCTCTGCCAGGGCGCGGCTGTGCAGGATGGTATAGGCAAAGCCGTAGAGCAGGCCGTTGTACTCGCGATAGATCGCATCAAAGGCTTCGGCTTGCATATCCGTCATGCTCTCTCCCCCTCTCTTCGGCTATTATACGCACTGCGGCGGCATTTTCTTTGGATAACGGCAATGTTTTTGCCGGCGGCGGCTCAGGGAGAGCCTGCCGCCGGCAGAATTTTTCGGTAATATTTATCTTGCGCGGGATTCGACCTCGATGCGGAGCTTCTCGGCAAACTCAGCCTTGGTCATAACGCCGAGATCGCCATCCTTGCGGCTGCGGACGGCAACGCCGCCGGCCTCGACCTCCTTGTCGCCGAGAACGAGCATGTAGGGCAGCTTCTGCATCTGCGCCTCGCGGATCTTGTAGCCGACCTTCTCGTTGCGGTCGTCCACCTCCACGCGGAAGCCCATCTTCTCCAGCTCATTTTTCAGCGCAAAGGCATAGTCATGCTGCCGGTCGGTGATGGGCAGGATGCGCACCTGCTCGGGAGCCATCCAGGTGGGCAGCGCGCCGGCATACTTCTCGATGAGGTAGGCAAGGGTGCGCTCATAGCAGCCCAGGCTGGTGCGGTGGATGATGTAGGGGCGCTTCTTCATGCCGTCGGTATCGGTATACTCCATGCCGAACTTCTCCGCCAGCAGCATATCGATCTGGATGGTGACGATGGTGTCCTCCTTGCCGAAGACATTCTTATACTGGATATCGAGCTTGGGGCCGTAGAAGGCGGCCTCGTCGATGCCGATGGTGTACTCCACGCCCAGATCGTCCAGGATCTTGCCCATAA
>JAFXIE010000116.1 GCA_017533425.1 Clostridia bacterium | reverse complement strand
ATTCATAGTTTCTCCAATCACAGCTGTACTACTTTTGTAGCAATATTATCGCAAAACACTTTATCATGTTCCACAAAAAGAATTGTGGGTTTAAATTGCAGAAGAAGTTTCTCAATTTGCATTCTGGAGATCACATCGATATAGTTCATGGGTTCATCCCAAATGTGCAGATGAGTCGGTTGACAGATGGATCGAGCGAGAAGAACTTTCTTCTTCTGACCAGCACTTAAAGAGGACATGTCCTTTTCCATTTGCCTTTTGGGAACGTCCAACTTCGCCAGTAACGCAAGGAAGAGGCTTTCATCAATTCCACTATCCCTGGCAAAATCGGTTAGCTTACCTCGCAATTCCGATGTGTCTTGGGATACATAGGAAATCGATAGTCCGTTACCAATTCGCATCTCTCCGGTATAAGGTATGTCCTCTCCACAGATCAGTTTAATGATACTACTCTTGCCACTTCCGTTTGCACCTTGTAGCGCAATACGATCTCCTTGCTGGATTTCAAAAGTGATTCCTTCGCATATGGGTTCTTTATCATAACAAATCGTTACATCTCGCAGTGTTACTAACCGTTTGCTATGGAATGGTGTTTGTAAGATTTTTAAAGCATCAATTCGTTCGATATTTTTCAGTAGTTGTGACTTTTCTTCAATTGCTGCCTGCTGCCGTTTTTCGATGGTCTTGGAGCGAGCCATCATTTTCGCTGCCTTGTGACCGATGTAACCTCGATCACATGGACCGAATCCGATTTTTGTAGCTTCCACGCGGTCAGACCAGACCGCTTTTTCCCGAGCAGTTTCCTCTAAACGCTGAACCTCTTGCTTTAGCTTTTCGTTTTTAGCTTGTTCAAAGGCATCCTGCCGCAGCTTGTTTTCATACCAAGTCGAAAAATTACCACGGCACACATCAATACTGGCCTTATTGATGGATAAGATGTGGTCTACGCTGCCATCCAGAAATGCTCGGTCATGGGACACAAGTATATATCCTTTTTTGCTGTTAAGGTACTGACTTACTATCTCGCGCCCTTGAATATCCAGATGATTGGTGGGTTCATCTATGAGAAGGAAGTTATTTTCTTTTAGGAATAGTACAGCAAGCATCAGTTTGGTTTGCTCTCCGTTGGAAAGGGTTTCGAAAGATCGATATAGAACCTCTTCGTTCAATTGTAGAGCATTCATTTCCCGTACAAGTTGCCAGTATTGGTATTCAGGATAGATTTCTTCCACCACATCAATGGTGAAGATTGTCTTATCTGCTACATGATAAGGGAAATAGGAAAATGAGACAGATGCAGAAATGCTACCCTGATACTCGTATTTTCCAAGAAGCAGATTTAAGAAGGTGGTCTTGCCTCTCCCGTTTCGTCCTGTGAAACCCAGCCGCCAGTTGGTATCGATCTGAAAGCTGGCATTCTCAAAAATGTTTTCGTAGCTGCCATCGTAGGCAAAGGTTAGATTCGTTACTTGGATTAATGACATGGTTGCCCTCCGTAATAAAAAATTGGCTGCAGGAAAGCACTCCCGCAGCCAATGGGCAACGCAGACTGACCCCGTAGGGGCGCAGTTACACACTCATGGTTGAAAGAACTACATTCCTGCCAAAGGGCATAGCAAACATAGCGGCGGATACCGTCGCGTTGTAAGTTGCAGATTGCCCAAATAATTAGCAGATAATGTTGTTCATTCTTTCAACTCCGTCCTATATTATTTGTAATTAGTATAGCATATCGACTCAAAACCGTCAAGTTTTAGATTGGTATCTCAAATTATTTGTATACAAGGTAATAATGTAGCAGTGCAAGGTGGCTTCGGTGGTTTGAATCCCTCATGCTGATGTTTTGCATCCATGGAATTTGTGTGTGATTTTTGGGTATAAAAACAGGAAAACCGCTAGAGACTCTAGCGATTTTCGGGTTGCAGTCATTTAGACCACACGTATTGGAAAGGGAGCACGAATTCGATGCCCTTTGATTTTTCGACCTATATGTTCAAACCCCTACACGTTGTTATAAAAAAGTAGGGAAAGAAACTCTTACCCCACTTTAACTTCATATCATATATATTATGAATCTAAATAATTGTAAAATTAGTTTAGTTACCCATAATAATTTCTCCTTTTCTTTATTTCATGGGTATTATACTCTTTTTTTTTGTTTTTGTCAATGCTTTTTAAGAAACTCTTGGATCCCAACTCAAAATATATTTGCCACCAAAAATTGGTTTATCCACAACCCATGTTATATGATATTCATTGCCGATTTTTTCTAGAACACAATCCTTGGATAAATCGTGCCACTCAAAATCATCTGTTGAGTGAAGATATTCTAAACAACGTATATTTTCGGGATGTATATTTGAAGGAAGAATAACTCTCATATTAAGTTTCTTTGTCACAACACTTATACTTGTCAACAGATGCGGGGAAGCAATTTTTGATTTATCTTCTAAATTCTCTAATTTTACACCTAATTTTATAGGAGCATCATTTTTACTAATGGGATTTTTGCCATATAACTTATAATGATTATAACCATATTCCCTTTGAAAAAATTCAAGTCTATCCGATTTATAATCATCTTCACAAATTGGGATAGGGTTAATAGGATTACTTTCTGTAGCACCGCTCCAATTAAATCTAACTCGTATATGATCTACACCTGTTTGCAAAGCTTTAACCTTGTATGTAGTATAGAATGACATTTTTTCCTGTGAATGATATACATATTGTGCAGTCCATTCATCAAAAGAATATTGCATATTATAAGCAAACATATTAAAAATACCTTTAATTATGCTGATGTTATTGGCTTTGCATATATGTATAACAATTAATATCGAAATAAATACAACGACAGGTATAAAGAAAAATATGTTTTTATAGAAGAAACCAGCCGCAGAACTTGCTGTTATTCCAAACCACGAAAATTTTGTTGTTATATTAGATGCTAGAGAAAAAGCTTTTCCTATAACAGTTAAATTCTGTTCTTCTTTATTTTTGTTCATTAGTATTATCTCCCCTTACTTTATTCATTATACCATAATTCGACAAAAAATCAACAATAAAACATGAAATAAAACAATTTGTGCGAAGCAAAGCACTGATTTTATCTCTTCTCTATTATCTTTTCTCTGGAAACGACAATTTAAGAGAAGAGAGGGGAACGAAAAGAGATGAGTGTAGAGAACAAAGAAACGACAACTTTCTTGTCGAAAATTGTCGTTTCTTTCTGGTGGGAGCGGGTGGATTCGAACCACCGTAGTCGAAGACAACAGATTTACAGTCTGCCCCCTTTGGCCGCTCGGGAACACTCCCATATGAAATTGTGGAGCTGGTGGACGGACTTGAACCCCCGACCTGCTGATTACAAATCAGCTGCTCTACCGACTGAGCTACACCAGCGTCTAAACGCGGCGTCTAAACGCCGTAACCAGACGGCCTAAATATATTACCACAAGTCGGTCTGTTTGTCAACACCAAAATTTTTCTTTTTTTCATCGACTTTGTTTCCTGCGGATGGTATAATGAAGAAAAGCCATTCCGGAGGTGCATCATGCATCAGACCCTCAATTCCGCAACCATCTATGTTTCCCCTTCCATCGGCAGCGACCGCAGCTATTCCGGCGGCTACGACGGCCTTTCTCCCCTGCCCGACGGGGCCGGCAGCGGTCCCTTCCGCACGCTGGACCGCGCCCTCTCTGCGGCGGCGGATCTGCGCACCGCCGGCGTCACCCGACCTCTGACCATTGCCCTCTGCGAGGATATTTTCCTTGATCGGCCCTTGAAGATCACCGTTCCCGGCGTCACCCTGACCGGCCACGGCGGGCGGCGGCGCATCTGCGGCGGCCATCGGCTGGAGGGCTGGGCGGAGGATTCCTTCAACGGCGTTCCCTGCCTTTCCCACACCCTGCCCGAGCGGAAATGTGGCAGCTGGGATTTTACCGATCTTTATGTCAACGGCTGTCCCGCCGTTTCCCCCCGCTTCCCTGCGGAGGGATGCTTGCGCGCCATCGCCTGCGAGCACGATATCTGCACCCATCTTGGCGAAAATGTCTCCTCCAAATGGTTCGTTGCCGATACCGCCGACCTCGCCGGTGTCGCCGGCATTGAAACCGCCACCGTCAATTACTACCATTACTGGATCGATGAGCACTCCCCGGTGGAGAGCTACGATCCCGCCACGGGAAAGCTTGTCATGCGCTATGCCTCCCGCTTTGGCATCAACACCCAGTATGCCCCGGAGGAGCACACCGGCGCCCTCAATTACTATCTGACCAACATTCCCTCCCAGTTTGCATGCCCCGGCGAGTGGTATCTTGACCGCGCCGCAGGCAAGGTCTATTACATTCCCCGCGCCGGAGAGAGTGCCGAGACGATCTCGGTCTATGCCCCGGAAATTGACCATTTCTTCACCGTCACCGGCGAGGACATTCACCTGCGCGGCCTGGATTTCTGCGCGACCCGGGGAGAATATGTCAGCCGCATCGAGCTCTGCACCGAGACCGATCCCGACAAGGCCTCCCCCGAGGTGGCCTACGCCTCCGACGGCCAGTCGGTCTGCGGCGCGCCGGGCTCCATCCGCTTCCGGGACTGCGTGCGCTGCTCCCTCTCCGACTGCCGGCTGGAAAATGTCGGCATCTACGCCGTGGAGATCGGCGCAGGCTCCCGCGCCGTGCGCATTGAGGACTGCGAAATGAGCCATCTTGCCGCCGGCGGCGTCAAGGTCATCGGCGGAAAATTCAACGCCCCCGCCGACCGCAAAACCTCCGGCTGCTCCGTCCGCCGCTGCCACATCCACCATTGCGGCGAGCGCTATGCCGCCGGCTGCGGCGTGCTCATCTGCCACGCCAGCGAGATCGAGGTGGCCGACTGCCACATCCACCACCTGGATTACACCGGCATTTCCGTAGGCTGGGAGTGGGGCTACGGCGAAAACTCCAGCTTCGGCAACCTCATCCGCGGAAACCACATCCATCACGTCGGCATGGGCAGGCTTTCCGACATGGGCGGCATCTATCTTCTCGGCCGCCAGCCCGGCACCGTCGTCTGCGAAAACCGCATCCACGACATCACCAGCAATCACTACGGCGGCTGGGGCATCTACACCGACGAGGGCTCCTCCTTCATGCGCATCGAGCGCAATGTCATCTACAACACCAAATGCGAGTCCTACCACCAGCACTACGGCTCCTGCAACACCGTGCGCAATAACATTTTCGCCTTTGGAAA
The DNA here is from genome assembly GCA_017533425.1 of Clostridia bacterium. Lineage (GTDB taxonomy): Bacteria > Bacillota > Clostridia > Oscillospirales > QAMX01 > RGIG1911. The sequence continues at coordinate 8,611 of JAFXIE010000116.1, read as the reverse complement.
GGGCGGCGTCCGCCTTTCCCGCAACGAAGTTCACGACGGTATCCTCTTTGAGGGAAATATTTTCCTCCTGCGCGGAAAGCCCGCCTACAACGATACCGCCCTGGCTCCCCTTTCCGCCCGGGGAAACCTCTTCTGGGATCTTTCCGGCAGCCCCCGGCTCTTTATGGATGCAGAGCTTACAGAGTGGCATGAAAAATTCGGGATGGATGCCGATTCCGCCGTCGCCGATCCCCGCTTTGCCGATGCGGAGGGCTACGATTTCACCCTCCTGCCCGATTCTCCCGCCCTTGCCATGGGCTTTGAGCCGCTGACGGGCTTCCTCGCCACCGGCAGGAAATAAATATTACAAAAAAACTCCGCTCAGGATCTTGAGCGGAGTTTTTCTATGTCTTTTTTTATCTGCCGAGCATGGCCGCGCCGATGAGGCCGGCATCGTTTCCGAGGGTGGCGATGCAGATACGCGTCTTTTCGACATCGCGGTTATAGCATTCCTTCTCGACCTTGGGGATGAGGCGCTTTAAGAGGTTGTCCCCCTCCTTGGATACGCCGCCGCCGATGCAAAGCACCTCGGGCTGGAAGATGTTGATGATATTGGAGATACCGCAGGCAAGATAGGAAACATACTTGTCCACCACCTCGGCGGCCGCAGCATCGCCCTTGGCTTCCGCCAGGAAGGCCGTCTTGCCGCTGACATTGTCCCGGTCGCAGAGCTTCCACATCAGGCTCTCGGGATGGGCATCCATGGCCTCGCCGGTCATGCGGATGAGGCCGGTGGCGGAGGAATAGGCCTCCCAGCAGCCCTTGCGGCCGCAGCCGCAGGGAGCACCGTCATAGACGATGACCATATGCCCCAGCTCGCCGCCGATGCCGTTGAAGCCGGAATATATCTTCTTATCGATGATGATGCCGCCGCCGACACCGGTGCCGAGGGTGATCATCATGGAATGACGGCAATCGCGGGATGCGCCGGCAAAGGCCTCGCCCAGGGCGGCACAGTCGGCATCGTTGCCGATAAATACAGGAACATCAAAGACCTCACGGAAGATCTTGCGGATGTTGGTGTTGAGGAAGGGCAGGTTGCAGGTGTAGATAATAACACCGGCCTCACTGTTGACAGAGCCGGGAATGCCGATACCTACGGCCTTGACCTCCTCCTTGGATACGCCGGCTTCCGCCACGACATCCAGGCTGAGATGGGCCATATCGCACACCAGCTCCTCGGCAGAATGCTCCGCCACGGTGGGAATGCTCTTCTTTGCAACGATCTCGCAGGCCTCGTTGACCAGCGCGGCCTTCATATTGGTGCCGCCAAGATCAATTCCGATGTAATACATATTCAGACTTCCTCTACCTTCTACTAGTCTCTACGGTCATTGTACCACAGTCCGACAGATTTCGCAACAGGCAGTTGCCAACTTTTCGCAACCGTTAGCAAAAAATATTTTCCTCGCCGTCCAAAAGGCAGATTCTCTTGTGGCGGGCAGAGACGCCCTGGCGTCCCACAGCGCCGTCGGCGATATACTGGGGGTTGAGCACCTTCGACGCACCGCAGGCCACCCGGGAGAGAATGCGCACGCCCTCCGCCGCAGGCTCCATTTTTACCGAACGGATGAGGGGGATGATGTCCAGCTCCACAAATTTCTTGCCGCTTTTCTTCAAAACCACGCACTTCTCCCCCGTCACGCGGCTGAGCATTTCCGGGATATCCGCCTCAGCGGCGTCAAAGACAAGGGTTTCGTAATCGGCGTAGACGATCTCCTTCAGGGGACGGGTGGGAACCCACGCCCGCAGCATACGCAGCCCCTCCGGCGCCACGGCATTGATGGCGGCGCACAGGGCGGCGGGATCGGCGCATTCCTCCGTCAGGGCGGTGTCCACAATCTCGCACAGACCCTCATGCCCCAGGGAAAGGGGCTGGCCAAAGGCGATATAGGGATGGGGATTGAAGCCCTCCGAATGCCACAGCGGAACGCCGGCGCGCTTAAAGACCCGCTGCATCACCCGCAGAAGATCCAGATGGGAAATAAAGCGGATTCTGCCGCTTTTTTCAAATTCAAAGCGAAGCTTAAACTTTTCAGACATCGCACTTTCCTCCCTTCAGCCGGTCTGCGCCGCAGCCGCCGCAGCGGGCGGAGCATTCCGGCAACGTCTCGCCCCGAAGGGCGGCCTCCCAGCCGCGCGCAAGGAAGCGGCGGGAAACGCCGGTCTCGATATGATCCCAGGGAAGGATCTCCTCCATCCCGCGCTGGCGGGCATTGTACCAGGAGGGATCCATGCCGCAGGCGGCAAAGCAGTCCATCCAGCGGCCGTAGTCAAAATAATCGTCCCAGCCGTCGAATTTTGCGCCCCGTTTCCAGGCCTCCAGGATGACGGCGCCCAGTCGGCGGTCGCCCCGGGCAAAGATGCCCTCCAGACAGGAAACCTCCGGCTCGTGCCAGTTGTAGGTGACGGCCTTGGCGGTCATTTTCTCCCGGAGGAAGGCAATTTTTGCCTCCAGCTCTTCCTTGGTGTTCTGCCCGAACCACTGGAAGGGGGTGCCGGGCTTGGGCACAAAGGAGGAGGTGCTGACGGTGATCTTCAGGCCGCGGTTTTTATTCTGCGCATTCTGCCGCCAGAGGAAAACCAGGCGGTTGGCAAGCTCCGCGATGCCCTCAATATCCTCCTCCGTCTCGGTGGGAAGGCCGAGCATGAAATAGAGCTTGACGGAGTTCCAGCCGGAGGCAAAGGCATTGGTGCAGGCGCCTTCGATCTCTTCCTCGGTGAGATTTTTGTTGATCACATCCCGCAGGCGCTGGCTGCCCGCCTCCGGGGCGAAGGTCAGGCCGCTTTTGCGCACCTTGGATACGCGCTCCAGCAGCGCCATGGAGACCGAATCCGCCCGCAGAGAGGGCAGAGAAATGGAGATGCTGCGGGGCTCGCAGTAGGCAATGAGCTTGTCGCAGGCCTCCTGCAGTCCCCGGTAATCGCTGGTGGAGAGGCTGGTGAGCGAGACCTCCTCCCCGCCGGAGAATTCCAGGTGCCGGATGGTCTGCTCCACCACCGTATCCGGGCTCTTTTCCCGGATGGGGCGGGTGACATGGCCCGCCTGGCAGAAGCGGCAGCCGCGGGTGCAGCCGCGGAAAACCTCGGTCATGACGCGGTCATGCACCACCTCGGTATTGGGGATGGGATAGGTATCCGGCCAATATGCCTTGTCCATATCCCGCACGATGCGCTTCTCCACCCGGGCGGGCGCGCCGCACCTGGGGGTAACGGCGGAGATGCAGCCATCCGCGCCGTAGGAAACATCATAGAAGGCCGGCACATAAACGCCGGGGATCTTCACCGACTCCGAGAGAAATTCCGCACGGCTCCTGCCCGCGGCCTTCATATCGCGATAAAGCTCCACCACCTCGCGGTTGAGCTCCTCGCCCTCGCCGATGAGGAAAATATCCACAAAATCCGCCGCCGGCTCCGGATTGAAGGTGCAGTGGCCGCCGGCAAGGATGATGGGATCCCCCTCGCCGCGCTCTGCGGCGAGCAGCGGGATTCCCGCAAGATCCAGCATATTGAGCATATTGGTATAGCACAGCTCGTAGGCCAGCGAAAAGCTGACCATGTCGAAATTCCGGATGGCGTCGCCGCTCTCCAATCCGTAGAGACGGACGCCGTGCTCCCGCATTTTCTCCTCCATATCGGGCCAGGGGGCAAAAACACGCTCACACCACACGCCCTCGATGGAATTGGTCAGTCCGTAGAGAATGCGCAGGCCGAGATTGGACATGCCGATCTCGTAGGTATCGGGAAAGCCGTAGGCATAGCGCACCGACACCTCGGAAAGATCCTTTTTTACCTCGCCGTATTCGCCGCCGGTATAGCGGGCGGGCTTTTGCACTTCACACAGGAAGCGTTCTGCTTTTTCAAATTCGTTCATTTTCAAAACCTCGCGTTTGGTTGCCTTTATTATACACGCTTTTGCCCGCTTTCGCAACTTGAATTGCCCCGCAGCGCGCGAAAAGTCGCCCACAGGGAGAAAACCAGCAGGGTAGGATTTCGATATGCCGACAAAAGCAGCAGCAGACCGGGCACAAAGGCCGCCAGGCCGAAATAGAGCGTCAGCCGGGCGCAAAGCCCTTCCGCCCGCGGCCACCCCGCCAGGGCAAAGCCCAGCGCCCGACCGCCGTCCAGGCCGGATACCGGCAGCAGATTGAAGACTCCCGCCGCCACATTCAGGCCGGCCAGCACATAGCCCCACTCTGTCCGGTGCCCCGCAAGGGCAAAAAGAGGCGCCGCGAGAAGATTTGCTCCCGGCCCCGCCAGGCAGACGGCCGTCTCCCCCGCCGGCGAAAGCCGCAGCGGATACCGCGGCTCAATCAGCCCGCCAAAGAGGGAGAAGCTCACCCGGCGCACGCCGCCCCCGGTGATATACAGGGCGATCACATGGCCAGCCTCATGCAGCAGAAGCGCAGCAAGGCCGCAGAGAAGAAGGCCGTCCTCGCACACAAGCACGAAGACGGCCATCAGAACAATAAATCCCGGCTGTATGCGGATCTCAGGCATTTTGCGACCCCTCACCGGCAAAAATCTCCCGTCCGATGTCGCAGAAGAGAGCCGTAAGGGACTTTGTCTGCCCTTCGGCACCCCCATAAGCGCTCTGCAGCCGGGGACCCATAGCCGCCCGGAGGAGAATTGCCGCGGCAAGCAACGCCACCGCAAGGAGCATACGCAAAGCCCTTCCCGCATTTCTCATTCGATCCATGATGCACCACCCTTCCGCTTCTGCACCATGCCTATGCGGCGCCGGGGGAAAATATGCCCGCGCGATTTGCCGGGTGTCCGTAAAACAATTCACCGAACGCATCGGCAATAACAGGCTTTATTTCTTATGTAGCTGCAAACACCCTTGGCTCTCCCTTTGGGAGAGCTGTCACCGCAGGTGACTAAGAGGGCCTTGCAGCCGGTTTTGGATTGTAATGTTTATTTGTTCGCACACACCACAAAAGTCTCTGTCGATGTCCCGGTTGGAAAATCGCAAGATTTCCAAGCCCAAAGCCGACAAAAACGCAGAACGTTCTGCGTCATATACCATACCCTGCGGCGCAAAATGCTGAGAACCATCCACTTCGATAACCAGCTTCGCAGAAGCACAGTAAAAGTCTACGATAAACCTGCCAATGATCCGCTGCTTGTAAACCTTAACCGGATATTTACGGAGAAAAAGATACCAAAGCTTGCGCTCATGGGGAGTCATTTCCCTGCGGAGCCGCCGGGCGTTTTCCAATTGGCTGTTGTCTTTTGGTTTGGGCATGTTCACCCTCTCCGTCCTCGCTTTGCTCGGCCACCTCTCCCAAAGGGAGAGGCAAGCGATGCGCTCAATGCACTACACCGAACAGTGTATAGAAGTGCGGCCTTGATCTGTTCGACATATTGGAATTTGTCGAACAGAATGTTTATTTTATTGTTTTATGCCAAAAACCTATACTGTCTTCTGTAATAAACCCAGCTGCGTTATAAAATTTTCTTCGCCAATCATAAGAATTAACGTAGCATTTTTCTATACCTTTTTCTTTGCATCTCTGCATAACCCCATGCATCATAGCAGTACCAATACCCTTGTGTCGGTATTTCTCTCTTGTGCTGACTGGTTCGATATATGCCGTTCTTGTTTCTTTATCAACATAGACAAAACAGTAAGAACAAACATCGTTTTTTTCACAAGTGTTTTCATCCACCACAATGCATTCAAAACTATCTTGATACATCGATGAATCTTTGCGCGAGAAATAAGGATTCATTCCATTTCTGAAATCAGGCGCTTCACGGTCTGGATGGAAACCCAAACTACAAGCACTCCACTTGTTTTCTTCATCATCGTACTCTTCGCCGTACAGAAGCCTAAAGCCTTCGGGTAAATCAATTGAAACATTTAACTCCAAAGGATACACGTAATTATCATAATCCGCTTCAATCTGCCTTTTATACCCCAACCCCATAAGAATTTCTTGCCTATAGGTTAGGCTGTCATTGGTAACCACCAAAAAATCTATTGAGCCATCTTCTTCTCTGCTAAATAGAGGCAGACAGTTTTCCTCACTATAGGCAAGCAGGGAGCCAAACAGTTGTTCATAACCATTTTTGATGCTTATATAGATTGAGTCGCCGTCGGGAAGAATGCAAGCGATAATTTTTGCATCTTCTTCGCACAAGAAAATATAATCTACAGACTTTTTCCTGCCGCCATCAGTTTCTTGCGCCCCCATTCTATAAATCAAATCATGGAGTCTTTCTGGCAGCCATGAAGTCATATTCTTATTTTCCAGATATTGATTTCTTAAATATTCTTCTAATCTTTGCAAATCCGCATCCAATTGAAACTTTTTTATTTTCATATTCTATCTCCTTTGCTTGAGAAACCATCCTGTCAAATTCCAATTTCTCTAATGGCTTTTTCGATTTTATCACAGTGCTGAATGATATAAGAACCGATCCGTCGGATCGTCTGTCGAGACTGTTACTGGTTTACGAGACTTCTCTTTACAGCAGGTAGGTTTTCTCGCCCTTCCGGCAGGAGACCGAGAGCTCGGCGCCATCCGTTTCCATGGTGATGTCGCCATCGGTATAGGTGGCATAGAGGGTGCGCTCCGCCTCGGTGAAGGCGATCCAGATGCGGCCGATGCAGCGGCGGCCAAGGGAGATGCCGAGTCTGGGCTGCACCTGCGCAAAGAAGGTCTCGCTCATGGAGGTATCGTTTCCGTGGTGGGGGATCTTCAGAAGGGTGCTTTGCAGGCGATCGCCGTACTGCGCGCAGAGGGCCTCCTCCGCCGCCATATGCAGATCCCCGGGGAAAAGGACAGAAAATTTGCCAAAGGACAGGCGCATGACCATGGAATTGTTGTTCACCCACTCTCCCTGCACGGCACGCTCCGCCGCCGGGTCAACGAAGGGCACATCCTTCGCGGGATGAAAGATCTCCAGCTCCGCGCCGCCAAGGGAAAGGCGGTCGCCGGCGTACAGAGTGCGCACCGGAATGCCGTGCTTCTCCGCCGCATTGAGCGCCACCGGCGAATAGGAAAGATTGTTCAAATCGCAGCCCGACCAGATGACCTCTCCCACATCCATCGCATCCGCAACGGCGGCAAAGCCGTCGCCGTGATCCGCATGGGGATGGGAAAGAATGAAGCGATCCAGCCTCGAAACCCCCATATCGCGCAGTTTTTTTGCGATATGCGGGCCGGAAACCGTGGTTCCCGCGTCCAGCAGGGCGTTGGTTCCGTCGGGAAATTTCAGGAAGGTTGCATCCCCGTGCAGGTAATCGGTTCCGAGATTTCCGCCGACAAAGGGCACGTTGTTGATAAAAAACAGCTTGAGCTTCTGCATATTCACACACTCCGTATTCCAAAAAGAAATATCCCCCGAACGGCAGACCCGTTCGGGGGACAGAAAACCATAAATTACTTCTGGGTCATTGCGGCGACCTCAGCTGCGAGGTCATCCTTCTTCTTCTCAATGCCCTCGCCCTTCTCGTAGCGGACGAAGTTCTTGAGGGAAATCTTGCCGCCGGCCTTGGCGGAAACATTCTGCAGCATCTTCTCAACGGAGATGGAGTCGTCCTTAACAAACTTCTGCTGAAGCAGGCAAACCTCTTCATAGAACTTGTTGATACGACCGGCGATCATCTTCTCGATGACAGCCTCGGGCTTGGGCTTTGCAGCCTTGGAGTTCTCCTCGCGAGCCTTGTTGAGCTGAATCTCCTTCTCCTCGGCGAGAACCGACTCAGGGATGCAGCAGGAGCAGACATACTGGGGATTGGTGGCAGCAACCTGCATGCACACGTCATGGGAAGCTTCCTTATAATCCTCGTTGCAGGGGCAGATGCCCTCAAGCTCAAACTGGGCGATAACACCGACCTTGCCACCCATGTGGATGTAGGTCTCGATGGTGCCGCCGGCGAGGCGGGCAAAGCGGCGGATCTGAATGTTCTCACCGATGGTGAGGACCATCTCGTTGAGCATGGCAGCAACATCCAGCTCAGAGCCGGGATAGGGCAGAGCCTTCAGGGCATCGACATCGGCAGGATCCTTCTCGAGGACGAGCTTGGCGATGTTCTCAGCAAAGGTAACAAACTTCTCGTTCTTGGCGACGAAGTCGGTCTCGGAGTTGACCTCGACGATGGCGGCAACATCCAGCTCGGAGCCGGGATAGGTCAGAGCCTTCAGGGCATCAACATCGGCAGGATCTTTCTCCAGAACGAGCTTGGCGATGTTCTCGGCGAAGACGACGAACTTCTCGTTCTTGGCGACGAAGTCGGTCTCGGAGTTGACCTCGACGATGGCAGCAGCGGACTTGTCCTCGGAGACAGCGGTCACGACCATACCCTCGGCGGCGATGCGGGTGGCCTTCTTGGCGGCGGCGGCGAGACCCTTCTCACGAAGGAACTTGATCGCACCGTCCATATCACCGTCGGAGGCAGTGAGGGCCTTCTTACAGTCCATCATGCCGGCGCCGGTCATTTCACGAAGATTCTTAACATCAGCAGCGGAAAAAGCCATGGTTAGTTTCTCCTCTCAAATATTTAAAACGGTTACAGTCTGACGATTACTCAGCGTCGGCAGCGGCTTCCTCGGCAGCCTCT
>JAFXIE010000115.1 GCA_017533425.1 Clostridia bacterium | reverse complement strand
GCGTTGAGATCGGTGCCGAAGAGGGCCACCGCGTCGGAATAGGCCTTGAAGGCGCCGATGAAGCCGGTGATGATGAGATAGAAGAGGGTGGGCGAGATCATGGGCAGGGTGATGCGGCGGAAGATGCGCCCCCGGGAGGTGCCGTCCACTCGGGCGGCGTTGTAATAGGTCTCATCCACCGAGGCCAGGGCGCTGGTGAGGATGAGGATCTTGAAGGGCATGACCACCCAGACGGTATACAGGCAGAGCACCAGCATCTTCGCCCAGTAGGGGCCGCCGATGAAATCCACCGGCGCCAGCCCAAAAAAGGAGAGCACCGCATTTGCCAGCCCGTCGCTGTAGGGCGTCTGGCGGAAGAGGATCATAAACACCAGACCCACCGCCAGGGTGTTGGTCACATAGGGCAGGAAAAAGACCGTCTGAAAGAGCTCCCGCAGGCGGCGGATGGAGGAAAGCCCCACCGAAATGAGCAGCGCCAGCCCCGTGGAGAGGGGAACGGTGATGATAACGAGGATGAAGGTGTTCTTCAGCGCCTGCAGGAAATAGGGATCGTGCAGCACATAGGAGAAATTGTAGCCGCCCACCCCAAAAAAGGTCTGGGAGGCAAAGTTGTAGCCCTCCTCAAAGGAATAGACAAAGACATCGATGAGGGGATAGACCATGAAAACCCCGAGAAAGAGGATGGCGGGCAGCAGATAGAGCCAGCCCTTGAGGTTGTTTTTCATATTCTTTCACCCGTTTCGCGGTCAAAGACAAAGACCTTGCCGGGCTTGAGCCCGAAGCGCACCGAGGTGCCGCCGATGCCGGCAATATGTTCCGCATCCACAATGGCGCGAACCAGGGGATTTGCGGAGGCGGCATGGGTGGCGACGACGCTGATATCCCGTCCCATGACCTCCACCCGCTCAAGGGCGCAGGTCAGCACGCCCTCGCCGCCGAGGGTCAGCCCCTCGGGGCGGACGGCCACATCCACCGCCCGGTCGGCGGCATCAAAGGGCATGACAGCCTCCCCGCCGATGAGGAGCCGGCCGCCGGAAATTTCGCCGGAAAAAACATTGATGGGAGGGGTTCCGAGGAATTTCGCCACAAAGAGGTTGCAGGGATTGTCATAGACCTCCTGGGGCTTTCCCTGCTGCTGCAGCACGCCCTCCTTCATGACCACGATGCGGTCGGAGATGGACATGGCCTCCTCCTGATCGTGGGTGACAAAGACGGTGGTGATGCCGGTGGAGCGCTGGATGCGGCGGATCTCCTCCCGGGTCTGCAGGCGCAGCCGGGCATCGAGATTGGACAGGGGCTCATCCAGCAGAAGCACCCGCGGCGCCTTGACCAGCGCCCGGGCAATGGCCACGCGCTGCTGCTGGCCGCCGGAAAGCTCCGCCGGCTTGCGATCCATTAGCTCCTCGATCTGCACAAGGCGGGCGACCTCCGCCGCCATCTCATCCATCTCGCGGCGGGAGAGCTTCTCCTTGCCCCGGCGGTTTTCCAGGGGGAAGGTGATATTCTGCCGGACGGTCAGATGGGGATAGAGGGCATAATTCTGAAAAACCAGACCGACCCCGCGGTTTTCGGGGGGCAGCGCGGTGACATTATCCTCGCCGAAGTAGATTTCGCCGCCGGTGGGCTTCAAAAGGCCGGAAAGCAGGTTCAGCGTGGTGGATTTTCCGCAGCCGGAGGGGCCGAGGAGAGCCACCAGCTGCCCATCGGCGATCTCCAAGGTGAAATCCCGGACGGCCAGCACCGGCTCGGGCTGCTTTTTGTTGCGGGAGGGAAATGCCTTGGTCAGATTTTTTAAGGTAACCTTCATGGGAGTATGTCCTTTCATACACAATAATTGCATTATATACCTTTCCCGCACCGATTGCAAGGGGATTGGCCGATGCGGGAAAGCCCGCGATGCTTCTTATATAAAAAAAGTGCATAAAATTTTCTCCGCCCCCTTTCATTTTTGCATAAAAGCCTGTATAATACAAAATGAAATACTCTGTTTTCAAGGGAGCAGACGCATGAGCAGAAAAACAGCGCGAGAGATCGCCCTTCACAGCCTTTTTACCATGACCTACGACGCCCTTTCCGCCGAGGAGATCCTTTCGGACTATCTCTCGGAGGAGAGCCGCGCCCGCCTTTCCGACGAGGTGAATGCCTACGCAAAGCCTCTGGAGGTCAAGGACGAGGATTTCATCCGCCTGATGGTTTCCGGCGTGGAGCAGCGCCGGGCAGAGCTGGATGAGGAGATCGGCCGCCGCGCCATCAAATGGCGCACCGAGCGCATCAGCCGCGTCGCCCTTTCCATCCTTCGCATGGCCTTTTATGAGGTGCTTTACCTGCCCGATTCGGACAATGCCGTGGCCGCAAACGAGGCCGTGGAGCTTGCAAAGAAGTATGACACCAAGGAAACCGCCGCCTTCATCAACGGCATTCTCGGCACCCTCATCCGCGAGAAGGAAGGCATCTGACGGTGTCTGACCGCAGGATTATCTCCGTCGCCCAGCTCAACGGCTACGTCAAGGGACTGCTGGAGCAGGAGCGGCTCATCCCCGGCCTGTGGATCCGCGGCGAGATCTCCAACTATCGCCCCCATCCCTCCGGGCATATGTATTTCACCCTCAAGGACGGAGAGGCCTCCGTATCCGCCGTGATGTTCCGCTCCGATGCCGCGCGCCTGCGCTTCCGCCCGGAAAACGGTCTGCAGGTGCTTGCCGCGGGGCGGGTCAGCGTTTTTGTGCGCAGCGGCCAGTACCAGCTCTATGTCAGCGAGCTGCATGCCGACGGCGCGGGGGATCTTTTCATCGCCTTTGAACAGCTGAAGGAAAAATTCGGCCGGGAGGGTCTCTTTGATCCCGCCCATAAAAAGCCGCTGCCCGCCTATCCCCGCCGCATCGGCGTCATCACCGCCCCCAGCGGCGCCGCCGTGCGGGATATTCTGCACATTCTGGCCGCCCGCTGGCCCCTCTGCGAGGTGCGGGTGCTGCCCGTGCTGGTGCAGGGTCCCGGCGCCGCGGAGGATATTGCCTCCGCCATCCGCCTGGCAAACGAGCGCGACTGCGCCGACCTGCTCATCGTCGGCCGCGGCGGCGGCTCCGCCGAGGATCTCTGGGCCTTCAACGAAGAGCCCGTGGCCCGGGCCATCTTCCAGAGCCGCATCCCCATCATCTCCGGCGTGGGACACGAGCCGGATGTCACCATTGCCGATCTGGTGGCCGACCTGCGAGCCGCCACCCCCTCCAATGCCGCCGAGCTTGCCGTGCCCGACCGGGCGGAGCTTTCGCGCCGCATTGCCGCCCTTTCAGCCTCCGGCACCGGCGCCCTCACCCTGCGGCTGCGCCGGGAAAGAGAAAAGCTTTCCGCCCGTATGCGCTCCCCCGTCATGGAGAGTCCCATGGGCTTTATCAACGAGCGCCGTCTCTATGCGGATCATCTGCGCAGCCGCCTCTGCGATCTTGCGGGCATGCGCCTTTCCGCCGGACGGGAGCGCTTTGCCCGCGCCGCCGCCACCCTCAACGCCGTCAGCCCCCTGGCGGTGCTGGGTCGGGGCTATGCCCTGGCCTCCCGGGAGGACGGCTCCCCCCTGCGCCGCGCAGCGGATGTGCAGCCCGGCGCCCGCATCACCCTGCAGCTGGCCGAAGGCGGCCTTGGCTGCACCGTAGACGAAATCAAGGAAGGAAATGGCTGATATGGCAGATCAAACCCCCACCTTTGAAGAAGCCCTCGCCCGGCTGGAGGAGATCGTCCGCCGCCTGGAGCGGGGTGACGCCGCCCTGGAGGAGTCCCTCGGGCTCTTTGAGGAGGGCACCCGCCTGGCGCGCCGCTGCGAGCAGCTGCTCTCCGAGGCCGAGCAGAAGGTCACCCTCTTTACCGAGGCGGGCGAAAGCCCCTTTGAGAAGGAGGCCTGAGCCGTGACCCATGATGCCTACGCCGCGGAATATGCCCGCCTGCGCACCCTGGCCGAGGAGGGCCTTTCCCGCCTGCCCCTGGGCGGCTCCGCCGAGCCGGAGCTGGCCGATATGATGCGCTACAGCCTGCTGGCCGGGGGAAAACGCCTGCGGCCGGTGCTGGTGATGGCCGCCGCCGAGCTTTGCGGCGGCTGCGCGGAGGATGCGCTGCCCTATGCCCTGGCGCTGGAGTGCATCCACACCTATTCCCTCATTCACGACGACCTGCCCTGCATGGACGATGACGATCTGCGCCGCGGCCGCCCCACCAGCCACAAGGTTTACGGCGAGGCGCAGGCTCTGCTGGCGGGCGACGCCCTCTTAAACTATGCCTTTGAGCTTATGCTTTCCGCCGACCGGCCGGCCGATCCCGCCCGGCGCATCGCCGCCGCCCGGGAAATTGCCGAGGCTGCCGGAATGTTCGGCATGATCGGCGGCCAGATGGCCGACATCACCGACAAAACCGACACCCCGGAACGCCTTGCGGCCATGTGCCGCAAAAAAACCGGCGCCCTCATCCGCGGCGCCGTGCGCGCCGGTGCCAGATGCGCCGGTGCCGGCGAGAGCGCCCTTTCCTCCCTCACCGCCTACGGCGAGGGGCTCGGTCTCTCCTTCCAGATGGTGGACGATGTGCTGGATGTCATCGGCGACAGCGCCGCCCTGGGAAAAAATGTCGGCAGCGATGCCAAGGAGCAGAAAAACACCTATGCCACCCTCCTCGGGGTGGATCGCTGCCGGGAACGGGCAAAAGAAGTGACCGAGGCGGCGGTGGCCGCCCTCTCCAGCCTTGCGGGCAGCGAATTTCTTGCCGAGCTTGCCCGGGAAATGCTCACCCGCCTTTACTGAAGCCTGAAATCTGTACAACGCCGAAAGGAACACCATGGCCTACGAAATTCTCGACCGCATCCGCACCCCGGAGGATCTCCGGGCTCTGAGCGAGCACGAACTGAATACCCTCTGCGGCGAGATCCGCGCCTTTCTGCTGGAGCACGTTTCCAAAACGGGAGGCCACCTCGCCTCCAACCTCGGCATCGTGGAGCTTTCCGTGGCGCTCTGCCGGGTGTTTGACACGGCCACCGACCGCATTCTCTACGATGTCGGCCACCAGAGCTATGTGCACAAGATGCTCACCGGCCGGCGGGATGCCTTTGACGGGCTGCGCACCTTCGGCGGTCTGTCGGGCTTCATGCGCCCCGGCGAGAGCATCCACGATCCCTTTGTGACGGGACATGCCTCCAACGCCGTTTCCGCCGCCCTGGGGCTTGCCCGCGCCGCCCGGCTGCAGGGCAAAAAGCTGCGCACGGTGGCGGTGCTGGGGGATGGCGCCCTGACCGGAGGTCTCGCCTACGAGGCTCTCAACGATGCCGGCGCCAGCGGCGAGCGCATCCTCGTCATCCTCAACAACAACGGCATGTCCATCGACCGGAATGTCGGCGCCCTCTCCCGCTATCTTTCCGGCCTGCGGGTCAGCCCCCGCTATCTTCGGGCCAAGCGCCGCTACCACGCCGTCATGGATCGCATCCCCGGCGGCCGGGGGCTTGGCGCCTTCCTCTCCCGCTGCAAGGAGCGGCTGAAGGCCCTCTTCCTGCACAGCACGTTTTTTGAGCAGATGGGCTTCACCTGCCTCGGCCCTCTGGACGGCAACGACTGCCCCGGCATGTGCCGCGCCATCCGCGCCGCCGACCGCATCGACGGGCCGGTGCTGCTGCACATCGTGACCAAAAAAGGCCTGGGCTATGCCCCCTCCGAGGAGTCGCCGGAGCATTACCACGGCGTTTCCAGCTTTGAACCCGCCCGGGGCTGCGACGGAAGCACGCGCACCGATTTCTCCTCCGTTTTCGGGGAGACCCTCTGCGCCCTCGCGGCGGAGGACAGCCGCATCTGCGCCCTGACGGCGGCCATGCCCGCCGGCTGCGGGCTGCTCCCCTTCCGGGATGCCTATCCCGACCGCTTTTTCGATGTCGGCATTGCCGAGGAGCATGCCGTTACCATGGCCTCCGGCCTGGCCGCCGGCGGAATGAAGCCGGTTTTCGCCGTATATTCCACCTTCCTGCAGCGCGGCTTTGATGAGCTCATCCACGACACCGCCATTATGAAAAACCCCGTGGTCTTTGCCGTGGATCGGGCCGGCCTTGTGGGCGCCGACGGCGAAACCCACCACGGCGTTTTCGATATCGGCTATCTTTCCCTCGTTCCCGGCATGAAGATCTGGCTGCCCGCCTCCTTTGCGGAGCTGCGGCGCATGCTCGCCCGCGCCCTCGATGAGGGCAGACCCGCCGCCCTGCGCTATCCCCGCGGCGGCGAGGGAGAATGGAAGGAAGATGCCGGCGAGGGGGATCTTGTGTGCACAAAGCGCGGCACGCAGCTTGTCCTTCTCTCCCACGGGCGCATGTGGAACACCGCCCTCGCGGCAGAACGGCTGCTGGCGGCGCGGGGCATCTCCTGCTCCCTCTGGAAGCTCAACTGCCTGCCTGCGGAAAATCTCCCGGAGCTCCTCCGGGATGCGGAGAGCTGCGGCCGCCTGGCCGTGCTGGAGGAAACGGCGGAGAATGCCGGCGCCTTTGCCGTGCTTTCCCCCAAGCTTTCGGGCAATTTCAGCCGCCGCCATTTCTCCCTGGGGAGAAATTTTGTGCCCCACGGCACCGAGCGGCAGCTTCTCGATATGCTGGGGCTTTCGGCCGAGGCCATCGCCGATGCCCTTGCGGAGGATATATAAATGAAAGAAAGACTGGATGCCGCCCTGGTACGCAGGGGCTTCTTCTCCGGCAGAGACCGGGCGGTGCTTCATATTAAAAAGGGACTCGTGCTCGTCAACGGCGTCTATGCCGAAAAGCCCGGCATGCGGGTGGAGGAGGAGGACGTGCTGGAGGTTATGGAAAACCTCGTCCCCTTTGTCAGCCGGGGCGGTCTGAAACTGGAGCATGCCATCTCCGCCTTTAAGATCGGCGTTGCCGGCAAAAAATGCATCGATGTCGGCGCCTCCACCGGCGGCTTCACCCAGTGCCTGCTCTCCCACGGGGCAAAGGCGGTGCTGGCGGTGGATACCGGGCGGGATCAGCTGGCGCCGGTGCTGCGGGAGGATGCCCGCGTGGAGGTGCTGGAGCGCACCGATGTGCGATCCCTGTCCGGCGCCTTCGACGGCGTTTTTGATATCTGCACGGTGGATGTTTCCTTTATCTCCCTCTCCCTGGTGCTTCCCCGGTGCGAGGGTCTGCTCTCCCCCTACGGGCGCATTATCTGCCTCTTCAAGCCCCAGTTTGAGGCCGGGCGGGAGAATATCGGCAAAAAGGGCATCGTCCGGGATGCGGCGGTGCACCGCCGCCTGCTGACGGAATTTATCGCAAGCCATCAGAACGGTCCCCTCTATGTCACCGGCGGCTGTGTTTCCCCCATCCGCGGCGGCGACGGCAACATCGAATATCTCTTTACCTTAAATAAACTCGGCCCTGCGGCGGCGCCCGATCCTGCGGCGCTGGTGCGGGAGGCCTTCGGAAAGGAGGAGAAGGCATGAGGGTCCTTCTCTATCCCAACAAATATCGGGACGAGGGGCTGTGCGTCACCCGGCGGGCGGCGGAGATCCTCGCGGCGGCGGGGGCTTGCCTTTGCCTGCCCGGCGATTCCGACCTTGCCGAGGCATTGAACCTTCCCCGGCAGCAGGCCGGAGAGGCCATTGATTTCGTTCTCGCCCTGGGCGGGGACGGCACCATGCTGGGCGCTGCCCCCTATGCCCTCGCGGCGGATGTGCCCCTCGCCGGGCTCAACCTCGGCCGCATCGGCTATCTTTCTGCCCTGGAGCGGGAGGAGCTTGCCGGGCTTGCGGAGCTTCTCTCCCCCCGGGCGCATATCACCCGGCGGATGCTGCTTTCCTGGCAGGTTCTGCGGGGGGATGCCGTGCTTGCCTCCGGGGAGGCCGTCAACGAAATTGTCATCAAGAATTCCCGCCCCACCACCGTTCTCCAGCTGGAGGCGGAAAGCGGCGGCCGCCGGCTCTACGGCTTCCGGGGAGACGGCATTCTCGTGGCCACCCCCACCGGCACCACGGCCTACGCCCTTTCGGCGGGCGGCCCCGTGGTGGATCCCCAGGCGCGGGTCATCGTCCTTTCCCCCATCTGCGCCCACAGCCTGGTGGCGCGTCCGGTGGTGCTGGCGCCGGAGGGCGGTGCGCGGGTGCGCCTCTGCTCTGCCGGGCAGGGCGAGGGCTTCCTCGCCGCCGACGGCCGGCAGACCCATGCCCTGCAGCCGGGCGATATCGTCTGCTGCAGCGAATCTGCCCGCACCCTCAAGCTTGCGAGCCTCAAAGAGATCCCCTTTTTTGACATCATGCGAAATAAATTATCCGGAGAGGCGGGTGAAAGTCTGTGAAAGGCAACAGACATACTGCGATTCTCGAAATTATAACCAAATATTCCGTGGACACCCAGGACGGCCTGACCGAGCGCCTGCGGGAACGGGGCTTTGAAGTCACCCAGGCCACCGTTTCCCGCGATATCCGCCAGCTGGGGCTGGTCAAAACCCGCGGCAGCGACGGCAAAAGCCGCTACGCCCCGCCCGGCACCCTGGGCAAGAACTTCGTCGGCCGCCTGTCCAACATTCTGCGCGAGAGCGTAAACCATGTGGACAGCGCCGAAAACATCGTCGTCGTCAAAACCCTCTCGGGCGTTGCCTCCGCGGCAGCCGCCGCCATTGACAGCATGGAGCACGCCTCCATCGTCGGCACCCTGGCGGGGGACGACACCATTCTCATCGTCATGCGCAGCAAGGGCAACGCCGAAACCTTCCGCAAGGAGATCGAGACCCTGCTGTAAGCTGCCGGATTTTGCCCGGAAAGGAGGCTTTGTCCCGTGCTTTTGACCCTGTATATCGAAAATATCGCCGTCATCGAGCGGGCGGAGCTTTCCCCCGAGGCCGGCTTCAACGTTCTGACCGGCGAAACCGGCGCCGGCAAGTCCATCATTCTCGATGCCCTGCATGCCATCGCCGGCGGCCGATCCTCCCGGGAGCTTATTCGCACCGGCCAGGACAAGGCCACCGTCCGCGCCCTGTTTTCCTCCCTTTCCCCCCGCGCCCTGGCCATTCTCGCCGAGAACGGCATCGAATGCGAGGACGGCAGCCTTCTGCTCTCCCGCGAGATGCACGCCGACGGGCGAAATCTCTGCCGCGCCGGGGGCAAGCCCTGCCCCCTCAGCCTTCTGCGGGAGCTTGGGGAGGAGCTGGTTTCCATCCACGGCCAGCACGACGGACGGCAGCTGCTGGATCCCGGGGCGCACCTGGGCTTTTTGGACGATTTTGCCGGCATCTCCGCCGAGCTTGCCGATTACCGCGAAAAATACCGGGCTGCCCGGGATGTGCGCACCGCCCTGCTGGCCGCCGAGGCCGGACGGGAGGAGCGCGCCCGCCGGTGCGACCTGCTGGATTTTCAGATTGCCGAGCTTTCCGCCGCCGACCTGCGCATCGGGGAGCTGGCGGAGCTTACGGCGCGCAAAAAAGCCCTGGACAACGCCGGTAAGATCCGCACCGCCCTGACCGGAGCCGCCGAAAGCCTCTGCGGTGACGGCGGTGCCGCAGCGGAGAGCCTGCTTTCCGCCGCCGGACGCGCGCTGGTGGGCGTTGCCGCCCTTTCCCCCGCCGCCGCCGAGGCTGCCGACCGCGTGGCCGAGCTTTCCGCCGCGGCCGAGGCTCTGGCCAAGGGTCTGCGGGAGGAGGCCGAGTCCCTCCGGGAGGAGCCCGGAGAGAAGGATGCCATCGCCGAGCGCATGGAGACCCTCCGCCGCCTCATGGCAAAATACGGCGGCAGCGAAGAGGCCGCCCTTGCCTACCTTTCCGCCGCCGAGACCGAGCGGGCATCCCTCGCCTCCGCCGAGGCGGACAGCGGTGCCCTCGCCGGGCAGTATGCCGAGGCCCTTTCCGCCGCAAAGGAGGCAGCACAGCGCCTCTCAAGTCTTCGGCAGGAGGCCGCAGGCCGCCTGAAGACCGCCGTGGAGGCGGAGCTGCGCTATCTGGAGATGCCCAACTGCCGCATTTTTGCCCAATTTACCGCCTCCGGCAAGCTTTCCCCCGCCGGCGCGGATAAGATGGAATTCTACCTTGCCCCAAACCTCGGCGAGGAGCCAAAGCCCCTGCATAAGATCGCCTCCGGCGGTGAGATGAGCCGCATTATGCTCGCCCTGCGCAATGTGCTCCGGGCAGACAGCGGCCGCACCCTGGTCTTTGACGAAATTGACACCGGCGTCAGCGGCCGCGCAGCCCAGCGTGTGGGCGAAAAGCTCTACGGCGCCTCCCGCGGAAACCAGGTGCTCTGCGTGACCCACCTCTCCCAGATCGCCGCCATGGGCGACGCCCACTTCTCCGTCCGCAAGGAGACCCGCGACGGACGCACCATCACCGAGGTGCTGCGGCTGGATGCGGAGGGGCGCGCCGGGGAGCTGGCCCGCATCACCGGCGGCTTCCACATCACCGATACCCTGCTTGCCGGCGCAAAGGAGCTGCTGCGCGCCGCAGAGGAATATAAAAAACCTGCAAAGGAAGGAAAATAGAAATGAAAATCTACGAAGAGCTGGTGGCCCGCGGCCTCATCGCCCAGGTGACCAACGAAGAAGAAATCCGCGAGATGGTCAACAACGGAAAGGCCACCTTCTATATCGGCTTTGATCCCACCGCCGACTCCCTGCATGTGGGTCACTTCATGGCCCTCTGCCTCATGAAGCGCCTGCAGATGGCGGGCAACAAGCCCATCGCCCTCATCGGCGGCGGCACCGCCATGATCGGCGACCCCTCCGGCCGCACCGACATGCGCTCCATGATGACCCGCGAGACCATTGAGCACAACTGCGAGTGCTTCAAAAAGCAGATGAGCCGCTTCATCGAATTCGGTCCGGACAAGGCCCTGATGGTCAACAATGCGGACTGGCTGCGCGACCTCAACTATATCGAGTTCATCCGCGATATCGGTGTGCATTTCTCCGTCAACACCATGCTCCGCGCAAGGTGCTACGAGCAG
>JAFXIE010000114.1 GCA_017533425.1 Clostridia bacterium | reverse complement strand
GCAGGGCAATGAGCACGAGAAAGCCGTAGCGCTCATATTCCATCAGCTTGAAATAGGCTCGGTCAGACAGGAAGAGCCCCAGCACGCGGGAGCCGTCCAGCGGCGGAATGGGGATGAGATTGAAAAGGCCGAGGCCTGCGTTGAGCAGCGCAAGATAATAGAAAAAGGTACTCAGAACGCCAAATACCAGCGCCGCCGCCCCCTCCTCCAGCTTATAGACCGCAAGGTCACACAGCCCGCAGAGGATGACGGCCAGGGTCATGAGGATGAAGTTTGCAATGGGGCCTGCGATGGCAGTGATGGCCATACCCTTTTTGGAATCCCGGAAGTTATAGGGGTTGACCTGCACGGGCTTTGCCCAGCCAAAGCCGGTAACCAGCAGCGCAAGGAAGCCCACCGGTTCAATATGCCGCAGGGGATTGATGGTGATGCGGCCGCGATAGCGCTGACTTTCATCCCCCATCTTCAGGGCGGCAAAGGAATGCGCCGCCTCATGGACGGAGAGACTGATGAGAATGCAGGGCAGATAATAGCAGAGGTTGAGCAGGAACTGCAGCGGATCGGTGCGAAGCAGAGAGAGATTCATTTGCCGCTCCTTTCGGTAAAATCAGTCCAGATCCTTGGCCATAACATCCGCATAGGTTTCCCGGCGAACCACCGGGCGATGCGCGCCGTTGCGGATAAAGACCACCGGCGGGCGGGGAACGCGGTTATAATTGGATGCCATGGAATAATTGTATGCGCCGGTGGAGAGCACGCAAAGCAGCTCACCCGGCCGGATTTTGGGAAGCTTGATATCCCGGATGAGGATATCACCGCTTTCGCAGCAGCGGCCGGCCACGGTATAAACGGTATCGCGCGCCGCCTCCGGCCGTTCGGGAAGCACAGCCTCATAGGCCGCCTCATAAAGGGCAAAGCGGGGATTGTCGGTCATGCCGCCGTCAACGGAGACATAATTGCGCACGCCGGGAATCTCTTTCACCGAGCCCACGGTATACACCGTAAGCCCCGCATCGCCGACGATGGAGCGACCCGGCTCCATGCAGAGGCGGGGCAGCGGATAATTGAACCGCTCCGCCGCTTCCATCACCGCGAGGGCGGTGTTTTTCACATTTTCCTCAATGGTCAGCGGGTCATGGCTTGCCAGATACCGGATGCCAACGCCGCCGCCCACATTGAGCTCGCCGATCGTGCAGCCGTAGCTTTCCCGCAGCTCGGCCATGAAGGCCATCATGACCTCTGCCGCCCGCACAAAGGGACGGGTGTCAAAGATCTGGGAGCCGATATGGCAATGCAGACCGCAAAGGTCGGTATGCTTCGCCTGCAGGATCTCCCCGATGAAGGCCTTGGCCTCACCGGTTTCCAGGGCGACACCGAATTTGGAATCGATCTTTCCGGTGGCAATAAAATCGTGGGTATGGGCATCGATACCGGGCTTGATGCGCACGGAAACGGCAGCCCGCACCCCCAGCTCCGCCGCCACGCGATCCACCGTGCGCAGCTCCTCCGCGCTGTCCAGAACAATGCGGCCAACGCCGGCGGAAAGTGCCTCGCGGATCTCGGTCTCGGTCTTGTTATTGCCGTGGAAGAAGATACGCTCCGGCTCCATTCCCGCCGCGAGGGCAGTGTAGAGCTCGCCGCCGGAAACCACATCGCAGCCAAGGCCGCATTCCCGCACCGTGCGGTAGATGGCCTTGCAGGAGAAGGCCTTGCTGGCATAGAGCACCAGCGCCTCCCCACGGTAGTATTTGCGGATGGCGTTTTCATATCGCAGGCAATTTGCGCGGATCTCCTCTTCATCCATCAGATAAAGGGGGGTCCCGTATTCTTTTGCAAGCTTTGATACGGAGGCGCCGCCGAGCAGGAGCTCGCCGTTCTTCGTCTCCAGGGTTTTCATGATGTTCATTGCTCTTCGTTTTCCTTATCTTCCGAGAAAAGGTGTCGGATCAGTTCATCCTTGCCGGTGCCGTTGAGGGCGGAAAAGGCCACGCAGTCCCTGGGGGAAAATTCCGCAAAGGCCTCCCGCATATGCTCCACCGCCGGGGCAATTTCCCGGGGGCGGAGCTTATCGCACTTGTTGCAGAGGACAATGTAGGGAATGCCCTTTGCCGCGAAGAACTCGCCCATCAGCAGGTCATCCTCCGTCGGCTCGTGGCGGATATCCACAATGACCACCGCAATGCGGAGGTTCTTGGCCGAATTGAGGAAGGTGTCGATGAGGTTTGCCCAGCGGCGCTTTTCCGCATCGGAGACCTTGGCAAAGCCATAGCCCGGCAAATCCGCAAGGTAGATGCGCTTATCAATCAAAAAATAGTTGATATGGATGGTTTTACCCGGCTTTTTGCTGACAAAAGCCAGCTTATTCCGGTTGAGCAGCTTGTTGATGACGGAGGATTTGCCCGCATTGGAGCGGCCGGCAAAGACAATCGCGGGAAGGCCGTCGCCAAGAATGCCCTCCGGGGTTGCCGCAGAGGTTACAAACTCTGCGTTCTGCAGATTGACAGGCTTCATGAGCGGATCTCCGTTCGTATGGAAGATTCGTGTGCGGGGCATGGAATGTGCTGACCGGAAATTTCGGCGGCTGCCGGATGCAGGGCGCATTTGAGCACCTCGGAAACCTCCCGCACCGGCACAAATTCCAGGCCTTCCCGGACGGTTGCATCGATTTTTTCCAGATCCTTGCAGTTGTCCGCAGGGATGATGACCGTGCGGATGCCCTCGCGGTAGGCCGCCATGGTTTTCTCCTTCAGGCCGCCGATGGGCAGAACCCTGCCCCGCAGCGTGACCTCGCCGGTCATGGCCACAGAGCTCTTCGTCGGGCGTCCGGTCAGGGCGGAAACCAGCGCACAGGTCACCGTAATGCCCGCAGAGGGGCCATCCTTGGGCACAGCGCCCTCAGGGAAATGGATATGGATGTCCTTTTTCTTGTAGAATTCCGGGTCGATGCCCAGCTCCTCTGCATGGGTGCGGATATAGGAAATGGCCGCCATGGCCGATTCCTTCATAACATCGCCGAGGTTACCGGTGAGCTGCAGCTTTCCGTCGCCGGCGGGAAGATTGACCTCCACCTGCAGCATTTCACCGCCGACGGCGGTATAGGCAAGGCCGTTGACCAGGCCGACGCGGTCGATGCCAAGGTCAAGGCTGTCGGTATAGCGGGGCTCGCCAAGATAGTTTTTGAGATTTTCTGCCTTGATATGTACCGCTGCCGTCTCCCCATCCACCAGGGAAAGGGCTGCCTTGCGGCAGAGGGCGGCAAGCTGCCGCTCCAGAGATCGCACACCGGCCTCCCGGGTATATCCGCGGATGATGCGGCGCAGTGCGCTCTCCCCCACCCGCAGCTGGCGGGCGTTCATGCCGTGGGCCTTGAGCTGCTTTTTGAGGAGGTGGCGCTTTGCGATCTGCACCTTTTCCTCATCGGTATAGCCGGAGATCTCGATGACCTCCATGCGATCAAGCAGCGGCCGGGGAACGGTATCCAGGGTGTTTGCCGTCATGATAAAGAGCACGCGGGAAAGATCAAAGGGAAGCTCCAGGTAATTGTCGCGGAAATTGGCATTCTGCTCGGGATCGAGCACCTCCAGCAGAGCTGCGGAGGGATCGCCCTTATAATCCCGGCCAAGCTTATCGATCTCATCCAGCACCACCACGCAGTTTTTGCTGCCGGCATTCTGCAGCGCCTGAATGATCCGGCCGGGCATGGCGCCGATATAGGTGCGGCGATGGCCGCGGATCTCCGCCTCGTCGGAAATGCCGCCGAGGGAGACGCGGGCACACTTACGGCCGAGGGAGCGAGCCACAGACATGGCGATGGAGGTCTTGCCGGTGCCCGGAGGGCCGACCAGGCAGATGATCTGGCTCTTGACGCCGCCGGAAAGCTTCAGCACGGCGATATATTCCAGCACCCGGCGCTTGACATCCTCCATGCCGTAATGATCGGCATGGAGAATGCGCTCGGTGGCGCGGACATCAAATTTATCCCGGGTTTCCACGCCCCAGGGCAGGGACAGGCAGGTGTCCAGATAGGTTCGCACCACGGCGCTCTCCGGCGAGGTGGTGGCCATGCGGGACAGGCGGCCGATCTCGGCGCGCAGCTTCTCCTCTGCCTCGGCGGGCAGAGACGCCTTCTGCAGCTTTTCGAGATAGGCATCGCATTCCGCCTGGGTGTCCTCCTTGTCCCCCAGCTCCGCGCGGATGGCCTTGAGCTGCTCCCGCAGGAAATAATCCCGCTGGTTCTTATCCATCTGCTCCTTGACGCGGGACTGGATGGAGGCGCCGACGCGGGCCAGCTCCCCCTCCTCCCGGAGGACGCGGCAAAGCACGGCCAGGCGCTTTTCCACATTGAGCTCGGAAAGCACCGCCTGCTTGTTCTGATAGGTAAAGTTGAGGTTTGCCGCCGTGTAGTCGGCCAGGGTGGCGGGATCCTCCTCTGCGAGGATATTGAGCACCACATCCTTGGCGGCAGGCGGAGCAAACTCGGCATAGCTCTCATAGGCCTCGCGGACTGCGCGCACAAGGGAGCGCACCCGCAGGGTGCTTGCGATCTCCGGCTCTTCGATCTCACCGGCCACCGCCAGCAGGAAGGGCTTATCCTGCGCCACGCGCAAAAGCACGGCGCGGCTGACGCCCTCGCAGAGCACGCGGATATTATCCCCCGGCAGACGCAGCATCTGCTTGACGCGGGAAATGGTTCCCACATGGTAGAGATCCCGCTGGGCGGGCTCCTCCGTGCGGATATCCTTCTGGGTCACGAGGAAAATCAGCTGATCGCGCTCCACGCAGGCCTCCAGCGCCTTGACGGACGCCGGGCGTGCCACCTCAAAGCTCAGCGAGGAGCCGGGAAAAACGGTATAGCCCCGCAGCGCAAGCAGCGGCAGCGTGCGGGGTTCACCGGAAAACTGAATGGTCATAAGTTTCAAACTCCTTGGGGGCTAAAACGGGGGGTTAATTCAGGGCAGGCGCCTCCGTACCGGGCAGGAGCCGGGGAGCATCCGCCCGGACAATCTCCGGCGCGGCGCCGTCGGTGACGCAATCGCGGGTAATGCGCACGCTGCGGATGGAAAGATCAGAGGGAATGTCAAACATGACATCCAGCATGATGCTTTCGATGGCAGAGCGCAGGCCGCGGGCGCCGACATTGCGGTCGATGGCCGACTGGGCAATGGCCTCCAGAGCCTCGCGGTCAAATTCCAGCTCCACGCCGTCCATGCCCAGCAGCTTCTTATACTGCTTGGTGACGGCATTCTTGGGCTCGGTGAGAATGCGAACCAGGGCATCCTTATCCAGCGGGTCGATATTGACCATCACGGGCAGACGACCCACCAGCTCGGGAATGATGCCGTATTTGATAAAATCGTGGGGCTCCGCATGGGCCAGAATGGCGGAAATATCCATATCCTTTTTGGATTTGATATCCGCATGGAAGCCGATCACCTTCTCATTGAGGCGCTTTTCGATGATCTTTTCAATGCCGTCAAAGGCGCCGCCGCAGATGAAGAGGATATTCTTGGTATTGATCTGGATAAACTCCTGCTGGGGGTGCTTGCGGCCGCCTCCGGGAGGAACGCTGGCCACGGTGCCCTCCACGATCTTGAGCAGTGCCTGCTGAACGCCTTCACCGCTGACATCGCGGGTGATGGAGGTATTCTCGCTGCGGCGGGAGATCTTATCGATCTCATCGATGTAGATAATGCCTCTCTCGGCCAGCTCCACATCATAATTTGCCGCCTGAATGAGCTTCAGGAGAATATTTTCCACATCCTCGCCCACATAACCGGCCTC
>JAFXIE010000113.1 GCA_017533425.1 Clostridia bacterium | reverse complement strand
ATGGTCAGCGCCAAGGCTCTGACCTATCACGATAAAAAAACCGCCCAGCTTCTGAATATTGCCGACTGTCCCTGCCCCTGTGCCATTCAGCTCTTCGGATCCGATCCGGATACGGTGGCGGAGGGCATCCGCATTGCCCTCACCCTGTGCGACGCCCCCATTGTTGATCTCAACATGGGCTGTCCCATGCCCAAGATCACCGGAAACGGCGAGGGCAGCGCCCTCCTGCGGGATCCCGCCCGGGCGGAGGCTGTCACCCGCGCAGCTGTTCTGGCCTCTCCCGTGCCGGTCACCGTCAAATTCCGCACCGGCTGGGACGCCGCATCTATCAACTGCACGGAAATCGCAAAGCGGCTGGAGGCGGCCGGAGCCGCCGCCCTCTGTATCCATGGCCGCACCCGCGCCCAGGGCTATTCCGGTCTGGCCGACCGGGGCTTAATGGCCGCTGTGGTCTCCGCCGTATCCATCCCCGTTATGGTCAACGGCGACATTGCCGCCCCGGAGGACGGCGCGGCGCTGCTTTCCGAAACCGGCGCGGAATTTGCCATGATCGGCCGGGGCAGTCTCGGTGCCCCCTGGCTCTTTGCCGGCTGCGAGGCAGCTCTGCGCGGCAGCGATCTGCCCGATCCCCCCGATCTTCGCGGCCGTCTTGCCATTATGCTTCGCCAGGCGGAGCTTGCCTGCGAGGAAAAGGGCGAATATGTTGCCATCCGGGAAATGCGCAAGCATGCCGCCTGGTATCTGAAGGGTTTTCGCGGCGCCGCTGCCTGCCGCAATGCCTGCATGAAGCTGACCAGCCTGTCCGGCCTTCGCCAATGGGCGGAGGAAACAGCCGCGTCCCTCTCCTAAACTGAAATTTCAGGAGGTTTCATATGTACGAGGTTGATATTGAACGCTTTTGGCAGGATGATGCCCGCTCCCACGGGCAGAACTGCTTTGATCCCACCGCACCGCAGGTTGCCCTGGGTATCCGCATGAGCGGGGAATGCGTCTTCGCCGAGCTGGGAGTTGAGGGCAATCCCTGGCTCAATGACACCCCCAGGGATACCCTCCTCGATCTGCACAAGCGCTATAACGAAAAAGCCCTTCAGATCGTCGGCCGCGCCCTTCTGCCCGAGGAGCTGCCGCCGGAGGATTCCGTATTCCCGAAAACCGGCGATTTCATCACCGTATTTGAAGCCCGCAACGTCATCAAGGGCGGCGCCTACTGGCTGGAAAGCGATATCCGCACCCCGGAGGAGCTTTCCGCCGTGCTCGACCGGGTGGAGGCTCGCCTTCCCAACCTGCGCAACCATCTTCTGCCCGCAAACTGGGAGGCCGAGAAGAAGCGCATTTATGAAACCTACGGCATAAAGCCCGCCCAGCGCCGCCACATCCGCGGCCCCGTCACCTTTGCCATGACCTATCTTGGCGTGGAGAATTTCATCTACATGATGATGGATGAGCCGGAGCTCGTTGCGCGCTTCCGGGATGTCCTCTGCCGCACGGTCATCGCCTGCGCCCGCGTATTCGACGAAGAGGCCGGCTACACCCCGGAGACGGCGCCCCACGGCTTCTCCTTTGCGGATGACGACTGCTGCCTTCTCAACGACGAGCTCTATTCCGAATTCGGCTATCCCGTCCTGAAGCAGATCTTCGAGACCTTCTCCCCCGATCCCGGCGATTACCGCTACCAGCATTCCGATTCCGACATGGGGCATCTGCTGCCCGTGCTGGCCGATCTGAATTTCACCGGGGTCAATTTCGGTCCCACCGTCATGTTTGAGGACATCCGCCGCCATATGCCCAACACCTGCGTCCACGGCTGCCTCGCCCCCTTCACCTTCATGTCCAACGACGAGGAGAAGATCATCGCCGAGGTTCGCCGCGACTGCGAGGCCGCAAAGGGTACCCGCGGACTGCTGCTGCGCACCGCCGGTTCCATCAACAACGGCAGCCTCCTGACCAGCATGCGCGCCGTTATGCACGCAATTCAAGTCTACGGGCAGTATTGATTTCTGCGACTTTCACAATATTATGTCAAAATCTACGCAAATTTTTGAATAAGTTGTGAATTTTCTATTGACAAGACTTTACGGATAATCTATAATAGTTTTGTTCGTAAAATTTCCAGTATTTATTTTACTAATGGACGGAATTTTGACAGATCAGGAATTGCTTTCCCGCACCCATGCCGGCGATGCCGCCGCCGAAGAGCAGCTCATCGGCCGCTATGCGCGCAATGTGCGCGCCGTTGCCCGCGCCTTCTCGCTGACGGGGTGGGATGTTGAGGATTTTATTCAGGAGGGTATGCTTGCCCTCGTCCGCGCGATCCATTCCTTTTCCCCCGGCTGCGGCGCCTCTCTTTCCTCTTATGTGGATCTCTGTGTGCGCCGCCAGCTCATCAATGCCGTCCACCGCGCAAACAACAACAAAAACATTCTGCTGACCGATTATATTTCCTACGACGCGCCGGTTCCCGGCAGTGACGGAACTCTCTCCCTTGGGGACACCCTGGTCGATGAGCGGTTCTCCGCCGTCGAGGATGCGGTCATCGCGCGGGAGCACGCAGGCTCGCTTTTATCCGCCCTGTCCGCGCACCTCTCCCCCATGGAGAAGCGCATCCTGCCGCGTTACCTCGCAGGCGAATCCGTGTCCGAGATTGCAAAATCCCTTGCCTTTTCGGCCAAGAGTGTGGACAATGCCATCACGCGTATCCGTCGCAAGGCCATGTCCCTTACCCCCCACGGCGACAACAGGCAATAAGCCTGTCGCAATATTCATTAACTGCCCGACAAAGAGTTCTCCACAGCGCGAAAGTGTTCTGGGCCCGAACATTTGGGGCAAAAGAGAGAGGTATTTACCAATGTACGAAGACAAGACCCTGAAGTGCAAAGAGTGCGGCAACGAGTTTGTGTTCACCGCCGGTGAGCAGGAATTCTACGCAGAGCGTGGCTTCCAGAACGAGCCCCAGCGCTGCAAGGAGTGCCGCAACGCCCGCAAGAACGCTGCCCGCGGCCCCAGAGAGTTTTTCACCGCTACCTGCGCTGCCTGCGGCAAGGAGGCGAAGGTTCCCTTCAATCCCAAGTCCGACCGTCCCGTTTACTGCAGCGAGTGCTTCGCTAAGATGCGCGAGGAGCAGCAGGACTAATTTCCCTTTGTCTTTCATAAAAAAGTGCGTATCCCCTGCGGGATGCGCACTTTTTTTGCCAATTACCCGTTGCACAATCCGGCGTTTCGGGGTATACTATATGCAGAGTTAAAATTACCGGCTCTTCCGGCCGGAGTATAGGAACGGATCGAAACTATGGAATTCTTTGCAAATGAAAACAAGCAGGTCAACATCACCGCATCCACCGGCGAATATGCCCGCTGCGCCATCAAGACCCATTTTGTCCAGCTCGGCGAGAATTACTGCGACCTGGTGCGTCAGTATGTGCTGCCCATCTGGAAGGAGGGCGACATTCTCTCCATCAGCGAGAAGATCATCTCCCTCTGCCAGAAGCGCGTGGTCTATAAAAAGGATATGAAGCTCTCGCGCCTTGCCAAGTTCCTCTCCCGCTTCGCCTCCCACAGCGAGGCCGGCATCGGCGTGGACAGCGTCTGGAAGATGCAGTTTGCCATTGACCACTGCGGCGCGCTGAAGATCATCTTTGCCTCCATCGCCGCAGGCTTCGGCAAGCTTTTCGGCAAGCGCGGCGTCTTCTACGACATCGCCGGCATCGAGGTTCGCGGTCTGGACGGCTTCTATGACCACTGCTTTGCCGAATACGGCGAATATGGCATCCGCCTGCCGGAGAATCCCTCCGCCGTCTGCGATGAGATCGAGCGCGAAACGGGTGTTGCCTGCATGATCGTGGATGCCAACGACTTCACCCGCGACATTCTCGGCAAGTCCTCTTCCCTCTCCTTCACCGACGAGGAGCTGGCCGACATGATCCGCGACAACCCCGCCGGCCAGTCCACCCAGCTCACCCCCATGGTTCTCATCCGCAAGATCTGAGACCATGAAGAAGGCTTACTTTCCCGCGGTCTGTCATTATATCGCCGCCCTTGCCTTTTTTGTCGCTGCCATCCTGGGCTTTGTCAGAGATAACTCCCTTGCGGTGGTTTGGCTCTGCCTTGGCAGCGCAAATCTCTGCTTCGGCTCGGTGCATCTTACCCGCATAAAAAACAAATCGGATAAAGAATGAAAAGAAAACCCGGAGAAATTCCGGGTTTTCTTTTCATTTACAGAATATACACCGCTACGGCCACAAACTGCGTGATGCTTCCAATGAGCACAAAGATATGAAAGATCGAATGGGCATAGGCAAGCCGCCTTCCGACGCCGTAGAAAACCGCGCCGACGGTGTAGGAGACGCCGCCGATGAGAAGCCACAGCAGCGCCCCGGGCCGCAGGGCAGCCAGCGCCACCTTACCGGCAAGGAGGATGCACCAGCCCATGCCGAGGTAGCAGCACATGGACAGCACGGCATATTTTTTCAGATCAATGGCGGTAAAAACCGTGCCGAGGGCGGCACAGCCCCACACCAGCCCGAACATGGACCATGCCCAGCCGGGGCTGTACTCCCGCATGGGGCCAAGGAGGATGGGCGTATAGGTTCCGGCAATGAGATAATAGATGGTGCAGTGATCCATAACCTGCATGACCTTCTTTCCCATGCCGGGACGAAGGCCGTGATAGATGCTGGACATGGCATAGAGGCACACCAGGGCGCTTCCGTATATCGCGCCGCCGACGATGCCCCAGGCATCCCCCTTCAGGCCGGATTTCAGCACGCAGGCAATGAGCGCGAGAATTCCAAATCCACCGCCGATGATATGGGTCACGGTGTTCATGCGCTCCTCTCCCCGGCTGTAGGCCGGGAGGGCACGCAGCTTCAGCGGGGTTCTTTGCATGGCTACAGCTCCCGCACGCCGTCGCCGCCCACGAAGAAGAGAGCCAGCGCGCCGGGACCGAGGTGAGAGCCGGTCACCGGCTCATGGCGCACCAACAGAAGCTCCTCCGGTGCCTTTTCCTTGCGCAGGAGCTCTGCGAGCCATTCCGCCTCCTCCCGGCATCCAGCATAGCTGATGCCCACAAGCAAGTGCTCCCGCATCAGCGTGGCATATTTCTCCGCCAGCCGCCGGATGGCCTCCCGTCTGCCGCGGATCTTCTCAAAGGCGACGATTTTTCCCTCGCTGCTTCCCTTTAGGATGGGCTTGATATGCAGCATAGTGCCGAGGCGGGCGCCCATATTGGACAGGCGTCCCGTGCGCGCAAGGTGGCCGAGATCATCCACGGTGAACACCTGGTACATACGGTCGCGCATGCGCGAAACCTCCGCCTCAGCAGCAGAAAGATCCTCTCCGGCATTTCTCAGCATGGCTGCCCGCAGGGCGAGCATTCCCTGACCGAGGCCGGCGCCACGGCTGTCGATACATACGGCACGGCGTCCGGGATATTCCCCGCAGAGCTCCGCCGCCGCCGTGCAGGCAGAAGCATAGGAACCGCTGATGCCGGAGGAAAGCCCCACAAAAAAGACATCCCGCCCGGCGGCAAAGTGCGGTTCCATGGCCTCGCGGTAGGTGGTCGGATTGATCTGCGAGGTGGTGACGCGCATACCCTTTCGGAGAGATGCATAATACCCTTCATCATCAAAGTTATCGGGATCCGGACAGGCGGCCGGCTCCGTTCCGACGAAATACGGGAAGGGGATGATATCAATCTTCAGCTTCCGCGCAAGGGCTGCGGGAAGGTTTCCGGTGGAATCGGTGATCACTGCATACGACATGGTGGGTTTTGCTCCTTTGCTTCCTGGGGGTGGATCTGTTTTCCATATTATATCCGCTTTTCCCCTCTGCCACAAGGAAATTGGCGGCTATTCCCAGTCTATTTGCAAAGTAGAGCCCTCTACCACCCGGTAGAGGGCTCATTTTTTTGTCTAATTATGGTTTGCATGTTCCACAGGGGTCGTACCCTCTGTCGATGAGTGTTTGTCTCGTATCAGCAGAATTTTCGCGGTTTTCCGCCTTGATGGAAGCCGCGCCGGCGCAGGACGGCAGGTGAAACTTCTTTGAAGATGTGTTGAGGATGTAGCGCACCGTCTCCGCATTTCCCGGTGTCGGGGTCAGGGCTGCATAGCTCTCCCCTGTGGCATAATCGATCTCCACGCCGGGCTGCACATTGTAGACAAAGACATTAAAGGAGATGGCCTCGCCGGAATCCTCCACGGAAAGAGCCTGCATATGCACGCCCCGGGCCACCAGTTCCGCCCCCCGGAAGATGGGGACCACCCGGTAGATGACGTGGTTTCCCGTTTCCCGCACATAGTCTGCCACCAGGTTCTCAAAGGGCAGCATGCCGGTCACATTCATATACCGCGTGCCGGTGATGAGATTCTGCTCGTTTGCATTCTCCCCTGCCAGCTGGAAACCGATGAGGTGGCATCGGTTGTAGAGGTATTTTCCATCCACAAAATCATACTTTGCCAGCTGCCAGCCCGAGGGCTTGACCTGGCCGATGTTGCCGCGCTCCTCTGTCGGCATGGTTTCGGGGCCGATGAGCGCCTCCGTCTCCCCACAGCGGCCAAGAAGATCCAGCGGGGCATAGTATTCATATCCGAGCCTCGTATATTCCGCAGCGTTCAGCTCCGGCACATTGTCCCGAATGGCAACATAGGGGCTGCCGGAATAGGCCGGCGCATCCGCAGGGGATGCGATGAAAGAGGCATCCGACGAGGGCGGGCTTTCAGGCCCCTGACGGAGCACGCACCCCGAAACAAGCAGCGCAAAGAGCAGGCACAGGGCAGTTATCCGTCGCATCTGTAGACCTCCACCGAGATTTTTTCATGGGAGCTGCCGGTGATCTCTGTCCGATCGACAAGCACATATCCCGCAAGATATGCGCAGGGCAGGAACTCATCCGCCGGGTAGCAGCAGCCCCAGCGATAGATGACCACTTCCTCCGGCCGCAGGCAAGACAGATCCTCCGCCCGCTCCACAAAGGCGCAGGCCTCCGCGGGAACCCGGGAAAAATCCTCCGTGGGCACCACATTTACCGGCAGGCTCAAAAAGAGCTTTGCCGCCTCGCCGCGCATATAGATCCGCCGCGCGCCGGCCAGCCTGAGCATATCCGCCCGCTGGCCGCGATCCCGCGACTGGCGGCGGCCGTTGAAGCGCATGCCGTTATTGGCATCCAGGCACAAAAAGACCGTCATTTCGCTTCGGGAAGGTGGGGAAAGAGGGGCAGCACGGCCTTCATAAGCGCATTTGCCCAGATTTTGCAGCCCTCGGCATTGGGATGGCCGCCGTAGGCCGGGCGCTCCGGCTCCTCCTCACTTTTTCTCAGCAGGGGAACATTGTCAAACACGGCGTCGGCCTCCCGGGAGAGTTCCTCCAGAATATAGCGATTGATTTCCAGCCAGTCGGCCTTCATCTGATCCTTGTAATCAAAGGGCGGCAGCGTCTGGAGGATCACCCGCTTGCCAGCCCCCTTAAAGCAGCGCACTAAGGTGGTAAGATCTGCCTTCACGCTCTCGGCGGTAAAGCCCTGGTAGAGGTCATTGACGCCAAAGCAGATGAAAATGGTATCGTTCTGCATGGCTTTGTAAAACCACGCGCCGCGGGAGGCCGCATCGTTTGCCCGGGCAAAGCCGATGCCGAGATTCCAGCATGCCCTCCGCTCGCCAAGTCCGCGGGAGAGGTGGGCATTCCAGTGCAGATAGGAATTGCAGGCCGGGCCGATGCCCTGGGTGATGGAATCCCCAAAAAAGCCCACGCGCTCGCAAACGGGGCGATCACAGCCGACCATGCCCGGCAGGGGCATGCGCATATCATATTGGAAGCCCTCCCCTGCATCCACATAGATGGGCAGGCGGCTTTCGATATGGTGGGGCAGCATATCTCCGGAATAGGTCATTTCCAGGCAGAGATATTCAAGCCTTGCAAAGCAAAGCTCCAATGGATCGCTTGCAAAAAATTCGCCGGGGGCAACAAGTTTTTCCTTTTTCCCGTCAAAGGTCAGCTCTGCAAGCCAGGAAATGCGGATGTCTTCATCCATACGAAGCGCGGAAAGCTCTCGATCTTGCGGCACATTGCGGCACAGGCCTACGCGGGCGGAATGAATCCGCCAGGGGCGGCAGACGACATTCTTGCAGCAGGTCTCGCCTGTATAATAGGTGGAATCGATGATATTTGAAAAAAGCAGCGAATAGTTAAACTTGCCGCCAACCTCGATCCGGTAGAGCACGCGGCCGCGAAGGGTCTTGCCCTCTGTGGAAAAGCAAAGCTGGTTTCCGCTTCCTGCAATGGTGTTGGAGGAAAATTTCTTGAAATAATCCATCATTTTAGCTCCTTACTGAGAAGTTTTGCCCGATCGCCGGATAAAGAGCGGCATCAGCACCGCCGCTGCCACCAGCGCTGCAAGGAAGATATTCGCATTGGGCAAAAAAGAGGTCGTTCCGTCGGAATTTGTGATGTATTCCGCATTCCGCAGCACCCACGCGCCGATGGCAGGCCCCACAAAGCCGGGGATGAGCACCTGAAACACGATGCGAAGCCCCTGGAACCGCCCCGCCATGCCCACCGGCGTGTGATCGCGGATGACCGCGCCGAAAACCGCCATGCCGGCAAGATAGCCGCACATCATGAGCAGGGAGCCGAGGAAAACCGGCAGTCTGCCCCGGGTCAGATAGAGCAGCACGTAGCCCGCCATCAGACAGAGTACCGCCACCGCCGCCGAGAAGCGGAAGCCGCGACGGTCGTACATTTTGCCCCAGAGGGCGGTGAAAACCGATGCCAGAATAACCGCCGGCGCCATGATGAGAACATAGTCCGCCATGCCGAGGCTCTTTTCATAATAAATGATAAGGTAGGGCATAAAGATCTGAATGGAGATGTTAAAGACGGCAAAGGCAGCAAGGTACAGATACAGCCGTGCATTTGCCCGCACGGTGGAGGGTCGGAAACCATAGATGATATTGCCCAGGCATCCGGTTTCCGAGGGGCGGATTTCCGGCTCGCGGATGAGAAAGATGCCGAGAACGCCCACCAGAATGACCACACCGCCGATGACGGTGAACACCGTCTGCCAGCCGGCCTCGCCGGAGAGATCCACAAACATAAAGCCGCCGAAAACCGCGAGGATGGCCACCAGGGGCATCATGGCATTGATGCCCTCCGCTGCGCCGCGGTTGGAGGCATCGGTGGAATCGGTCAGCCAGGCATTGAAGGCAGCATCATTTGCCGTAGAGCCAAAAAAGGTCATCACACAGTCCAAAATGATCGTCAGCGTGACGCACAGCGCCGAAACGGAAGCCGCCATGGGGAAAAGACCGCCGACGATATCCTCCCGCAGGAAGGTGAAGGCAAAAATGGTAATACCCCAGAGGATATATCCCCCGCAGATAAAGGCCTTTCGGCGCCCGAGTCGATCGGACAGCGCGCCCATCAGCACAGTGGTCACCGCGGCAGCCACCGCAGATGCCGCCACCATGGCGGAAATATCCGACGGCGTCGCCCGAAACATATTGTAGATAAACACATTGAAATACATATTCTCCACAACCCAGGCCACCTGACCGATGAGGCTGAAGAGAGTCAGCGCCAGCCAAAAGCGTCCGGAAAGCTTCGTCTTCATTGCCAAACCTCCAACCATTCAATTCTTTTACATCATACCACGAAATTCATCCCCGCGCAACCGATAATAAAAAAAGAGGAACCGGCAAATCCCGTTTCCTCATAAAAACTTAATATGTGCGTGCGTTGGAAATATTCAGGCGTTCCACGGCAGCAGCAATAAACTCCGAATTGGATGGTTTTCTGCGCCCGCCATCATTTCCGTAGCCCAGCAGTTGCCGCAGGAAACTTGCCTCCCCCCGGATCCAGCCGGTGCCGATGGCATGGCGGATAGCACGTTCCACACGTGCGGGCGTAGAGCCGTAGATATGCGCAACCTTGGGGTAAAGCTCCTTTGTGACGGCGTTGATGAGCTGCGGCTGGGCGGAAACGCTGCGAATGCTCTCCCGCAAATACTGATATCCCTTCAGATGGGCAGGCACACCGGCTCGTTGAAGCATGCCGGAAATTTCACAAAAATCGCGGCCGGCGCTGCCAGGCTCCTCCGAGCTGCAGGTGCGTCGGAAGCAGATGTTTTCCAGCGTAACTACGAGATTCCCGGAGGTCAGCGGCTTTGCCATCACGCAGTCGACCCCCAGCAGCTCAGCAAGGTCAAAAAACTCGCTGCCGGGCGGTGCGATAAAAACAACAGCGGTGGAATTGCCGCAGGTTCTCCGCAGCTCCCGGAGCACGGAAAGACCATCCAGCCGCGTAAGTTCCTCATCGAGAATAAGAATATCCGGGTACATGTGCCGTGCGGCAGCAAGAAGGCTCGGTCCATCCCCCACAGGCCTGCAGAGATGCGGCTCCAGAAACGGACTGCGGGAGATCTCCATCTCGATGAGCCTTCCAACGCTTTCCGAATCCGCACCGATCAGTACTTTTGCGTGCATTCAAATTACTTCCCCTCGTTAATAGTCTCTATGCTGAAACTATATCACAACGCAAAACATCTTTCAAGCTTCATACCCAAACTTTTTTCATTTTACCGTAAAAAGACCTATTTTTTCGACAAAGTTCGCACATGTTGTAGTTTTAAGGAAAATCGAAATCTATATATTGTATGTCATAATTCGGCCGAATCCGCTTCGGTTCGGGAAATAGCGACACATAGGCCGGCAAACCGGCAGATGACCAGCAAAAGAAACATCCCGCAGAATGCTCTGCGGGATGTTTCCGATTGTTAATGATTTACTTGATGACCATCTTGCCGTCTTCGTCGAAGGTGTAGGAGCCTTCCTTCATCTCACCGTTGGTCTTGGTGATCCAGTAGGTCTTTCCATGAACAACCTCACCGGAAGTGCGAACGTAGTAATATGCGTCTTCAATCTTGATGAGACCCGCATAGGTGCGAACGCCATTCTCGTAGTAGAAGAGGCTGCCGTCCTCAGGGTAAATACCATTCTTATCCGCGTCGATCATCACGCCGTTGGCATCAAACTGATAGAGTCTTTCCTTGGCGAGACCGTTGTGCTTGGTGGTCCAGTAACCGCCGGTAGCCAGCTGGCCATTGGAGCGGACATAGATCAGTGCGTTGTTGTACTTGACGCCGTTGGAGGCAGTGCCGGTGTAGCGCATGAGGCCCCTATAGGCGCGGACACCGTTCTCGTAGTAGTAGAGGGCACCATCCTCGGCAACAATGCCGTTTTTCTTGGCATCAACCATCTTACCGTCAGCATCAAAGGCGTAGCTCATCTCAGGACGCAGGTTATTGGTCTTGGTGATCCAATAGTTGCGGTCGACGGCAAGCTCGCCGGAGGTGCGGACGTAGATGAGATCCTTATCGTAGGTAACGCCGTTGAAGGTACCGCTGATCTCGATGAGACCCGCATAGGTGCGGACACCGTTCTCGTAGTAGTAGAGGCTGCCATCCTCGGCAACAATGCCGCTGGCATTGGCCATGACCATCTTACCCTCGGCATCGAAGGAGTAGGGACCCTCGGCATAGCCGGTGTCATTGACCTTGGAGATGTAGTACTGTGCGTTGACAACGAGCTCGCCGTTGGAGCGGGCATAGTAATAATCGTTGCCATCCTTGAAGAGACCCTTGTGAACCTTCACACCGTCGATGAAGTAATACTTCTTGCCGCCAACCTCAGAGATGCCGTTGACGGAGGTATCATCGAGATGCTCAATGACGCCGTCAGCGTAGAAGTTATAAGCGCCCTTCAGCAGAAGTCCGTTGGTGTTCTCTGCCCAGTGGCGATTGTTCTTCTGAGCCGCATATTCGCCGGCGCAAACGCCCTTTGCCGCCTCGGAGCAGTCATGAACACCGCAGCCGAAGTAGTAATAGTGGATGTGGCCGTTGTTCACAACCTTGACAAGGCCCTTATTCTGAACCTTTACGCCGTTCTCGATATAATAGATGTTTCCATCGGCGGAATCGGTGTAGATGCCGGAGAACTTCTCGCCGCAAATGCAGGTAAACGCAGCATTATCGAAATTATGGGGAGTTGCATCGCCGTACTGGTTGCAGCCATTAACGCACTTGAAGGAATGGGTGCCATCATTGTTATTTTTGCTAGTGCCGGTGTAGGAATGGTCAAGCTGGGCAATCGCAAAGGTGGTGGTGTCAGCCTTGCCATCGGTTGCATTCGTAGCCGCCTCGGCTGCGAAGTACTTCTCGCAAACCGTGCACTGCTTATAGGCCACATTTCCTGCAGCCTCGCAGGTTGCATTCTTTGCAGCAACAATCTCACCAAAGCTGTGGCCGGTGGCAGGAACATTCTCCGTGTAGGTTGTTCCGCAGCCATCCACGGTGCAGGTATAAGTCTTGATGCCATTGTTCAGGCAATCATGCACAGGATTCTCATCGCCGTTGTTCCAGCTGTGCTTCACGGCATTGCCGTAACCGTCGCAGCCGTTGACGCACTTGAAGGAATGCGTTGCATCCTTGCCGTTGCCATCACTCT
>JAFXIE010000013.1 GCA_017533425.1 Clostridia bacterium | reverse complement strand
GTGGTCAACTCCGCCGAGCCCGACGGCCCCGCCGCCCGCGCCGCCGCCGAGCACATCCGCACGAGCTTCGGGCTTGATCCCCTCTGCTGCGATTGTGCCGCCCTTACCGAAGATGGCGTGGAGCGCATCCTGCGCGGGGTGCTGGATGCCTTCCCGGTGGTGCAGGTGGATGCCGAGCTGCCCGGTTGGGTGACAGGGCTTTCCCCCGACCATCCGGTGCGCACCGCCGTATACGCCGCTCTTCTTTCCGCCGCAGAGGGCATGCGCACCATGGGCGGCGCAGAGGCTCCCCTCGGCGCACTTGCGGCGGCGGAGCCCATCCGCGAGGCGCGCATCCTTTCCACCGATATGGGCAAGGGCATCGTGACCCTCTCCTGCGGGCTTGACCGGTCGGTATTCTACGATATTCTCTCGGAGTGCGCGGGCGTGACTATCCGGGATGACGGAGAGCTGCCCGCCCTGCTGCAGGAATTTTCCGCCGCAAAGCGCAGCCACGACCGTTACGCCGAGGCGCTGCGGCAGGTTTACGACACGGGCTACGGCATTGTCATGCCCTCCCTGTCCGAGATGCGCCTTGCGGAACCGGAGATCGTCCGGCAGGGCGGCCGCTCCGGTGTTCGGCTGTGTGCCGAGGCGCCCTCCATCCACATGGTGCGGGCGGACATCAAGGCGGAGATCTCCCCGGTGGTGGGCTCGGAGAAGCAGTCGGAGGATCTGCTGCAGTTCCTTCTGCGGGACTTCGAGGAAGACACCAGCCGCATCTGGGATTCCAACATCTTCGGCAAGAGCCTGCACGAGCTGGTCAACGAGGGGCTGCAGGCAAAGCTCAACCACATGCCCGCCGCAAGTCAGGAAAAGCTGCGGGAAGCCATGGAGCGCATCATCAACGTGGGCAGCTCCGGTCTGATCTGCATCATCCTTTAAGCAAATGCACGGCAGAGTCGTCCTCTGCCGTGCATTTATATATTATATTGGAAAAATTATTCAATGACCACGGCGGCGTGGCACCAGAGCCTGGGGAGTACAAAGGAAATTTTGCCCTCCTTTTCGGCAAAGGGAAGCTCCTCACCTGTGGGAGCGAGGTAAATTTTAGCCGGGCGGCGGCCGTCGGGAAGCTGGAGAGTCACGGACACATCGGCAACGGTGGGGATATCCTCAATGATCTCGGTTTTCTCGCCGCGGCGGACGGGGATGGCATAGAGCAGATGGCAGATGTAGCGATTTTCCCCAGTCTGGTGCTGCAGGGTGACGATGCCCTGAGCGGGCAGGTCGGTCTCCAGCGTTTTTCTGCTGGAAAGCAGCCGATCCAGCAGGCGCAGCAGCATTCGCTGGGTGGTGATCGCGCCCATACGGAAATATTCCTCAAAAAGGGGCCACGCAACGTAGATGCCCTCTCCGCCTTCGGTGACGGCGGGGCTTCTCGGCGCGGTGGGATCGTCGGGCGTGTGCTGATGGGAGGAGAAATGGAAGGGGGAGCGGTCAAATAGGGCTCCGCGCGCTCCGCAAGCACCTCGCCCGCGGCCTCGATCTCCCAGCCGGGACGGTAAACCACGAAGGGCGCGGCGGAGAAAATATCGTAATCCTCACCGGGCAGCAGATAGGCGGGGGTATGGGCCGCCGGGCGGGCATCCTTCGCGCCGAGATCGAAGAGGAAGTTTCCGTCAGCATCCATGCCGGAGCTTCCGGTGCAGAGAAGCTTCACTCCTGCGGCGGTGAAGGCTTTCAGCTTTGCCAGCAGCTCGCCCTCCGGGCGGATGCTGTCGGGCAGGATGATGACCTTATAGCGGGAGAAGTCGCTTTCGGCATCCAGCACGTCGTAGAGGAACTTGCCCTCCAACAGGATGCGGTTCGCGCCCCGGTCTCCGGGATCCTTCTGTCCCACGCTTTCCTGGGAGAGAAGGCCCACGTCGGCCACGTTTTTCACCCCGTCGCACCAAGGCTCCAGCGCCTCGATGCGGGCATAGGCCGGGCCGATAAGCTCGTAGGTAGCCGGGCAGAGCTTTCCGCGGGGATGGAACTGATCGCCCACGGAGCACTTGGCTCCCATGGCCACGGAGAGGGCGGTCTCGTAGATGAGAGCATTGGGATGCTTAAAGCCGCCGAATTCGCCCCAGGTGGTGTGGAATTTGCCCGTCATGCCGAGAGCTTCCATGCCGAGGCCCTGGGAATAGCGCATGGAGAGG
>JAFXIE010000112.1 GCA_017533425.1 Clostridia bacterium | reverse complement strand
CGAGGCTCGAACTCGCTACCTCCACCTTGGCAAGGTGGCGCTCTACCGGATGAGCTACATCCGCACAGTTGGTGCCTCCGGCCGGAATCGAACCAGCGACACGTAGATTTTCAGTCTACTGCTCTACCAACTGAGCTACAGAGG
Organism: Clostridia bacterium; assembly: GCA_017533425.1. Taxonomy (GTDB): domain Bacteria; phylum Bacillota; class Clostridia; order Oscillospirales; family QAMX01; genus RGIG1911. The sequence goes on along the minus strand of JAFXIE010000112.1, from coordinate 30,859 downwards.
CATATTGGCGACCTGGATGGGACTCGAACCCACGACCTCTAGCGTGACAGGCTAGCGTTCTAACCGGCTGAACTACCAGGCCAAATTTCTGGTGGGAACAACAGGGCTCGAACCTGTGACCCCCTGCTTGTAAGGCAGATGCTCTCCCAGCTGAGCTATGCTCCCCTGTCGACCTACCGAAGTCGGCTCGACTATTATAGCCTATAGGCGGTCAAATGTCAAGAGCCAATCTGTGATTTTTTTACTTTTTTTCTGCAATGTAAAATCTGCGCTCCGCCGCCGTCTCCGGCATGTTCTCCGCCGGTCCTTCGCAGGCAAGCAGCGCAAGCCCCGCGCGGGAGAGTGCCTCGCGGATTTCCGCATCGGTAAAGGCGGTCTCCAGCTGCTCCTCGCCGTAGCGCTGCCAGCTCTCCTCCTCCGCCACAAAGATATCGATGGTAAATCTGCATTTGCGCGCATCCGGCAGGTATTCATTCTGCCATACGCAGAAAATATCCTCCGTTTCCTTGACGATGGTCTGCCCGTCAAGCCCGCGGAGCTTATCCTCCGTATTGACATCAAAAATAAAGAGGGCTCCCGGCTCCATAAAGAGGGAAATGCGTGCCATCGCCGCGCAGAGGGTATCGAAATCCGGCAGGTAGTTAATACAGTCCAGGCTGGAGATGACGCCGTCCACCGTGCCGTAGAGATCCAGCTCTTCCATGCTCTGGTGCAAAAAGAGGGGGCGAAGACCCATTTCCCCCGCTTTATCCCGCGCGATTCCCAGCATATCCTCGGACATATCGCAGCCGATGACCTCCATGCCCTTCTCCGCAAGGCGCAGGGCAATGCTGCCGGTGCCACAGCCGGCATCCAGCAGAAGCTTCGGCCGGCGGCCGTAATCTGCCCAGATTTTTTCGTAGAACTCCACCCAGGCATCATAGGGCAGGTCCTCCATCAGGGCATCGTAGACATAGGCAAAGTCCGCGTAGGCGCTCATTTTGCCTCAATCCGATCGAGAACGGTATTGTAGCCCTCGCTGCCGTACTGCAGGCAGCGATTGACGCGGCTGATGGTGGATGTGCTCGCCCCCGTCTTCTCCACGATATCGTGGTAGGGTGCGCCGGAGCGCAGCAGAACGGCCACCTGCAGACGCTGCTTCATGGCCAGCACCTCGCTGACGGTGCAGAGATCATCCAGCAGCTGCTCACATTCCTCCCGGTTCTTCAGGGCAAGAATGGCGTCGAAGAGGCGGTTGAGTTCTTCATCTTTGTATTTCAGATTCATGGGGGCGTATCCATCCTTTTTTAGTGTATTCGTATTTTACCACACTAAAGCGTAAAAGTAAACAGCCTTTTCTCAAAACATTTCCGAAAGCTTGCGCATAGAATGAAAATGAACCAGTCAAAAGGAGGATCAAAGCATGCCGAACACCGAGGATTTCACCCGTGCCATTTTTTCATCCCCGCAGAGTTCTGCCGTTCTGCGGCATATGGAGACCATCATCTCCGCCATCAACTCCCCCGAAGGCCGAGGGCTGCTGCGGGCGCTGGGAGGTGGCGGCGGAGCTTCTCTGCGCAGCGCAGCCGCCGGCGCCGCCGATGCCCAGAATGCCGCGAAATTCTTGATCAGCGCCCTGATGGCCGATCCGGAGGGCTCTGCCCTCATCTCCCAGCTGTTTGCCGTTATCGGCCGGAAATAAGCCATGGACGGCGATATGAACGACATCCTCCGCCTGCTGGGCGGATTGGGTATCGGCGGTGGGGATGGCGGAGCCGCGAATGCGCCGGAGCCTGAGGCCGGTCTTTTCTCTGAGGGACGCATGCTGCGCATTATGCAGGCGGCCTTTTCCGCCTTCGGCGCCCAGCGCCAGCAGGATGACCGCGCAAATCTCCTCCGGGCTCTGCGCCCTTTCCTCTCCCCTGCGCGGGCCCGCCGGGTGGACACTGCCATCACCGCCATGCGCATTGCCGACGTGGCAAAGGTCGCCATTTACGGAGAGGAGGCGGATTCCGATGGAGGTTGATTCCGGGCTTCTCCCTCTCCTTGGCGCCCATTACGGCGATGAAAAAGAGGGCGCAAAGCCTCCGCTTCACGCCCTCTCGGGGATTATGGATTCCATTGTCGGCGCGCTGCCCGGCGCTGCCAGCACCGATGACCTGCTGCTCCTGGTGCTGCTGGTCATTCTCTTTAACAGCAACCGGGAGGATCGTCTCGGTCTCATGGTTGCCGTTGGCTATCTGCTGCTCTTCGGTCACGAAGGATCCACGGCGTAGATATACACGCCGCCATAGGAATCCCGGTAGACCATACGCAGAGTTTCCTCAATGAGCGCCTCATTGATGGCATATTCCTCCGTCTTGCGGTTGGAATCATCCACATAAACGTAGTCGATGCCCTCCTCTGCCAGCAGGCGGCGGAGGGTATCCGCATCCTTGGCGGAATAGATCTCGGCCACCTTCTGCGTGCGGCCAAAGGTATCATATCCCGCCGACCAGGCATAGTAGGACCAGCCGCAGTACAGCGGCCGTCCGGCCAGGAGAATATCGCCGAGGGTGTAGGTGGTATCCGTCAGGAAAACCGACCCCTCCGGGCAGTTCTCGCGCACAAAATCCTGCACCGGAGAAACATCGGGATAGCTGACGGTATACCGATCGAGGCTCCACTGGGTGATAAGATCGGCCGCACCCGTCAGGGTCATCAGGATGACCAGCACCGCCGCGATCCCCCGCAGCACAAGCTGCTTTTTGCTCCAGAGGAAGGCCACGGCCGACGCCGCTATGATATCAAGCAGCACGCAGCCAAACATGATATACTTGTGGTTGACGGTGATATCCGGCGTCAGCTGCAGGCATTCCGCCACCAGCACCGGCGCCGTAAAGGCAAGGGTCAGCCAGCGCATGCCCCTGGGCATCACCGGCAGGAAAAAGACGATCACAAAGGGCAGAATGCCCAGAAGCTCCACCAGGTAGGCGATAATATCCGCAAGGGCGGGGGATTCCGCAAGGAAGCCAAAGGTCAGCCGGGGAGAAACCGCCGCACCGCCGGAAGGGATAAAGAGACGGGATTGCAAAAGCACCAGCGCCACGGCGATGCAGGCCGTGATGAGATAGGAAAGCCGCCGGCGGGAAAGAATGGCCATAAAAAAGAGCACGGAAAGCACAGAGATGAGCACCGCGCCGTTGAAAAAGCCCAGCGCACCAAGAAGAAGCCCCATGAAGACCGGCATCACTATGCCTTCCGGCAGCCAGCCCTCCCGGCTGAGGGCAAAGGCCTTCCACCGGGCACCCTTCTTCCCCTTTGCCTCCCGCAGGGAATCCACCATTTCGCGCAGGTATGGATAAAAGCAGATGATGGCAAAGAAAGCCACCGCAAAGCCCAGGGGCAGATGCCGCTGGTTGAGGTACACCTTCTGCGTCCAGAGCCCCCAGCTCTCGCTCTGGGTGTTGCCGATATGCTCCATGGAGGTAAAGAGAGTCTTAATTGCCCCGAGAACCCCCTCCTCCGCCCCGAAAAGATAGGTAAAAATGGCAAAGGAGGAACGGAAGGTGAAGAAGACCGAGGCAAGGATTGCCACCGCCCGGCTGCGGGTCAGCTGCAGGGAAAGAACATAGAAGAGCATCATCATCGCAAGGATGGAGCCAAGGGAAAGCAGATTAAAGGCAATGTCCATCCGCATTCCGAGATACTCCAGCATGCCCACGGCAAACTGGAACATGAAGTGGTAGCGAATGGTACCGTCGGCAAAATGGGGATACTGGGCGGGAATGTTGCCGCCCTCCGAGAAGGAACGGATGACCGAAAGATGGGGGCAAAAATCGGAGAAAACCGAATGCCCCACCCGCAGCGCACCGTCCGCATGGTAGAAGGAGCGAATAACAAGCACCGCCCAGAAAAGAAGCACAACAAGGCAGAAGATGAGCTCCGCCCGGTTTTCCGAAAACAGTGTCTTTATGCCCCGCGCCTTAAGGTCTGCCAGCAACTTCCGCAGCAAATCCCTGCGAAGGATGATCGCCGCGGCGCACAAAAGAAGGGACACCAGGGCGGATACCGCCGCGCCGACGGTCATCGGCGCATTCCCGCCAGCGGCACACAGCGCCGCAAGATAGGAAATCCACGCATTGAGCATGATGCCGCAGATAAAGCTTGCCGGGATCCAGAGCATCCAGCTCCGGGGGCTGTGCTTACCGGCGATGAGGGGCTTTGCCGCAAGGACGCCTGCAAAAGAAGGCGCAATGAGCAGGCAAACCGCCGCGCCGGAGAGAAGGCACAGCAAAAACCAAACAAAGCCGATCATTCGGAGATCTCCTTATGCACGCTGCGAAGGTGCTGAGCGATGACATAGCGGGGTCTTTTCTTGACCTCGTCGTAAATTTTGGCAATGTAGGTGCCGATGATGCCGAGGCTGATCATCAGAAGGCTTCCGATGATGAGCAGCAGCAGAATGACGGTGGTAAAACCGCTGGCGGCATGGCCGAGGATCCACATGACCAGGGTCTCGATGCCGAGAATGACCGCACCGGCCATAAAAAGCAGACCCGCGACGGTCACCAGCTGCAGCGGCAGGGCGGAAAAGGAGGTAATGGCGCCGATGGCCAGCGCCGCAAGCTTGCGGAAGCTCCATTTGGTGCTGCCGCCGGCTCGCTCTGCCACCTCAAAGGGAATGGAAATGCGGCGAAAGCCCACCCAGGTGGACATGCCGCGGAAAAAAGTGGCGTGCTCATTCATGCATTTCCATGCATCCACTGCCTTCCGATCCATGAGTTTGAAATCCGATGCACCCTGAAGCTCCAGCCCGGACATGCGGTTAAACGCGCCGTAAAAGAGGCGCGCAAAGAGCTTATAGAGCCGGCTTTCGCGGCCACGGTCGGCCTTGACGGCATCCACCACCTCATAGCCCTCCTCCCGCCAGAGGCGAACCATTTCGCAAATGAGCTCCGGGGGATGCTGCAGATCGCTGTCCATGACGATGCAGGCCTCCCCCACCGCCTCGGTCAGGCCGGCCGCCACAGCGGACTCCTTGCCGAAATTGCGGGAAAGGCGGATAAGCCGTGAGACCTGCAGCCGCTCCGACACCCGCTGCATGGCAGCAAAGGAGTCGTCGGAGGAGCCGTCATCCACCAGCACAAATTCGAAAATGACATTTTCGCACTTTGCGCGGTCGCGGATGGCAATGATATTCTCTTCGATATGTTTCCCCTCGTTATAGACGGGAATGATGATGGAAATCAGCACGGTACACCGCCTTTATTTATAGATCACATAGCGATAAATGAAGAAATTCCAGCAGCCCATGGCTAGCATCACGCAAAGCTTTGCAAGGATGGCATGCAGACCCGCCGCCACCAGCGCAGAGAGAAGCACGGAGGTGATGGTAAGGTTAAATAGATAGAGCAGGCTGTACTTCAAAAGCTGCGGCAAAAAGCCCGTCCGGCTCTTGAAGGTCCAGAATTTGTTCATCAGAAAGCACATCCAGAAGGTGGCCGTATAGACGGCGATGTGGGACACCGTCGGAGAAAGGAAAAGCTTTTCCGTCAGAAGCCAGAAGAGCACAATTTCTACCACGGAGGAGGATGCACCGGTGACAAAATAGCGGAAGAAGCGCCCGAGATTTTTCCGGGTCAACAGATCCTTCAGTTTCATACGGAGAACTTCATGCCGTCCCGGGAGATGATCACCCGGTCGCCCACCAGCGCCTGCGCCGCAGCGAGGCTTTCCTCATAGTGGTCAAGCACCCGTCTTCCGTTGTGCACAAAGACCAGCTTGCCGAAATGATAGCCCTTATCTAAGAAGAAACGGCAGACATTTTCCACCTTATGGTGGCCGGTCTCCACAAAGATGACATCCGCGCCCTCATAAACATCGCCGATCTCCGCATAGTCGCGGATATCGCCGCAGCAGACAAGCTTTTTTCCGTCCGCATGGATGACAAAGGAATATGATTTCCAGTCACCCTCCGTTTTGGGGATGAGGTGGCTGTTGTGGTGGGCGGTGACGATCATATTTTCGTCCCGGTAGATCTCACCGTCGCTCACCGGGGCGGCATCAATACGAAAATTAATGTTAAAATCCCCTTCGGTGCAGCAGAGGGTCTCATAAACGCCGTGCCAGGAGCGCATCTCAGAGATGCGCAGGGAGACCGTCTTCCCCTCCATGCGGGCCATGCCCTCGTCCTTATAGACATAGGTCAGCTTGCGGATATTCCAGAAGAGATTTCCCAGCCCGCCGATATGATCCATATGGGGATGGGTGATAAAAATCGCCCGGGTGGAGAGCAGATCCACCCCGTTGAGATGGGCGCTGTAGGCGCAGTTTTCGCCGGCATCGATCCAATAGGTACTGCCGTTGAGCTCCATGGAATAGGAGGTGTGCCGTGCGCCGGGCAGGGGCTCTGTGCCGGCGCAGCAGCCGTGAATGGTAAAATTGATCATTTGTGTCTCCCGCATTTGATCTTATTGTTGAAGGTTCGCTCCAGGATCCAGTCCAGCTCCTGATAGAGCCAGGGATCGGCGGGGCCGTAGTCCATGGGAGCAAGCGCTGCGTCATTGGTCACAATGCCGCGCTTTTTCAGCATATATTTCAGGAAGGCGCGGTTGTTCATGGTGTACATCTCAAGATACGGCCAGACCAGGGTGAAATAGAGATCCACCGCCAGATCTTCGTCGCCGGAAAGCCAGGCATTGACGACCTCGGAATGGAATTCGCAGGCCTCCGTGCCCGTCATAAAGGCCTTGACGCCGAGACGCAGCATCTGGATCATGTGCGCGCCGGCGGCGCCGCCGATGATGGGAACCTTGCCCTCGCTGATCTCGGTGAGGTGGTGCATCTTCACCAGCCAGTCGCTTCCACCCTCTGCCTTGACATAGCCGACGTTCTCAATCTCGTTAAAGAGGCGGAGCATAAATTCCGGCGTGTAGCAGCCGGAGGAGCCGCCGGTGTCCTGCACGATGACGGGGAGCTTGACGGCTTCGCAGGTCTTTTTATAGTATTCATAGAGCATGGGCTGATCGCAGTGACCGTAGGTGGGGGAACAGATCATCAGCATATCGGCGCCGAGGCTCTCGGCGATCTTTGCATTGCGGATGGTATCCTTGAGGTTGTTTGCGGCAACCCCAAAGAAGGTGGGCACGCGGCCGGCAACCCGGTCGACCACCGTGCGGATGAGGATCTCCCGATCCTCAGAGGGAATCTTTCCGTGTTCGGATGCACCGGCCAGATGGCCGATGGCAACGGCACCGCAGCCCATCAGGTAGTCCACCACACGCCGTGTGCTTTCCACATCAATATTGCAGTTTTCATCGATGGTTGTGGGCATAATGGGCATCATGCCGCGGAATTCACGAAATTCCATAATTTTTCTCCTGGTTATTTTACGCTGAAATTTTCTATCAAACAATCATAACGGCCTGCCCGGCGGGCAGGCCGCAACAGGATCACACGTCGCCGATGATCCTTGCTCCATATAGGAAATGATTGTAATAATAGCCGCTGGACATGTCGGTGTACTGTACCTTTTTTCCGGGGGAAGGCGCATGAATGAACATGCCCTTGCCAACATAAAGGCCAACATGGCCCGCGCCCGCGCCGTTATTGGAGAAGTACACCAGATCTCCGGGAACGAGCTGCTTATAGGTCACCTTGGTTCCCGCGGTCCACTGCTTGTTGCGCGGGAAGTCGGAATAGCCGAGGGAGCGGAAGACATAGTAAATGAGTCCGCCGCAGTCAAAACCCTTGGGGGTGCTGCCGCCCCATACATAGGGAACGCCCAGCTGGGCATGGGCAAAGTCGAGAATCTTCTGAATCTCGGCTGCGTATGCGTTATCCAGCGCCTTATAGGGCGAGGAGCCGTAGGTCACGTTAGCGGTGGTGCCGCCGGCGCTTGCAGAGCCGGAGTCTGCGGGTGCCGAGGCAGAGGGAGCCTGTGTCGGCTTGGCGGTGGGCTTTGCGCTGGTCTTGGGAGCGGGCTCCACATACTCACCGTGCATATAGCCGGTGATGCTCTGATATTTCACCTTATACCAGCCGTTGGAAACGCCGAGCAGCGTCACCTCCGTGCCCTCAGGCAGCTTGGTGAAGCTCTTGCCGGCGATGGCGGCGCGATCACGGACATGAACAACAGAGCCGGTTACCCGACCGTAGCCGAGCTTGCCCTCCCCTTCATCGGCGGAGGTAACATAATCGGCGCTCATATAGCCCACGGTGCCCGCCACATTGACGGTGTACCAGCCATCCTTCAGCGCAAGCACCACCACGGCGGTGCCGCGGGAAAGGCTGCCGAGCTTTTTCCCGTCAAGGGACGGCTTTGCGCGGTAATAGACGCTCTTGCCCGTCACGGTGCCGATACGGAGACCGTCGGTATAGGGCTCTTCCACAAAGTCCTCATGGATGGAGCCGTCATCCTCCGGCAGGGGATCGGGGGTGGGGGTTGCCGTCGGTGCCGCAGTTGGGGCTTTGGTGGGGGCGGCCGACGGAGTCGGCGCTGCAGTCGGCGCCACAGTGGGCGTCGGCGTTGCCTCGGGGATGGCGGCATCGTTGGAGATCACGGTATCGTAGAGGCTGCCGTCACCGGTGGTGAGGGTTGCCTCCACATTGTCGGAAAGGGAGGGAACCTCCATGGGATTTGCGTAGTTCAAAACCTCCGCATTGATGATGACCGAGCCGGGGCGATCCAGCTCCGGCTGGCGGACAGGGGCATCCTCCCCCTTGTTCCACGCAAAGCTGAACGCACCGCCGGCGGCGATGCACAGCGTCAGCACGGAAAGGAGAATGCGGCGGGTCCTGGATCGGAAACTCATAAGCTTTTTACCTCAAAATTTCATCTCGGGGCGGGAGCTTTCGCGGGAGGCTTGTCCTCCCCCGGCATCCGCGGCGGGGCGGTGGCGATTTCTCGCCGCTTACTTTGCGGAATTATAGCGATTGAGCCAGATGGTGGCAATATCCATGGCCTCATACAGGCCGGATTTCTCGCTGGATTTGACGATACGCTCCTTGGGGCGCATGCTTTCATCGGTGTGCTGGATGGTCACGATGATCTTCGTGGGGATCTCCACACCGTTTTCTTCCTTGGATGCCATGATCTGCAGCATGGAGATATATTTATCGGAGATGCTGCCGTAGTAGATTACATTTCCCTTGCGCAGCAGCGGACGACCCTTATAGGTCAGCACGCCGCTCTGGGCGGTCATTTCTTTTTCAGCCATTTCTATTTTACTCCAATCTTCAAAAGGGCGGGATAAACCAGTTTTATCTATTTTACCATCTATGGCACATTATGTCAACCTTTTGCTGCAAAAGGATTTCCGACAAAAAAGGCGGCAGGCCTGCGCCTGCCGCCAAAAATTCAGATGTTCAGATAAGACTTGACCAGCTCCGAAAGCAGCTCGTAGCGATCCACCCGGCGGATGAGAGCGCGGGCGTTCTTATGGTTGGTGATATAGCCGGGATCCTCCGAGAGAATGTAGCCGACGATCTGGATGATGGGATTGTATCCCTTTTCGAGAAGGGCAGAGTAAACCTCCTGCAAGATGGGGCGAATTTCCTTTGCCCGCTCCTCATTGATACTGAACTTCATGGTGTCGGAATTCATACGGATCCCTCCCTGTTAGCATTTACCATTACATAATATAACAAAAGTCGCAGATTTGCAAGGGTTTTGCAAAAATTCTTTGCGCTGAATTCAGGAAATATCTCCTATCTCAGCGCAGGCCGAGCTTTTCTTCCTCCCGGTTGCGCTCCCTCTTCTCCGCCTTGCGGACATTCATATATTCCTTCCAGAGAAATCCGCAGTGAACCATGGAAAAGAGCCAGCCCACCAGCACGCAGTTGAAAATAAGGTCGCTTGTAAAGGCATCGACGTTCTCCTTGCCAAAATTGAGGTAGGAAAAGACAAGGCCGACAACGGAAGGCGCTGTGTAAAGCACTGCAAACAGATACAGCCACCAGCGCTTGAGCACATGGGCAAGATAGGAGAAGGTGACCCAGGCGGTACAGCCAAAGGGAATGAGAAAGAGAATCGGCCAGCGCTGGCACATCTTCCAGCCAAAGGAAAATTCCGGGGTGAAGCCGAGATCACGTTTTGCCATAAAGCCTTCTCCTTTCAAAATCAAAAAAGCGGAGCAAAATGCTCCGCTTGGAGCGGATGACGAGGCTCGAACTCGCTACCTCCACCTTGGCAAGGTGGCGCTCTACCAGATGAGCTACATCCGCATGTCAACAACGGGTATTATAGCAAATCCCAGCCGTTTTGTCAACCCTGTTTTTTTAGAAATTTTTTCTTTTTTTCCTTGACACAGCAGGCAAAATGGGCTACCATAAAACTACTGAAACTCACATGTTTTTGGAGGTTTAAATTATGGGAAAATTCAATGTTGGACTGCAGCTTTTCTCCATTCGTGACGAGATGGAGGCCGATCCCCGCGGCACGCTGAAGCTTGTGCGCGAGATGGGCTATGACTGCGTGGAAAGCGCCGGCTACTGCGGCCTCTCCCCTGAGGATTTCCGTGCCGCCGTGGAAGAGGCGGGCCTGAAGCTTGTCTCCACCCACACCAATCTTCCCAATGCCAAGGAAGATATTCCCGCCCTGGTCTCCGAGCAGCAGACCCTGGGCGTTTCCTACATGGCCATTCCCTGGATGAACAAGGATCGCACCCCCGGCGAGGCAAAATACGAAATCACCCGCGAGCTGATCGCCGCCATCTGCGAGGCTTTCCGCGGCACCGGGCTGCAGCTGCTCTACCACAACCATGATTTTGAGTTTGATTTCCTCGGCGACGAGCATAAAATCGACATCCTCTTCCGCGATCTGCCCGAGCTCTGGCCGGAATTTGACTGCTGCTGGGTTCGCTTCTCCGGTGAGGATCCCGTAAAATACATCAAGAAGTATGCCGGCAAGGTTCCCGTACTGCATCTCAAGGACTTTATCTGCGAGGGTTATGTCAAGGGCGAGCCTGTCTACGAGCTCATCGGCGATGATTCCACCAAGGGCAACAAGGCAAAATCCGGCTTTGAATTCCGTCCCATCGGCCAGGGCTGCCAGGATATTCCCGCCATTCTCGCCGCCGCCGAGGAAGCCGGTACCCACACCGTCATCGTGGAGCAGGATCTCGCCACCAACCTCTCCCCGCTGGACAGCGCCCGCGCCAGCCGCGAATATCTGGCCTCCATCGGCTATTGATCGCATAACCAAAAACGGAAGGAACAAAGAGCTATGGACATGAGCAATCTGCGGGATTGGTGCAATCCCGGTCTTCTTCACAGAAACCGTCTTCCCTCCCGTACCCCCTTCATCCCCTATGCGGATGAAGCCGGCGCTCTGGAGGAGCTTCGCGGCGTATCCCCCTTCTACAAGAGCCTCTGCGGCGAATGGTATTTCAAGTGGCTTCCCCGCCCCGATGCCGCGCCGGCGGATCTCGGCGCCCCCGAGGCCGATTATTCCGCCTGGGATCGCATTGACGTTCCCTCCTGCTGGCAGATGACCTACAAATACGATCTGCCCATCTATACCAATGTCAACTATCCCATTCCGCTGGATCCCCCCTTCGTGCCGGATGAGAACCCCACCGGTCTCTACGTCCGCGATTTCACCCTGCCTGCCTCTTTCCGCGGCGGCCGCACCCACATCCGCTTTGAGGGTGTCGATTCCGCCTTCTATCTCTATGTAAACGGCAGCGAGGTCGGCTATTCCAAGGGTGCGCATATGCCCTCGGAGTTTGACATTTCCCCCTATCTGACCGAAGGCAGCAACCGCATTGCCCTCAAGGTTCTGAAATTCTCCGACGGCACCTACATGGAGGATCAGGATATGTGGCGCATGGGCGGCCTTTGGCGCGAGGTTTATCTGCTCTCCTTCGGAACGGCCTCCTTTGCGGATCTTTCCCTGCGCGGGGATGTGGATGACAGCTACACCGAAGGTCAGCTCAAGGCTGAGGTACGCCTTTCCGGCGATCTCGCAGGCCGCAGCCTTCGCGCCCGGCTCTACGATCCCGCCGGTGAGCTCATCCGGGAAGAAAGCTTTGCCGCCGAGGAATGCATTTCCTTCGGCATGGAGATTCCCGAGGCCGAGCTCTGGACGGCGGAGACCCCGAACCTCTACCGACTGACCCTTACCCTTTCCGGCGATAACTGTGCGGATGTCTGCATCGCCTCCGACGTCGGCTTCCGCCGCATCGAAATCGTCAAGGGCGTCTTTAAGATCAACGGCCGCGCCGTCAAGCTGCACGGCGTCAACCGTCACGACACCAATCCCGACACCGGCCATACCGTTTCCATGGAGGATATGATCCGCGATCTCGTGGAGATGCGCCGCCACAATGTCAATGCCATCCGCACCTCCCACTACATCAACGATCCCCGCTTCCTCACCCTCTGCGACCGCTACGGTTTCTATGTCATCGACGAGTGTGATATCGAGACCCACGGCGACCATCTGCTCATGCTGCCCGATAAGGAGGATCCCACCAAGCGGGTGCGCTCCACCATTTCCGATCTGGAGATGTATGCCACAAGCTATGTTGACCGCGCAGAGCGCATGTATCTGCGCGATAAGAACCATCCCTGTATCGTCATGTGGAGCCTTGGCAACGAGTCCCACGAGGGTCGAAATCACGAGCTTATGGCGGAATATCTCCACCGGGTGGATGACCGTCCCGTGCATTACGAGCGTGCCTACGATGCCCCCTATCTCGATGTTGTCAGCCGGATGTACACCCACTATGATGATATCGCCGCAGAGTGCAAAAAATCCGGCAACCGCCCCTTCTTCCTCTGCGAGTATTCCCACGCCATGGGCAATTCCAACGGCGATATCATGGACTACATCAAAGTCATGGACAGCATCCCCAACATGATGGGCGGCTGTGTTTGGGAATGGGCAGACCACGGCCTGCGCATCGATCTGCCTGACGGCCGCAAGGGCTTTGCCTACGGCGGCGATTTCGGCGACAAGCCCAACGACGGCAATTTCTGCGTGGACGGCCTTGTAACCCCCGACCGCGAAAGCCGTTCCGGCGTTCTGGAGATGAAGAAGGCCTATGAGCCGGTCATCGCCGAGGATTTCGATGCCGAGGCCGGCTCCGTATACATCCGCAACCGCTATGTCTTCTCCGATCTTTCCCATCTCGCCGCCCACTGGACGGTGACGGAGAACGGCATGATCATCGCCCAGGGCATCATCCCCTCCCTCTCCGTTCCCGCCGGCCGCCGCCGCAAGTTCGACCTCGGCATCGAGATGCCCGTAGGCCGCATCGGCTGCGAATATTTCCTGGATATTTCCTTTGAGCTCAACCACGATCTGTGGTTTGAGGACAGAGGATATGAAATCGGTCATACCCAGTTTGCCCTCCATCCCGCCCTGACGGAGGCCGGATTCCCCGAAATTCTGCCGGAAGCCCCCGTCACCTCCGTCACCGAAGATCGCTTCACCGTGACCGTCGGCGAGAAGCGCTATGCCTTCTCTCTGGATACCGGTCTTCCCTGCTCCATCTGCTTTGAGGGCAAGGAGCTGCTTGCCTCTCCCTTCCGCTTCAATGTCTGGCGCGCACCGACGGATAACGACCGCGGTCTCTCCGGCGGCGTTCTGAAGGAATGGACGCGGGAAAACCTGAAGGATTACACCTCCCGGCTGGACAGCTTCGGCTTTGTCGGCAAGGCTGACCGCGTGATCGTTGCAGGGGCATACACCCTCGGCGCCTACACCCGGATGCCCCTTCTGCGCGTCAAGGCCACCTGGGAGATCTCTTCCGCCGGCATGACCTGCAGCATAGATGTGGAGCGCACCGCCCCCATGTACACCCTGCCCCGCTTTGGATTTGAGATGCTTCTTTCCGCCGGCATGGACAATGTCGAGTGGTTCGGCCCCGGCTTCTACGAAAACTACGTGGACCAGGCCTATTATGCCACCGTCGGCCGCTATACCGCCAAGGTCAGCGAGATGACCGAGTACTACATCATGCCCCAGGAAAATGGCACCCGCAGCGACGTGCGCTTTGCCGGCATCACCGCGAAGAGCGGCATCGGCCTTGCCATTCTCGGTGAGCCTCGCTTCTGCTTCTCCGCCCAGCACTACACCACTCTCGATCTGACCGACGCACGGCACGATTATGAGCTGGTGGCGCGGCCGGAAACCTGCCTCAACATCGATTATAAGCATTACGGCATCGGCAGCGGCTCCTGTGGTCCCACCGCAGCACCCAAATATGCCTTCAACGAGGAGAATTTCTCCTTCTCCTTCCGCATCTGCCCCTATGCCGCCGAGGATACCAGCCTCGACATGCTCTTTGCAGCAGGAAAATAACCGCAGAATCGCTATAATGAAAGCCTGTGGATCTCCAAGGGATCCGCAGGCTTCTCATTTTCACGATGGGAGGGCAGGCATATCACACAAAAGCAGAAAAAAGCCGCAGAAATGCTGGCAAATCCCGATTGCTGCCTGTCCAAGGCAGAAATTGCGGAAGCCCTCGGCATTGCATGCGAAACCCTCTACGCATGGCTGAGAAATGACAAATTCATCCGCGAGGCCGAGCGTCTTTCCGGGCTGTATGCCGCGGCGGAGATCGCGCTCATCCGAAAAAACGTCATTTCCGCCTGCCGTTCCGGCGACACAAAGGCCATTCGCCTGCTCATGGAGCTGCAGCAGACAGAGAATGCAAATCAGGCGTTCACCCCGGAGGATCGGGCACTTCTTGAAAAGGCGGTAGAGCTTTTTCGCAGCACCCAAATGGGGACTTGAGGGCAAAAAAACGGTTGAAGAGAGATCTCTTCAACCGTTTTTATTCTTCTTATGCTGCGGGGGTGGGGGTCGGTGCAGGCGTCGGAGTTGCGGTTGGGGTAGCGCCCGCCGTAGGGGTAGGCGTGGGTGTGGGCGCCGCGGCCGAAACTGTGAAGGTAATGGCGTAGGTCGCATCGCCGACCTTTGCCATGACGATGACCTTTGCCTTGCCGGACTTTTCTGCGGTGAGGGTGATCTTATCCCCATCCGCCTTGACGGAGAAGCCCTCCACAGGCTCTGCGAGGCTTGCGGAATAGGTGATCTTATCGGCCGTGGGGGTCAGCGTTGCGGTCATTTCGATGGTGCCGGTGGCCACCAGGATCTCCATGTTGGGGGTGATGGAAAGCTTGCCGTAGGAAAGGCCGATCTTACGGTCATTGGGCTGGGTGACGGTAACGGTGCACTCTGCCTTGAAGCCGCCGTCGGTGGAGGTAAAGGTGATCTTGGTCTCGCCGGCGACATTGCCGGTGATGACACCCTTCTGGGATACGCTCGCGACCTGCGGATTCTCGCTCTGCCAGGTGCCGGAGGTGTTGGCTGCGGCTGCGGGATCAAAGATCAGCTTCGGGGTGAACTGTCCGCCGGAGGCGACGGTGTAGGTCTTCTTCTCAAAGGCAACGCCGGCCACGCGCTTTCCGACATAAACGTGCATTTCCAGCTTCATGCCGTCAATGGTGGTCACTTCCACCAGAGCCTTGCCGTCCTTCAGGGCCTTCAGGGCTCCGTCGGCGCCGAGGGTGACCACATCCTCGCCCTCGATGAGCTTCCATTCGCCCGTCTGCTTTGCGCCCTCAGGCTTAATGGTCAGCTTGGGCAGGTGGAGGCCGTCCTTGACAAGGTAGACATCCTTGGCATCCAGCTCAACACTCTCGGTGGCGGCATAAACGGTGACGGCGCAGCCGAGCACGCGGAAGGACTTATCCTCTGGGGTAAAGAGGATGTTTGCCTTGCCTTCCTTCAAAGCGGTGACAACACCCTTGTCGTCCACGGTGACGATATCGGGCTGGTCGCTGGACCAGGTGCCCACGAGATCGGCCTGGGAAACGGTCAGGGCTGCGGTTCCGCCGGGAACGAGATCCAGCTTTTCCTTATTGAGCGCACCGCTCTTAAGCACGCGGATGACGGCGGTAATGGTGAGATTGGTATCCTTAAAGATGTAGGAAACGGAGGTAACGCCCTCCTTCACGCCGGTGACAACACCCTTTTCGTCCACGGTGGCGATGGAGGTGTCGGCGATCTTCCATTCGCCGTCGGCCTTGGCATCCGCGGGATCGACCTGAACGGAAAGCTGGCTCTTGGCACCGATGCCAACCTCGGTGACGGTGGGATCGATGGTGGCCTTCTTGACGGTGCTGCGGACGGTAACGGTGGTTTTCGCGGTGAAGCCGCCGTCATCGCTCTTGAAGGTGATGGTGGCGGTGCCGGGGGCAACGGCCACGAAGGAATTGGGGGTGTTGCCGTTCTGCTTGACAATATTCGTGTCGCTGATGGCGACCGTATAGGTCTTGATGGCGGCATTTGCGGGGGCAACGGTGGCATTGACGGTGAAGATGGAGCCAACGGACTGATCGACCGTCGCCTTATCCACAGTAATTCCGGTTGCCTTGGTGCCGGTGGACACCGTCGCGGTGGCCTTGACGCTGTTGTAGGCCGACTGGGCGGTGATGGTCACCGTGCCGGACTTCAGAACGGTGACGACGCCGGAGGAGGAAACCTTGGCGATGGAGGTATCGCTGGAGTACCAGTTGATATTCTTGCTGGCATCCGCGGGATAGACGGAGGCAGTAAACTTCTTGCTGTCGCCCACATTCATCAGGGCGCTCACCGGAGAGACGGAGATGGCCGTGGGGGCGCGGTAGATGGTGATCTTGCAGGTTGCGGAGCCGCCGACGGAATCGGTGGCGGTGATGGTCACCGTGCCGGTGGAGAGGGCAGTTACGATGCCGTTTGCGGTAACGCTTGCCTTGGCGGGATCGGAGGATTTCCAGGTGTAGGTTCCCGTACCGCCGGAGACCGACAGGGGTACCGTGCCGCCGACCTCAGTTTCCAGCACGGAGGGAACGATGCTGACATTGCCGGTAATGATATTGGATGCCTCGGTTACCGTGACGGCGGCCTTGGCGCTGATATCCGGCTTTTTGGCGACCTTCGCGGTGACGGTGGCAATGCCGACGCCGACGGCGGTCACCTTACCCTTCGCATCCACGATGACGACATTGTCGTCGCTGGATTCCCAGACAAGCTCGGAGGCAAAATTCGGGAAGGTGCCGAGATTCAGAGAATGGCCGTACTGCAGAACAAAGCTGGAGGGATTGATGGTAAAGCTGTTGGGTACAACGGTGATGTTGCAGGTAAGCATCACCGTCTGTCCGTCGCGATCAAATTCGCAGTGCAGCATGGAGGTGCCTTCATAAAGGCCGGTGATCTGCACGGTGGTGTTGCCGGTCTGCTCCATGCGGACATTGGACTCACCGGAGGCCATATGCCAGTCGATGACGCCCTCCGGCGGGTTTTCCAGGGTGATAAAGACCGTCTCATAGAGCGAGATAACGGCCTCGGACATATTGAGTGCTGCCTCGCCGGGGATATCGCTGGGGTTATCTCCCGTATCTCTGCAGCCTGCAAACAGTGTCGCCGCAAGGGCAAGGATCAGCAGCACACTGATCATGCGTTTCATCTTTGTCATTATTCAGCCTCCGTCCGGTTATGGGCAAAATGATTATGTATACACATATTCTACTATAATTTACATAGAAAAGCAAGGGTTTTCCCTTCCTCTCCCCTGCCAATTGCCGGAAAAGGAGGCAAAAAAAGCGCAGACCACCGAAATGATCTGCGCTTTTTTGTTTGCAATTGCTTATTTTGCGTCACCAAAGACGGACTTGCGGGCGGTATAGCTGGTGTGGAGGATGCCGTGCGCCTTGTGGCTGCCGGGCTTCTCCAGGTACTCATCATACAGCTCCTTGACGATGGGGTTCTCATGGCTCTTGCGGAGGGACATGGCGCCGTCCTCGCTGTAGAGAGCCTTGGCGCGCTCAGCACGCAGATCCACAAAGTTGCGGACGGAAGCGGGCTGAATGGGCTGACCGCCGCCGTTGACACAGCCGCCGGGGCAGGCCATGATCTCAACGAAGTGGTACTGCTTCTCGCCGGCCTTGATGGCATCGAGGAGCTTGCGGGCATTGGCGGTGCCGGAAACAACAGCGACCTTGACGACCGTGCCGGCGAGATCATACTCGGCTTCCTTGACGCCTTCGATGCCGCGAACCTCATGGAACTCGAGCTTCTCAAGAGCCTTGCCGGTGACGATCTCGGAAACGGTACGGAGAGCAGCCTCCATAACGCCGCCGGAAGCGCCGAAGATGTGGCCTGCGCCGGAGGCAATGCCGAAGGCGGGATCAAAGGTCTCATCGGGCAGCTCGGTGTAGCGGAGGCCGGCATCCTTGATGAACTCGGCGAGCTCGCGGGTGGTGATGGTGGCATCGACATCGTCGAAGCCCTTCACAGCCTGCTGATCCTCGCGGCCGATCTCATACTTCTTGGCGGTGCAGGGCATAACGGTGACCACATAGAGCTTCTCTACGGGGATGCCCATCTTCTCAGCATAGTAGGTCTTCATCAGAGCGCCGAACATCTGCTGGGGAGACTTGCAGGAGGACAGATTGGGAATGAACTCCGGATAGAAATACTCGCAGAAGCGGATCCAGCCGGGGCTGCAGGAGGTGATGAGGGGCAGAGCGCCGCCGTTCTCCAGGCGATGGAGAAGCTCGGTGCCTTCTTCCATGATGGTCACGTCGGCAGCGGTGTCCACATCAAAGACGCCGTCGAAGCCAAGGCGGCGGAGCGCCGCAACCATCTTGCCCTCAACATTGGTGCCGATGGCCATGCCGAAGTCCTCGCCGAGGGCGGCACGGACGGAGGGAGCGGTGCCGACGACGACGTGCTTGTCGGGATCGGCCAGAGCAGCGCGGACATCGTCCAGGCTGGACTTCTCTCTCAGGGCGCCGGTGGGGCAAACGTTGATGCACTGACCGCAGTCGATGCAGGCAACATTGGCAAGCTTCTCATCAAAGGCGCAGCCGATGTGGGTATCAAAGCCACGGTCGATGGCACCGATGACGGAGATATTCTGCATATTCTTGCAGGCTGCCACGCAGCGGCGGCAAAGGATGCACTTGGAGTTATCGCGAATGAGGTGGGGGGAAGAATCCTCCACATCGGGCAGAAGCTCATCGGAGGCAAACTTCCAGTCGTCAACGCCGTAATCCTTGGCGAACTTCTGCAGCTCGCAGTTCTGGCTGCGGGAGCAGGTCAGGCACTCGCGGCGGTGGTTGGAGATGATAAGCTCCAGGGTGGTCTTGCGGGACTTGCGGACTGCGGGGGTGTTGGTGAAGACCTCCATGCCCTCGTTGACGGGGTACACGCAGGCGGTGACCAGAGAACGGGCACCCCTAACCTCGCACACGCACAGACGGCAGGCGCCGATGGGGTTGAGATCCTTCAGGTAGCAGAGGGTGGGGATATCAATGCCCACGGAGCGGGCAGCCTCCAGGATGGTGGAGCCGGCGGGAACCTGGACGGCTACATTATTAATTTTGATATTAACCATTTTCGTTTCCATTACTTCTCGTCCTCCCGGTTATTTCTTGTAGATGGCGTCGAACCGGCAAGTCTCAACGCAGGCGCCGCACTTGATGCACTTGGCGGTGTCAATGACATGCGGATTCTTCACGCTGCCGCTGATGGCGTTGACCGGGCACTTGCGGGCGCAGGCGGTGCAGCCCTTGCACTTTTCTGCGTCGATCACGTAGGAAAGCAGAGCCTTGCAGACGCCGGCGGGGCATCTCTTGTCCACGATGTGGGCAATGTACTCGTCCTTGAAGTAACGCAGGGTGGAAAGGATGGGGTTGGGCGCAGTCTGACCGAGGCCGCAGAGGGCAGTGGTCTTGATGTGGGCGGCAAGCTCCTCGAGGGTATCGAGGTCTTCCATGGTGCCGTTCCCGCTGGTGATCTTATCCAGGATCTGCAGCAGGCGCTTGGTGCCGATACGGCAGGCAGTGCACTTACCGCAGGACTCATCCACGGTGAACTCCAGGAAGAACTTGGCGATATCGACCATGCAGGTGTCCTCATCCATAACGATGAGACCGCCGGAGCCCATCATGGAGCCGATGGCGAGCAGGTTTTCATAGTCGATGGGGGTATCGATGAGGTGTGCGGGGATGCAGCCGCCGGAAGGACCGCCGGTCTGGGCAGCCTTGAACTTCTTGCCGTTGGGGATGCCGCCGCCGATCTCCTCGATGATGGTGCGCAGGGGGGTACCCATGGGAACCTCAACGAGACCGGTGTTGTTGACCTTACCGACGAGGGCGAAGACCTTGGTGCCCTTGGAGGTCTCGGTACCGATGGAGTTGAACCACTCAACACCGTTGTTGATGATGAGGGGGATATTTGCATAAGTCTCAACATTGTTGAGAACGGTGGGCTTGCCGAAGAGACCCTTCACAGCGGGGAAGGGAGGTCTCGGACGGGGCTCACCGCGCTGACCCTCGATGGAGGTCATCAGTGCGGTCTCTTCGCCGCAGACGAAGGCGCCGGCGCCGAAGCGGAGGTCGAGATCAAAGTCAAAGCCGGAACCGAAGATATTCTTGCCCAGCAGGCCGTATTCCTTGGCCTGCGCAATGGCGATGCGCAGACGCTCGATGGCGATGGGATACTCGGCGCGGACGTAAACATAGCCCTGATGGGCGCCGATGGCATAACCGGCAATGGTCATAGCCTCGATGACGGCATGGGGGTCACCTTCCAGAACGGAACGATCCATGAATGCACCGGGGTCGCCTTCGTCGGCGTTGCAGCAGACATACTTGATCTCGCCGGGAGTGGCAGCCGCGAAGGCCCACTTACGTCCGGTGGGGAAGCCGGCGCCGCCGCGACCGCGGAGGCCGGACTTGGTGATGACGTCAATGACCTCGGCAGGGGTCATTTCGGTGAGAACCTTGCCCAGCGCCTTGTAACCGTCCATGGCGATGTACTCGTCGATAACCTCAGGGTTGATAACGCCGCAGTTACGCAGAGCAATACGCTGCTGGGATCTGTAGAAGGCGGTGTCGGACAGAGAAGGAAGCTCGTCGGTCTTGGCTTCGCCGTCACCGGTGTCGGTGTAGGCAAGGCGGGTGACAACGCGACCCTTGAGGAGATGCTCCTCGACGATCTCAGCGATGTCCTCAGGCTGAACACGGCTGTAGAAGGTGCCGTCCGGATAGACGATCATAACAGGACCGTGCTCGCAGAGACCGAAGCAGCCGGTCTTGACGATCTTGATCTCCTCGGTGAGGCCGCGGGCGGCCAGTTCCTGCTCCAGGATGGTCTGCAGCTTGGCACTGCCGGAAGAGGTGCAGCCCGTTCCGCCGCAGATCAGTACATGTGAACGAATCATGAGTGTATGTCCTCCCTCTTATTTTGCCACATTTGCGCCGATGGTGAAGGCAGTAACAACCTTGCCGCCCTTGATGTGCTCGGCGACGACGCGCTGTGCCTTCTCGGCAGTCATCTTGACATAGGTGACCTTTTCCTTACCGGGCTCGATGACCTCAACCACGGGCTCATACTGGCAGATGCCGATGCAGCCGGTCTGGGTGACGGTGACGGTCTCCTCGAGTTTTTCCTTGCTGACCTCCTCCACGAGGGCAGCGAGCACGGGACGTGCGCCGGCGGCGATGCCGCAGGTGCCCATACCGACGATGATGCGGGTTTCGTTGCCGTCATTCTGACGCATTGCAACCTTGCCCTTCATCTTTTCGCGGATTTCAGCAAGTTCAGCCAAAGTTTTCATGTGGGGATACCTCCATGTTTAGTTTTCTATGTTTAGTCCAGGGTACTGTATTGCTCATCCAGATAATCTCTTATCCAGTTGATCACTTCGGTCTCGTCAAGGGAAATATCCTCCCCCAGAACGGCGCGAAGCTCCTCGGCATCCAGCCGAACCTCTCCGCGGGGGGTGGTGTGAATATACAGCCAGTTGATCTGCGGCTGTCCCTGCAGCAGAACGCACAGGGTGGAGATCATATCGCCCAGCGGCGCCGCATCAATATGCTTCATATTAAATACAGCGCGCACCACCGTGCCGTGATCCTCCCCTTCCCCTCTCGGGGTGGATCGGATCTCCAGGCTGCCGCCGGTCTGCTCTGCGGCCAGCCGCAAAAAGGGCAGCCCCAGCCCGACGCGCCGGGTTGTGCGGGTGGTATAGAAGGGATCGGACACTCTGCGGACGGTTTCCGCATCCATTCCCTTGCCGTTGTCCGCGATTTCAAAGGTCAGCCAGCCTTCGGCATCCTCCATGAGGGTGATGGTGATGGCGGTGGCCTCTGCGCGGACGGAATTCTGCGCGATATCCAGAATATTCAGTGATAGCTCTCTCATTTTCCCTCCTCCAGCCGTCGAAGAAGGCTTCTGCGAATCTCCTGCGGGGTTTCGCCGGCAAGCATCAGGCTCGATGCGCGCTCCGTATCCCGGATATCCTCCACAAAGTGGGCATCCGAGGAGGAAATGCGCAAAAATCCCTCCGCGCCGGGGGCATCGGGCGCATCCGCCCGGGCATATTCCGCCGTGCGGAAGCCGCAGTCCGCCGGAACGGCACCGAGCATGGCCACAACGCCGTTGGCCGTCTTGTCCGCATGGGCAGGTATCGGCACACCGCCGCAGGCGCGGCAGAGGGAACTGGCCTCCGACAGGGACAGGAGGGTGGCGTTGATGAGCAGATCGGGCTCCTCACCGAGGATTTCATCCTCTTCGTTGACGATGAGCTGCCGGCCGAAGATATCCGGGCGGTTGGGGATGCGGACACGGCGGGTAGAAACCTCCGCCGAAAAGCGCTCCGCATCGCAAAGCTCCGCAAAGAGGCACAGGAGATGCACATCCTCCGCGCTGGTCAGCTCCATTCCCGGCAGGCCGACTATGCCGTAGGCATCGCAGGCCGCGAGAAAGGCGCCGCAGTTTGCGCAGGTGTTGTGATCGGTCAGCGCCACGAGGTCAAGACCTCCCAGCGCGGCCATACCGGCGATGGTCGCCGGGGTCATTTCGTCATCCCCGCAGGGGGACAGACAGGAATGTATATGCAGATCGTAATGAAACTCTTTCATCACGCGCACAGCCTAAGAAAGCAGGGCATACAGACGGCCGCAAAGCTCGTAGGCCGTCATGGGCGAGGTGTAGAGATTGATGCCCTCTGTCCGGGCTCTGGAAAGCACCGCATCGTCGGGGACGGAATCCTCCGCCAGGATGACGCAGGCCGCATCCGCAAGGCTGGCCACCGCAAGAACATTGACATTGTTCATAATGGTGATCCACGCGCTGTCCGCAGGGCAGCGGCCCATCACAAAGCTCAGAAGGTCGCCGGTGTAGCCGCCGGAAACCTCGCGGTCGGTATCACCTTCGGAAAGGGGCTGCAGGGCAAGGGTGTCGCGCAGCTCGTTAATCTTCATGCTTTGCCTCCGGAACAGGGCTGACCTTTGCAAAGGCCTGCTTGATCTCGTCGCGCCATTTGATGATGCAGTCCACCGGTCTTGCCTCGCCGGAGACAATGTCCTCGGCCAGCGCGCGGCAGGTGGGGGCTCCGCAGGAGCCGCAGTCCATATGGGGGAATCCGGAATAGAGGCTCTCAATGGCGAGCATCTTCTGCATGGCCTCCGCCTTATCCGCCGAAAGGCTGGTAACCGGCTGGTAGGTCAGCGGCGAAGAGCAAAGGAAGTTGTCCGGCACGGCGCAGGGGTCCTCCCACTCCGCCTGGGTGTCCACCAGATTGCGGGAGACAGGCAGATAGCGCTTCAGGTTCTGCAGGCGAGCCTTGGCGATGTAGGGGTTCTCCACCGTCAGCGCGCCGCCGACGCAGCCGCCGTTGCAGGCATTGAGTTCTACAAATTCCAGGTCGGAAATGTGCTCGTTTTCAATCTCGTCCAGCACCTTGATGACATTTTCAATGCCATCGGCCGCAAGATAGCGGTCATTGAAAAGGGCTGCCGATTCGCCGCCGGTGGCCGCCCAGGACACACCGATCAGCCCCGTCTCCGAGGAAAGGGAGGGTGTCTCCACATTCCGCATCTCGGAGATGAGACGGAAATACACATCGCTCATGGACAGAACACCGTCCACGGCACTGCGCTCCTCCGTTTCGGGATTTTTGACATAGCTCACCTTGGCCGGGCAGGGAGAGATAAAGAAGCAGCCGATCCGATCGGCAGGCACATCGGGGAATTTCTCCGCAGCCTCCTCCTTTGCCAGCCGTGCCGCCATTTCCACCGGGGGAAGCAGAGGCAGCACATTTTCACACAGAGAAGGGAACCGGACGCTGATGATGCGGGCAACCGCCGGGCAGGCAGAGCTGATGACAGGCTTCTTAATGTCCTCGCGGCGGAGATACCGGCGGGTATAACCCGAAACGAGCTCCGCAGCGCGGGCAACCTCAAACACGCCGTCAAAGCCCATACGCAGGAGGCCTTCCAGAATGATATCCGGATCCTCCAGCCGGTCAAACTGACCGTAAAGGGCGGGGGCAGGCAGAGCGATTTTAACATCAAAGCCCTCCATGACCGAAAGGGGATCGTAGGATGCCCGCTTGGCCTTGTGGGGACAAACACGGATGCACTCTCCGCAGTCGATGCAGCGCTCTGCCCGGATGACGGCATGCCCGTCACGGACGCGGATGGCCTCCGTGGGGCAGCGCTTGAGGCAGGTGGTGCAGCCATTGCATTCCTCGATCTTCAGCGTAACGGAATGACGGTAAGAATTGCTCATTTCTTAAGCTGCACCTCCTCATGTTGACGTTGTAGGTAAGGAACCGATCAGAGGGAGATCTCCATCGTGATCTTGGTTCCGCGGCCGACAGCGGTTTCAATATCCATGCTGTCGGTATAACGCTTCATATTGGGAAGACCCATGCCGGCGCCGAATCCCAGCGCGCGGACATTCTCCGCCGCGGTGGAATAGCCTTCCTGCATGGCAAGCCCCACATTGGGAATGCCGGGGCCATGGTCCTCCAGTACGATGACAATCCGATCCGTATAAACAAGGATATCCGCTGTGCCGCCGTTTGCATGAATGACCATATTGATCTCGCCTTCATACATGGCGATGGATACCCGGCGGATGACCGCAGGATCCACACCCAGCTGGCGCAGCAGTTTTTTCACCGTTGCGGAAGCCTCGCCGGCAGAAACGAAGTTCTCCCCTGCCACATCAAAGTGGAAGCGGACGGGTTCACTCAACGCACTTCACCTCCGTGGTAGAGACCGTTTTCATAGAGAATGCCGCAGGCCTGATACATGCGCTCCATGGTCGCGAGGATGACGATGCCGGACTCGCGGGCGAGCTCGACAATATCATCGGCGGGCATCTTGCCCCGCACAAAGACGATGCAGCGCATATCCATCATTTCCGCCGTGCGGACAACCTGGGGATTGACAAGGCCGGTGATGAGCACCGCCTGATCCTTAACAAAGGCCAAAACATCGCTCATCATATCCGCGCCGCAGGCGGAATGCACCTCATTGTCGAGAAATTCCTCGCCGCAAAGCACATCCGCGTGCAGCAGATCCGCAATCATGCCGATCTTCATAACAGTCTTACCTCCGGAAATGGGGACCTTAGTCCATGTACTTCTTGAGGATGTCGGGAATCATGTCTGCGGTCAGACGGCCGTAGACTTCGCCGCCGATGGTCATAACCGGGGCAAGACCGCAGGCGCCGATGCAGCGGGTAGCCTCCAGGGAGAACTTACCGTCGGGAGTGATTTCATCGACATCGATCTTGAGGATCTCCTTGATCTTTTCGATCACATCGCCGGCGCCCTTAACATAGCAGGCGGTGCCGAGGCAGACGGCGATATTGTATTTACCCTTGGGATTGAGATTGAACTGTGCATAGAAGGTGACGACGCCGTAGATCTCGGACATGGAAATGCCGGTCTCACGGGAAATGATCGCCTGGACCTCCACGGGCAGGTAACCGTACAGCTCCTGCGCCTCCTGCAGGATGGGCATGAGCTTACCGGCCTCGGTATGAGAATGGATGATCTCCAGCAGCTTCTGCTCCTGCTCGGGCGTACCCTGGAAGGGCACCATGGTCTTTTTCTTTGCCATTTATCTTTCCTCCTGAGAAAAAATATACATATTTTATGCAAAAATTACACGCAGGGTTTTTAACCTTATAAAGTATATCACGGTCGACAGAAAAAATCAAGGTTCGCAACCGGAATATACAATGAAAAAGCAACCAAATTCCGCCGATTTTTCCTACCGGAATCTGTCAATCCGGAAAATCCCGGGCCAATACATCCAGCACACGCTGAAAATCGGGCGGCAGCGGGGCACAAAGCTCCACCCACCGGCCGTCCGCCGGGTGGGCAAAGCCCAGCCTGCGGGCGCAGAGCACCTGGCCGGAGAGAAAGGCAAAGGGGGCCGGCGGTTTTGCCGCGCCGTAAACATCGTCTCCGAGTATCGGATGCCCAAGGCTCGCCATATGCACACGGATCTGATGGGTCCGCCCGGTTTCCAGCCGGCAGCGGATATGGGAATAGCCCCGGTAGGATGCCAGTGTCTCGTAATTTGTGGCGGCGTGGCGTCCCTCCGGCACCACGGCCATTTTTTTGCGGTCGGTACGGCTGCGGCCGATGGGCTTTTCGATGCGCCCGCTTCCCTCCCGCGGCGTGCCGATGCAGACCGCCTCATATTCCCGCAGGAAGCTGTGGGCGGCAATCTGCGCGGCAAGGCACTGGTGGGCGCGGTCATTTTTCGCCACCATGAGAAGGCCGCAGGTATTCTTATCGATGCGGTGCACGATGCCCGGGCGGATGACACCGTTGATGCCCGACAGCTCCCCCGCAAAGCGGTAAAGCAGCGCATTGACAAGGGTTCCGCTCTCATTTCCCGGCGCAGGATGCACCACCATGCCCTGGGGCTTATTGACGACGATGACATCCCCATCCTCATACACAACATCGATGGGAATATCCTCCGGCATTGCCTCGCAGGGGGTCGGAGGATCGAAATACACCGAGAAGGCATCTCCCTCCCGGACGCGGTCGTTTTTCTTTGCGGGTCTGTCCCCGCAGAGCACAGCCCCCTCCGACAGCAGCTTC
Source organism: Clostridia bacterium (assembly GCA_017533425.1). Taxonomy (GTDB): domain Bacteria; phylum Bacillota; class Clostridia; order Oscillospirales; family QAMX01; genus RGIG1911. Next base: position 3,983 of record JAFXIE010000112.1, on the reverse strand, counting down.
TGCACGGCGCTGCGGGAAATTTCCGGCAGCGCATCGGCAAGATAGGCGTCCACACGCAGACCGACCGCATCACGCGATGCGGCCGGCACAGATATCAGTTCGCGCACGGTGTCACCTTCTTCTCTTCCGGGAAAAAAAGCACACAGATCATCAGCAGTACACACCCCACGGTGATATAGCAATCCGCCAGGTTGAACACTGCAAAATCGATCAGATAGAAGTCGAACATATCGACCACATAACCGTATACGAGACGATCAATATAATTGCCGATGGCGCCGCCGATCATCGCCGTGGCGCTCACAACCCCCAGAGGGCGGCTGACAACGCCGGAAAGCATAGAAAAAAGCAGCAGCAAAACAGCCACAGGCACAAAAACATGGAACAGCCAGGATGCGCCGGAAAAAGCGCTGAAGGCACCGCCGGTGTTGCGGGTATAGGTCAGGCGAAATATTCCCGGCAGGATATCCAGCTGCTCATGCAGCGCAAAATTTTCAAGAATGAGCTGCTTGACAATGCGGTCTGACACAACGCAGAAAACCACAAAGACCACAAGCCAAATCACATGGGCTGCGCGGGGTCTGGAAAGCTTCAGCATACCGGCCTATCTCCGATGGAAGAGGGAAAAATGCACATCGTCATCCCCATCCTCTGCGGGAGGCTCCGGCGTCTTCACTTCCTGGGGCACAGACTCTTCCGGAACGGGAAGCTTTTCGGGCTGCTGTGCCGGAGAGACAGACATTTCGGAAATATCCCCCTTGGCGCGCACGGCGGCCTCTGCCGCGGCAATCAGATCCTGGGGCAGCGCGCCGGAGCGATCCACGGGGCGGATGACGATGGACTGCAGATCATCGGCCACAATGGTGGGCTCCTCCTGGCCGGGAATGTACTTTTCCGCGGCGAGGTCATCAATATCCTTACGCAGGCTCTCAAAGCTCATGGTGTCAAAGCTGAGGCTTTCCGCCCGGCTCTCGGCCTCGGCGGGTGCAGCGGGCTCGGCAGGCGCAGAAGGGATCTCCGGCTCTTTTTCCGCCGGAGCTTCCTCTTTTTTCGCCGCGAGGGCTTCCGCCATCTCGGCATATTCCGCAAGCTCTGCCCCCAGCAGCGCACAAAGCGCCTCGGAGGTTTGGGTAAGCTTTGCGCGGATCTCGGAAAGCAGCTTTGCCGCCTTCTCAGCCCCGTCGTCAACTGCGGGCGCCGGTGCCGGAGCTGCCGGCGCGGCAACGCCGCTCTTCTGCATCTCCTCCACCACGCGCACAAGGTAGCGCAGCTTATCGGTCAGCTCCCCCACCTTGGCGCGCTGACCCTCCAGCTCCACCGTGAGGGAAGCAATATATTCGTCAACCTCTTCGGTCTTATATCCGCCAAAGGAAACGCGGGTAAAGCTGACGCCGTTTTTCTCTTTTGCCATCATATATCCTCCTTACGGGACAGGGAAATATCAGAAGCTGATGCCGCTATTCTCCAGTTCGTCCATAATATCGCCGGAGATGCCGACATTAAAGGGAACAATGATGAAGGTGTTGTTGGCAATGCGCTGGATCTTGCCGGACACGGCATAGGCAACGCCGCTGAGGAAGTCAAGCAGCCGGCGGGCGGTGTCGCGGTTGGTGGATTCCAGGTTGAGCACCACGGTATGGGACTGCTTGAGATCGTCGGCGATGCCGGCGGCGTCCTCAAAGCTGTCGGGCTTCACGAGAACGACCTGCAGCTTGGTGGTGGTGTTGATGGTGGTCACGCGGGCACGGCTCTTGGAGAAGGATTCAAAGGAATAATCCGCAGGCTTCTCCTCTGCCGGGGCAGGCGCGGAAGTTTCGGCACTCTCGGGTGCCATTTCCTCTTCATACTCGTCCAGATTGGTCCACTTCTTGAGCTTGTCGATAAATCCCATGTTCATTCTCCTTATTAATTGATTACCATGCCGTCATAGAGATCCTTGCCGGACAAAACCAGCGTATCGTTGAGGAACAGGCCGGAATTGTCGCCGAGATCGGCTTTGACGACATAATAACTGTCTTTTTCAAGCAATATCTCCACTTCCATGAAGACGCAGCGCTGACCGCGGATCACATAAACGCCGCGGCGACCCTCGGCATCAATGCGAAGGCTTGCCTTGGGAATGCGGTAGCCCGATACGGTGTTGAATACGATCTCCGCGGAAACCCTCCGCAGGGAAACCGCCTTCTCCATGCGGGTGTTGAGATAAAAGAGGCAAAGGCACTTACCCTCCGCAGGCTCGCCGAGAAGCACCAGAGTTGCATTGGCATCAAAGCCAGGGAAGGTGAGGGTGTAGGTTCGCCCCTCCCGCAGGCTTTCTGTCTCTGCCTCCGAAAGCAGGGCAGCGTAGTACCATTCATAGCCGGAAACGAGGGTTCCCGCCGTATCGGCAGCGGGGGCAGGCGGATCCTTCAGCAGGGAAATGACCGTCGCGGTATCCAGATTCCTGGCATCGGCGTAGGTCAGCCTGCCCACATAGCCATCCGCCGCGGCGGAATAGTAGCCCGCCGCCGGGGCACGCACAAAGGAGCCGCCGCCGGCAACCCGCACCATGCGGTCGTATTCCTCCTCCAGGGCGGAAATGCGGGCAGAAATATCAAACCCGGCATCGAGAATGATGTCCCGTGCGGTGATGCAGTCCAGCGCCCGATCGGAAAAGACATCGTCGGCGCTGCCCTCCCCTGCCGCTGCGGAAAGAGAGAGCAGCGTTTCGTACAGCCGCTCATTGACGCCGCTGAGATCGGAATCCCTTCCGGCTGCGGCCTGCAGCTCCCGCAGGCGGGAAATGCGCTCCGCAAGGCGGGCAGCCTTCCGATAGGCATCCAGCTGGCTTTGAGAGGAAAAGCGCAGGGCGAGATCATCCCCCCGGGCAACCTTCTCACCGTCCTCACAGATGAGATAGCAGAAATCCGCGCTGTCCGCAGAGAGGGACTGCTCCTTGCGGATAATGAGCCCCTCCGCCTCGGCGGAGTCCCGAACGGTGTCAAATGCCACAACGGTGGTTGTGATATGGTTTCCGCCTGCCACAAGAGAACGACCGATAAACAGGCCGAGGGCCAGGAGAAAAATGATGAAGGCGGTCAGTGTGATCGCTGTTTTTTCGCTTCTTGACAGGCCACGACCCATCCGCTTTCCTCGCATTCCGAACCAATCCGTTCCGCAATTATCTACATTCTAAATTATTATATCATATTGTCCCTGGCAAAACAACCGATTCTTTCAAAAAATCCTCGGCCTCCCTCCTTTTTTCCTTACAGCTTGCAGTTGCCGCATTTTTCTGCTATAATTGTTTCAATGATCAGTCACCCCGCATCGCCAAAGGAGTTTCCGATGGAAGAGAAGAAAGTTATCTTTGCGGCAAATCTTATCCGCCTGCGCACAGATGCACACATGACACAGGCTGAGCTTGCCGAGCGCATCAACTATTCCGACAAGTCCATATCCAAGTGGGAGCGCGCAGAGGCTCTTCCCTCCGACGCTGTCATCGAGAGCATTGCCGAAGCTCTCGGCACAACCTCGGCAGAGCTTCTCCGCCCCGAGGAAGGCTGGAGCGGCAGCATTGCTCCCTCGCGCGTCAGCACCGGCAGCGTCACCGCCGTTGTCATGCTCGGCATCTGGACGGTCGCGCTGCTTCTCTTCATCATCTTCTGGATGCTCGATCAGGTGCAGTGGATCTTCTTCCTCGCCGCCATCCCCATCAGCCTCATCGCCATGCTGGTGCTCAACATTCTCTGGTTCAATCCAAAGGCGAATATGTACATCGTCGCCGCCCTTGTGCTCTCAATCTTCATTTTGATCTATTATATTTTCCGTGCTGCAAACCCCTGGAAGATTTTCCTGCTCCTCATCCCGGCTGAGGCCATCGTCTATTTCAGCTATCGCATCCGCAGAAAGAAAAAATAATTCCAACGAGCCCGAACCGCCCGCCGGTTTGGGCTCTATTTTTGCCGGTAGAGAGACTCTATTGCAACTCTACTTGCGAAAAT
>JAFXIE010000111.1 GCA_017533425.1 Clostridia bacterium | reverse complement strand
CACAAATCTTCGGTCCAGCCGCCAGAGCTTTTTCATCGCCCAGGCAAAGCAGCCAAGGGTGGAATACTTCCGCTTTTTGCGGGCTTCTTTATTCTTCATGGACATATCAACCTCCGGGAACTTATGTTGATGCTATTATACCGCAGGGACAAAAAAAATGTGCGATCTGTTGTCAAATGTCGAAAATCTGATGCAGATCGCACGTTTTACCTATTCGGATTGGGGCAGCAGCACCTCTGTGGAGAAGGCACCCTCCTCGCTGGCCCGGGTGAGATATCCGCCGTGTTTTTTCACAACGGCGTCGATCCGGGCAAGCCCAAAGCCGTGTCCTTCCCCGCGCAGGCTTTGAAAAACCGTCTTTTTCCCGCCGGGGGCGGTGTTTGTGACGGAGATATAGAGATACGTCCCCTTCATTTCCATATACAGCCGGATAAGGCGATCCTCCTCCGGCAGGGCAGCACAGGCCTCCGTCGCATTATCCAGCAGATTTCCGAGGATAATGCACAGATCGATCTCCGGCACGGACAGCGCGACAGGGATGCGCGCCTCCGCCTTGATGCGGATATTCTGCTTTGCCGCGATGGTGAGCTTACTGTTGAGAATGGCATCGGCCATGCGGTTTCCCGTGCGGATGACCGTTTCCACCTCGGTCAAGTCGGCATCCAGCATGTCAAGATAGGCGTCGATCTCCGCATATTCCCCGGCCTTGGCGTGGGCCTTCATGGTCTGGATATGGTGGCGATAGTCATGCCGCCAGCCCCGCATGCGGGAGAACATCTCCTCCACCTCGGCATAGTATCGCGCGATCATTTCCTTTTCCGCGGCGGCAAGCCGCTTTGCCAGCAGTTTTTCAAGCATCCGGTCTCCACCTCACAAAACGCGGATGAGCGCCTCATGCACCGCGGGGTACATGCCCCGGCTGATGGGGATGTGCGCGCCGTCCGTCAGGATGATCTCCGTGCGGGAGATGCGTTTGATATGTCCAAGCCCCACGATGTAGGAGCGATGCACGCGAAGAAAGGTATCATCAAGCTGCCCCGCAAATCTTGCAAGGCTCTGCCGGATGCGGTATGCGCCCTCTTTTGTGTGCACGCACACGTACACATTCTCCGCCTCGGCATAGAAAATGTCCGCCAGGGGGATGCGCACCGTCTCCTCCGCCGTCTCGAGCAGCACGGATCTCTGCCCCCGGCCGATATTCTGCACCGCCCGGTCAAGCACGGGAAAGAGCTTATCCGCATTTGCCGGTTTGATGAGATAATGCAGGGCGGAAACGTCAAATCCATCGGAAAAATACTCGTAATAGCCGGTCACAAAAACCATCTGCACAGCGGCATTCTCCCGGCGCACCTCCCGGGCAAGCTCCACACCGGACTTGCCGGGCATCTCCACATCAAGAAGCAGAATATCGTAATCCTTCTCCTCGGCATAGGAGAAAAGAAAGGCCTCCGCCGACGGAAAGGTGCGGATATCCGCCGCGGCGCGGACTTTTTTTGCCCATGCGCGCACAAGCTCTGCAAGATATTCCGCCTGCTCGCCGCAGTCGTCGCAGATGGCGATCTTCAGCTGCATATATCCATCTCCTTCCGGCCGTAGTCTTTGCTTTTTATTATAGCATGTCCTCCTCGCTCTGTCAAAAAAGTGCCGCCGGCAGGTCTTACCCGCCGGCGGCGTTCTTTCGCGTATTTAGTTTTCCGTCTCTGTTTTCTTTTCCTTCCGCTTTGCAATGCTGCGGCGCAGGAGGATCACGGCGACCGCCGCGATAAGGGCAAGAATGGCAAAGTAGATGATATTGCCGGCAACACCCACAAAGAGTGCCCGGAAGAAGCTGCCGATCTCATAGGCACTCTCGGAGATGCGGCCGCCGATCTCGCCCCAAAGGCCTTCCTTCTGGGGGGCAATTTCCCGCTCCACCTCGTGGATCCAGAGGTTGAGCTTGGAATAGGCGATGCGGGCATCCATATCCCGCAGCTGCGCCTCGTAGCTTTCCAGCTCCGCAATGACCTCGGTCAGGCGGCTGCGCACCTCCAGCACATCGGAGAGGCTGCCGGGCTTATCCAGCAGGGCAAGCAGCGCATCCCGCTCCCCCTTCAGGGCTGCAATATGGCTTTCGGTGTCGATATAGCTTGCGGTGACGTCGCTGACCGCCTCAGAATAGGAAACCACCGTCCCCTTCTCGCCGAGGCTGTCGCAGAGCGCCTGCAGCTTCTCCGGCGGGATGCGGACAACATACTCCGCATAGCGCAGGCCGGCGCCTCTCTCCCGGGTGCTGACCGATTCCACATAGCCGCCATGCTCGCCCACGGCCTTGCGCAAGCTCTCAAGCAGGGTGGTAAATTCTCTGGTCTGCACCGTCATCTCCGCCGTCACAATGCGCTTGCGCCCATCCTGCAGACCGGCAATGCTGCCCGCTGTGAGGGTGGAATCGACTGCAGATTCCTTATCGGCAAGCCCCTCGCCGGCGATATATCCGTCCCCGCGGTTTTCCGGGGCAAGCTCGTTCTCCTTCATGGAGGCGGCGCAGCCGCACAGCATGACGGCAAGCAACGCCACCGCCAAAAGGAGCATCGCGGGACGGAATGCGTGGTTTCTCTTTCTCATAAAAATGACCTCCTGCTTTCGCATCTTGGGTATCTATGCCCTTAATACGCAGCAGGAGGTCATTTTCTTTGGAAATGTGCGGATTATTTCTTAAAATTCGGCAAATATGCACCGGCTTCACAGAGGGCTGCCTGTAGTTCCTCCACGGGAAGCGCCCGCAGGGCGGTATCCTTCTTCGCGGCGAGGGCGGCCGCCATGCCCGCCGCCTGGCCGGTGATGTAGCAGCCGGGCATAACGCGGATGGAGGCCTGCATCTGACGGTCTGTGCCGACGCATCTTCCAGCCACCAGCAGATTTTCGGTGTATTTCGGCAGCAACGTGCGGTAAGGAATGCCGTAGCTTTCGCCGTCGCCGTAGCGCAGTTCCTCGGTATGCTCCTTCAGGAAGGTCTCATACTGCGCCTTATTCCGGGCATCGCGGTGGATATCCACGGGGTAGCTGTAGCGGCCGATCTCATCGGCAAAAACGGCGCGGGAACGGAAGTCCTCCACCACGAGGTTGTACTCGCAGTCGATGCGGCGGCTCTCGCGCACACCCATCATATCCGCCGTAAGCAGCATTTCGGCCTCTTCATAACCGGCAATGCGCTCGCGGTAGAAATTGCGCAGCTCCAGAAGCTGGCGGCGCTGGGTGACAAGGGCATCGGTGAGACTCTTCTCATCCGTTCCGTCCAGCCCATAGGCGTGGCCGATGTTGCCGCCGCCGGTGGTGTCGCCAATTCTCCAGATTCCGGGGTGATGGCGATCCGGATCGGTGAAATAGCCCTCGTCGATGGCCTGATCCAGCGCTGCCCGCAGCTCCGGGCCGGTGGGACGGCGGGACCAGTCGATATTGCACCACAGCTGGCAGAGGGTGCCGGGCATCATTTCCTGGCGCTTGCCCTCCCCCTTGAAATAGGGAGCGCCCGCCATGACAGAAAGCAGGCCGTCGCCGGTGCAGTCGATGAAATATTTTGCCTCGACGGCAAAAAGCTCGCTTTTTCCGGCAAAAACAGCGGCCTTTATGACCCCCTCCTCCGCCTCGGCTGCGATGAGCCGGGTCTCAAAGAGGAAGTCAACGCCTGCATCCACCATGAGTTTGTCGTAGATGCGCTTGAGCACCTCCACCTTTATGGAAAAGCCCTTTCCGCGGGGGCTGAAGGCGATGCCGGTCTCCTTCCGGTGCAGCTCGGCGATCTCGCGGCCAAAGCCGTCGGCATTCCAGTTCACGCCGTCGGAAAACTGCATGAAGGCAGGAACCATACCCCGGGTGCCGAGACCGCCAAAGCAGCCGCCGGCCTCCGCAAGGAATACCTTGGCACCGGCGCGTGCCGCCGTCACCGCCGCCGCGCAGCCCGCAGGGCCGCCGCCGACGATGCAGACATCCACGCTGTATTTTACGGGAATCTCTCTTTCAAATCTCATCGCGATCCTTCTCCTTATCCTCAGACAGGGTTACGGGACCGTCCGCAGGCGCAGACGATCCCGTTTTTTTCTTATGCTTTATGCCCAGCGCATGCCCACGGGCTTCGCCTTGCGGATGATGGTCTCCTTGAGCAGGGCAACGGCCTTCTCCAGACCCTCCTCGGGAGCCATGAGGCTGTCCTCATGCTCGATGCAGACGGCATCGGTGTAACCGGCCAGCACCAGCTCGCTCATGATATCCTTCCACTTCTTGGTGTCGCTGCCGTAGCCGACGGAACGGAAGATCCAGGAGCGGTTGGCCTCGTCGCTGTAATGCTTGGTGTCGAGAACGCCGTACTTGGAGGTCATTTCGGCGTTGATGATGGTATCCTTTGCATGGAAGTGGTAGATGGCGCCGCGCAGCTCGCGGATGGCCATGACGGGATCCATACCCTGCCAGATGAGGTGGGAGGGATCGAAGTTTGCGCCGATGACGGGGCCGACGGCCTCGCGCAGCT
>JAFXIE010000110.1 GCA_017533425.1 Clostridia bacterium | reverse complement strand
GATAAGGCATTCGCCGGGGGACGGCAGTGCCTGTGCGGATACCTCGCAACTTCGGATAGGCGAAATCGTTCTCTCAGAGTAGGGATTGCGTCCCCGACTGTCCGCTTATCTTGCCTCTCCCCCTGGGAGAGGTGGCCGAACACAGCGAGGACGGAGAGGGAAAAAGAGAGCCCTCTCAGTCACCTGCGGTGACAGCTCTCCCGGAGGGAGAGCCAAGGCAATAAATAAAACAAATCAGGCCGGAAAGTTCTCAATAAGCATCCTTTGACAAAATTCCAGGCACAAATATTTAAAATTTCCTATTGACAACTATATACGCATCCATATATAATAGAATCAAGGAAAAGAGTACTCACTCTTTTTGTGATCGGTTATCCACCAAAGCGCCCTGTCCGGCATGTATCCCCCCCGGGCGGAAAAAAGAAAAGACTGTACGGAGGTGTAACCATGCGACATGTGAAGAGAATCTGCGTGTTTGCTATGTTATTTACGGTTCTCCTGACAACTGCAGCCTGTGGCGGCAATTCATACACAAAGCTCCAAAAAAAGTATTTGAACTCTGCGCGAGAGTTTGTGATGGAAGCACCCGGAATCGAACCGCAGACCTTTTTCCGTTTTGATGATTTTTTCTGGGATTATGTGTGTGGGCATATGGAGCCGGAAGGTAACGCGCTGCAATATGTAACGAATTTTTCTGAAAATTATGAGGATTACACATTTGACAAAACGGAATACCAGTATTTTCGCCTGCTGAAGTCCTGGGAATCGCCCTGGGCGGAACATCAGGCCTTTTACGGTGTGCGCGGTGTGATATTGCCAACAGGGGAGAAAGCATATCAGTATACTGCTTTCGATCAGGAAGACTCCGGCGACGACGATTATAATCAACCACGTCGCCCTTCGTACAACCTGCCGGTCATCTACAGCAGCAAGGGTCTGAGTTATAAAGATTTTGCAGAAATTGTTCCGGGGGTAACGATAGAAGATGTTTTGTCGGTCGATCCGACGGTATCTATAAAGAAAGCCGGTATCGAATGGTCCCTGAACTACCACATTGAAAACGGGTTGCCGGATGAATTTTCTTCCGGAAGCTGGCATCTGGTGGACGAGGGACTGCTGTGCATCGAATACTATGTGACAACGGAGAGCATTACGGTCACCGGCTTGCAGCTTCACCAGGATTATTGGCCGCTATCCACAACGAACTTCGGCTACGCAGCTCCTTTCTGCATCGACCCCGCCGACCGGCCGCCGCGGGTGGATCCTCCGCCCACGGGGGAGGCGCCGCCGGATATGGTCTTTGTCAGCAGGGAACAACAGTAGAAATAACCACCCGCGGCGCGGAAAGGCTCAAGACCTTTTCCGCGCCGACTTTTTCTTGACAGGGGAGAGGCGCGGTGCTACAATACGGAAAAAGAGCACCGGGCGATGCATCCCGGGCAAAAAAGGAGCGTATTGCCATGATTTTTGAGAATATGGACCGCGTGGTTTTTGCGGGAGATTCCGTTACCGATATGGGCAGCACCAATCCCGTGGGCGAGGGTCTCTTTGACAGCCTGGGCAAGGGCTATGTCCGCCTGGTGGAGAGCATGCTTGCCGCCTGGTATCCCGAGCTGAAGCTCCGCATCACAAATTCTGCCATCACCGGCAATACCAGCCGCGATCTGCTGGCGCGCTTTGACCGGGACGTGGTGGAGCTGAAGCCCGACTGGGTGTCCATCTGCGTGGGCATCAATGACGTTTGGCGTCAGTTTGATATGCCCGCCTTTCCGGAGATGCAGATTACCCCGGAGGAGTATGAAAGCAACGTGGAGCAGATGATCCTGAAGGTCAAGGATCGCGTCAAGGGCATTTTCCTCATCACCCCCTATCTCATCGAGATCAACCGCGAGGATTTTATGCGGGCGCGCATGGATGTTTATTCCGACATTGTCCGCCGGCTTGCCGCAAAGCACGGCTGCACCCTCATCGATTTCCAGCAGATGTTTGAGGATTACTGCCATATCCGCCATTCCTCCTGCCTTGCCTGGGATCGCGTGCATCCAAACCAGATGGGCTCCATGCTCATGGCGCGGGAATTTCTCAAGTATTGCGGCTTTGATTACAACAAATAAGGCAAACCGGGGCGCTCCGATGGGGGCGCCCCTTAAAAATTCATAAAAAGAGTGGAAATAGCCTTGCGTTTGTGGTATAATGCGGGATAAGGGAAGTATGCCCTTTTTTCGGCGCGCCCTTTTTGCGCCGGATGAAAATATAAGTCGCATGATTATGGAGGAACAGCTATGCCAATGCAAATGGGTTTCCGCTGGTACGGTGTCGGCAACGACAAGATCAGCCTCGCGGACATCAAGCAGATCCCTGGCGTCAGCAGCATCGTCTGGGCGCTGCACTACAAGATGCCCGGCACGGTCTGGAAGGATGAGCGCATTGCCGCCGTCAAAAAGCAGATCGAGGATTACGGCTTCAACATCGACGTCGTCGAATCGGTTAACGTCCACGACGATATCAAGATCGGTCTGCCCACCCGCGATATGTATATCGAAAACTACATCCAGACCATCCGCAATCTGGGCAAAAACGGCGTAAAGGTTATCTGCTATAACTTCATGCCCATCTTTGACTGGACCCGTACCAATCTCTTCCATCCCGTGGGCGACGGTTCCACCGCCCTTTTCTATGAAAAGGCGATGATCCAGAATGATTATACCGCCATGGTGGAGCATATCATGGACTTCACCGAGAAGTACGGTATGACCTTCCCCGGCTGGGAGCCCGACCGCATGGCCATCCTGGACAAGCTCTTCAGAGATTATCAGGGTGTCGATTCCGAAAAGCTGTGGGCAAACCTCAAGTACTTCCTGGATGCGCTGATGCCCGTCTGCGAAGAGACCGGCATCAAGATGGCCATCCATATGGATGATCCCCCCTGGGATATCTTCGGCCTGCCCCGCCTGATGGTCAATAAGGAAAATGTCGGCCGCCTGCTGAAGATGGTCGATCATCCCTGCAACTGCATCACCCTTTGCTCCGGCTCCCTCAATGCAAACCCCGAAAACAACGTGGCCGACATTGCCCGCACCTACTGCGACCGCATTGCCTTTGCCCACATCCGCAACATCAAGCACTTTGAAAACGGCGACTTCTCCGAGGCCTCCCATCGCGACTGCGACGGCGAGACGGGCATCATCGAGATCCTCCGCGCCCTGCATGACGGCGGCTACGAGGGTTACATCCGTCCCGACCATGGCCGTCACCTCTGGGGTGAGGGTCCCGGTACCGTCCGCCCCGGCTACGGCCTGTTTGACCGCGCCCTCGGCATCATGTATATGCTGGGCATCTGGGATCTTCTCGACCGCGAGAAGGGCATCCGCTGAATCCTTTTATTGCGTAAAAAATAAATATATTTTTCGGAGGTAAATACCATGGCTAATCTTCCCCTGAATATCGATTATACCGGCAAGGTCGTCGTCGTTACCGGCGCCGGCGGTCTCATCTGCGGCGCGATGGCCCGTGCCTTTGCCGAGTCCGGCGCGAAGGTCGCCGCCCTCGACCTCAATGAGGAGGCCGTC
>JAFXIE010000109.1 GCA_017533425.1 Clostridia bacterium | reverse complement strand
TCCCCGAGGATGACCCCCGCAACCCCGCCACCATCGCCGACAACGTCGGTGACAACGTGGGCGACGTTGCCGGTCTTGGCTCCGACCTGCTGGAAAGCTTCATCGGCGCCATCGTTTCTGCCGTGACCCTGGCCTTCAACCTCTTCATCACTGCCAAGGCAAACGAAAACCCCATGTCCGCAGAGCTTCTGGAGAAGCTTTATCTCTTCCCCCTCGTCGTCGTTGCCGGCGGTCTCATCGCCTGCTGCCTCGGCGTTGCCTTCCTGCTCTTTAAGAAGGTCGGCAAGAACCCCCATGCCGAGCTGAACGGCGCCACCTGGTTCTCCGCCGGTCTGACCTTCCTCTTCACCGCCGTCGCCTCCTACGTCATGTTCGGCGGCATGGATCTCGCCACCGCCGGCTTCAAGCTGGGCTGGGCCTCCCCCATGATCGGCTCCGCCCTCGGCATCATCTCCGGCATTCTCATCGGCATCATCGCCGAGCGCTACACCAGCGCCGACTACAAGCCCACCCAGAAGCTCGCTGAGGCTTCCGTGGAAGGCTCTGCCCTCACCATCACCCAGGGTCTCGGCCTCGGCATGAAGTCCTGCATGACCCCCTGCATCGTCCTCGGCCTCGCCATCATCCTCGCCTACTACGTTTCCGGTATGTACGGCGTTGCCATGGCCGCTGTCGGCATGCTCTCCTTCGTTACCATCACCGTTTCCGTTGACACCTACGGTCCCATCTCCGACAATGCCGGCGGCATCGCTGAGATGAGCGGCCTGGATGAGGATGTCCGCAAGATCACCGATACCCTGGACTCCGTCGGCAGCACCACCGCCGCCATCGGTAAGGGCTTCGCCATCGGCTCCGGCGCTCTCGCCGCCCTGGCTCTGATGATCTCCTTCCTCTATTCCTACAACGATCCCACCACCGACCTCATCCTCAACATCATCGATCCTCTGACCCTCGCCGGCGCTGTCATCGGCGGTGCGCTGCCCTTCCTCTTCTCCGGCATGCTCATCGACGCCGTTGCCAAGGCCGCCCGCAAAATGGTCGCAGAGGTTCGCCGCCAGTTCGCCGAGCGTCCCGGTATCCTTGACGGTACCGAGGAGCCCGACTACAAGACCTGCATTTCCATCTCCTCCAAGGGCGCCATCGGCGAGATGAAGCTCCCCGCCCTCATGGCCATCCTCGTTCCCGTCGTCACCGGCTTCATCTTTGGACCGGAGTTTGTCGGCGGCATCCTCATCGGTTCCACCGTCTCCGCCATCATGCTCGCCATCTTCACCGGCAACGCTGGCGGCGCCTGGGACAATGCCAAGAAGTACATCGAGACCGGCGCCATCGAAGGCCACGGCAAGGGCTCTCCCGCCCATGATGCCGCCGTTGTCGGCGACACCGTCGGCGATCCTCTGAAGGATACCGTCGGCCCCTGTCTGGACATCTTCATCAAGATCATGTCCACCGTTTCCCTCGTCACCGTCTCCGTCTTCGCCCAGTATAACCTCTTTGGTCTTCTGCAGAATCTGCTGAAGTAAGAAAACCCCATTTCACGCACAAAGCCGCCTCCACTTCCCGGAGGCGGCTTTTTTTGCATAGAAAAGCTCCGGAGATTCTCCGGGACTTTGCCTGTTTCTTATATTCAGTCGTTCTTGTGGTGGATCTTCTCGCCGTCGAAGATGAAGACGCCCTCGCCGCAGCCGGCAACGCCGCCCTTGGCGTACCAGTCCAGATATGCGCGCTGCAGGCTGGTCTCTCTGGGGAAGCCCTCCAGGCTGCCCTCATACTTCCGGTTGAAAATACGCCAGCAATCGCCAAAGGCGGGGGACTGCTTGCTGAACTCGATATCGAAGAAATCCATAAAGTCGCGGATGCGGGAATTCTCCGGCAGGAACTCATAATGCTCGCGGTAGAGCAGCCAGGAGTAGCACACAAAGGGAATCTTATCGCCATCAAACATGGGGCGGAAATACTTGTAGGCCTGACGGAAGGAGTCCATACAATCCTCCGCCAGCAGGGGGCCGGCCGAAGGAATGTGCATATTGACCGCCTTATCCCCCTTCTGCACCGTCACACCGGCGCAGGTGTAGGGCGTTTCAATGCGGTAGGTCTCCAGCTCCAGCTGCAGACGGCCAAAGGCAAAGCGCTTGAGATAGAAGAAGCCTCCGAACCATCCGGCAACAAAGGATCCCCAGATGTCATAGACCTTCTTGCACTCAAAGAGCTTGTATTTCAGGTCGAAAACAGAGGTCTTGTAAAGCTCCTCCGGAAGTCCGGCGAGATCGTAAAGCTCTTTCATATGGCGGCAGAGGCAGATGGCATAGAGAAGATCAGAGATGTACTCGTGCACACCGGCGCTCACACCTGCCTCACGGCTGATGCGCAGGTTTTCGCCGTAGTTGAATTCCACACCGAGGCGATCATATTCCTCAATGCAGGAAAGATAGACCTTCGCGGCCTCATCATTTGCCATAATGGTATCCCAGGCGGCAAGGAATCCGGCCTCTGCCTCCGCGGGATAGTCGCAGTAGCGGCAAAATTCGGAAATATAGGTTTTCATGCTCCAGCTCTCCTTACTTTATTTGATGTAATCAAATTCAAAGCCGTTGATGGATACGGTGTCGCCCTCTTTGATGCCCTTTTCCTCCAGCATATCAAAGACGCCGGCATTTTTGAGCACTCTCTGCAGGAAGTTGAGGGATTCGTAATCCTCATAGTTGACGGAATTGAGCACGGGAATGAGACGGTCGCCGAGAATTTCGTAAACTCCGTCGGGACGGCGCTCCACGCGGATCTCGTCGCTGGAGAGGGCCTGTTCCAGATCGGCCGTCGGCGCATCCGGCTCATAAATTGCGATGGGAGGCAGCTCGCGCAGCTGCTTTGCCACCGCCCAAAGAAGCTCCTTCACGCCCTCGCCGGTGGCGGCAGAGATGGGATAGAGCTCAAAGCCCTTCTCCGCAGCTGCAGCCCGCAGGGCATTGAGGTTTTCCTCCCCTTCGGCGATGTCGGATTTGTTGGCCGCCACGATCTGCGGGCGGTTTTCCAGCTGCAGATCGTATTTGGAGAGCTCTTCGTTGATGGTGCGGAAATCCTCCACGGGGTCGCGACCCTCGCAGCCGGAAACATCCACCAGATGAATGAGCAGGCGGCAGCGGTCAATATGCCGCAGGAAGGCATGGCCGAGACCGGCGCCTTCGCTGGCGCCCTCGATGATGCCGGGAATATCCGCGGCCACAAAGGAAACCCCTTCCTCGAGATAAACAACGCCGAGGTTGGGCACCAGGGTGGTAAAGTGATAGTTTGCCACCTTCGGCCGGGCGGCGGAAATGGCAGAAAGCAGGGTGGACTTGCCCACATTGGGAAGGCCAACAAAGCCGACATCCGCCAGCAGCTTGAGCTCCAGGCGCACATCGACACTCTGGCCGGGCAGACCGGCCTTGGCAAAGCGGGGCGCCTGACGGGTGGGGGTGGCAAAATGGGAATTGCCCCAGCCGCCGCGGCCGCCGCGGCAGATGAGCACCGGCTCATCCCCGGAAATATCCGCGATGAGGGCCCCCGTCTCGGCATTTTTAACCAGCGTACCGCGGGGAACGCGGATGGTCACGCTCTCGCCATCGCGGCCAAAGCGGTGAACCGCACCGCCGGGCTGGCCGTTTTCGGCGGAATATTTCTTCTTGTAGCGAAAGTCCATCAGCGAGGAAAGGTTGTCATCGGCCACAAGAAAAACACTGCCGCCGCGACCGCCGTCGCCCCCATCGGGGCCACCGGCGGGGATATACTTTTCCCGGCGGAAGGAAACGGCGCCGTTGCCGCCGTCGCCGGCCTTGAGATGGATGCGCGCCACATCAACAAACATGGACATGGTAAACTCCTCCAAACATGAGAAAAGACGGGACGGGAAATTCCCGCCCCGTCTGGGTCAGACCTGAAAATTCGCGAGCTTACTGCTCAACGGTGTAGACAGAGACCTTCTTGCGGTCGCGGCCCACGCGCTCAAAGCGGACAACGCCGTCCTTCAGAGCGAAGAGGGTGTCGTCGCTGCCGATACCCACGTTGGTGCCGGGATGGATCTTGGTGCCGCGCTGGCGCATAAGGATGTTGCCGGCGAGGACAAACTGACCGTCGGCGCGCTTGACGCCGAGGCGCTTGGATTCACTGTCGCGACCGTTCTTGGTAGAACCGACGCCCTTCTTATGTGCAAAGAACTGAAGACTGATTCTCAGCATGATTTACTCCTCCGAAATCGAAATATAATCGGTATACTCCGCCGCGTACTGCCGCAGAACCATTTCAAAGGCCTGCAGCGCCGGGGCGCATTTTTGATAGACTGCATCGGTGCTCTTTTGGGGAAGCTCCACGCGGATGAGGGCTTTTTTCTCATCCACCAGAACCTCGGCACCGGCTCCAAGAACGTCATTTAGCTGACATTCTGCCAGCGAGACGGCCATGGAGATGGCCGCGCAGAGGATATCCTCTCCTGCGTCGGCATAGCCGCTGTGGCCCGACACCGCAAAGCCCGCAGGCCTGCCGGAATGCCGGATCAATGCCACCCGGGTCATCAGAAGTTGATCTTGGTGACCTGCAGCTTGGTGTAGGGCTGACGATGGCCCTTGCGGCGGCGCTCGTTCTTCTTGGGCTTGTACTTGAAGACCATGATCTTCTTGCCCTTGCCGTTCTTAACGACGGAAGCCTCAACGGAAGCGCCCTCGACAACGGGAGCACCGACCACCAGCTCGTCACCCTTGGAGACAGCCAGGATCTCGGTGAAGGTGTAGGTCTCGGGAAGCTCGTCGGCGAGCTTTTCGACATAGATGATGTCGCCTTCGGAAACGCGATACTGCTTTCCGCCGGTCTTGATGATTGCGTACATTCGGTTACCTCTTATCTGAATGAGTCTCGCTTCGGCAGGCGGGAAAACTCCGCTTTATCAAAACCTGCAAAATGCGGCTCAATTATTATACTCAAATTTATCACAGGTGTCAATACTCTTTTTGAAAAAAATATTGTTTTTTTGCGCAAAAGGTTATATAATATCTCTTGTTGTTTTAGATTACCGTAAGGGAGTACGATTTTGAAAAAGGAACATATCAGAAATATTGCCATCATTGCCCACGTTGACCACGGCAAGACCACCCTGGTGGACGAAATGCTCAAGCAGGGCGGCGCATACCGCGAAAATCAGGAGACCGTGGACCGCGTCATGGACTCCGGCGATCTGGAGCGCGAGCGCGGCATAACCATTCTCGCAAAGAACACCGCCGTCCATTACGGCGACACCCGCATCAACATCGTGGACACCCCCGGCCACGCCGACTTCGGCGGCGAGGTGGAGCGCATTCTGCAGATGGTCAACGGCGTCATCCTGCTGGTGGATGCCTTCGAGGGTCCCATGCCCCAGACCCGCTTCGTGCTCTCCAAGGCGCTGGAGCTTGGCCTGCGGGTGGTGGTCTGCGTCAATAAGATCGACCGCCCCGATGCCCGTCCCACCGAGGTGGTGGACGAGGTGCTGGAGCTTCTCATCGATCTGGACGCCACCGACGAGCAGCTGGATTCCCCCGTGCTCTTTGCCTCCGGCCGCGACGGCACCGCCTCTGTCACCCCCGATTCCAAGGGAGAGGATCTCCGCCCCCTCTTCGACGCCATTCTGGAGTATATCCCCGCCCCCGAGGATCACGATGAAGAGCCCTTCCAGATGCTGGTCTCCTCCATCGACTATAACGAGTATGTCGGCCGCATCGCTGTCGGCAGCATCAAGAACGGCACCCTCCGCCAGGGTCAGGACATCGTCCTCTGCAACTACCACCGTCCCGACGATGCCCCGCTGAAGGCCAGGGCAGTCACCCTCTACCAGTTTGACGGTCTCGGCCGCCAGCAGGTCACAGAGGCCGCCTCCGGCGATATCATCGCCCTTTCCGGCATCGAGTCGGTCACCATCGGCGACACCCTCTGTGCTCCCGATGCCGCCGAGCCCCTCCCCTTCATCAAGATCTCCGAGCCCACCGTGGAGATGACCTTCTCCGTCAACGACAGCCCCTTCGCCGGCCGCGAGGGCAAGTTCGTCACCTCCCGCAACCTGCGCGACCGCCTCATGCGGGAGCTTCTCAAGGATGTTTCCCTCCGCGTGGAGGATACCGATTCCACCGACGCCTTCCGCGTGCTTGGCCGCGGCGAGATGCATCTCTCCATCCTCATCGAGACCATGCGCCGCGAGGGCTATGAGTTCCAGGTCAGCCCGCCCCGCGTGCTTTACCGTGAGATCGACGGCGTCATATGCGAGCCCATCGAAGAGGTGGTCTGCGACGTGCCCGAGGGCAGCGTCGGCTCCATCATGGAAAAGCTCGGCGCCCGCAAGGGCGAGCTGGTGGATATGCTGCCCCCCGCCGGCGGCCGCGTCCGCGTGAAGTATACCGTTCCCTCCCGCGGTCTCTTCGGCTATCGCAGCGAATTTTTGACCGATACCCGCGGCGAAGGCATCTTTACCGCCGTTTTCCACAGCTATGAGCCCCTCCGCGGCAACATCGAGCGCCGCGCCACCGGCTCCCTCATCGCCTTTGAAACGGGCGAGACGGTGACCTACGGCCTCTTCAACGCCCAGGAGCGCGGTTCCCTCTTTGTGGATCCCGGCATCCCCGTCTACGCCGGCATGGTGGTCGGCATGTCCCCGAAGCCCGAGGACATCACCGTCAACGTCTGCAAGAAAAAGCATGTCACCAACATGCGCGCCTCCGGCTCCGACGAAGCCCTGCGCCTCGTTCCGCCCCGCCGCCTGAGCCTGGAGCAGTGCCTGGAGTTCCTCGGCGACGATGAGCTTCTGGAGGTCACCCCCAAGAACCTCCGCATCCGCAAGGCCGAGCTGGATCACGCCGCCCGCCTGCGCGAGGCCTCCAAAAAGAAAGCATAACACCGCAAACCGTTAAATCCGGCCTGTGATTGAAATCACAGGCCGGATTTTTCTGTAATTCTCTGATGCGGACTCGCAATCATTTGAGCCCACACTGCTTATATAGCTCCGCAATGCAGGGAGACTTGTACTCGATATATTTCTCTATGCTGTCCGGAAACAGCTGTGCCGCCTTTTCCTTGACTGCGCCGTAGCGTTTTGCCGCCTCGGGCGTATTCCTCAAAAAATCCCTGAAGGTGATATGCCGATGCAGCTCTTTGGATTTCTCGGGGCACACATACAGATGGTGCGCCTGCAGGTGCGGTTTGTTTGCATATCCGAAGGCTTCCCGCTCCTCAATTCCGAGGTTTCCCTCGTGGGTATATCCGTTTTTCGCGAGCCTCTCAACAACCTCCGCAAAAACAGAGTAGTCTTTGATGACCACATCAATATCAATACAGGGCTTTGCGGACAGTCCTTCCACCGATGTACTGCCTACGTGCTCTATCCCAACGATCAAATCCCCGACCGCATCTTCAATTTCCCGTCGGATCGCTTCAAAATCCGATTTCCATTTGGGATCATACGGCAAAACCACAACCCGTCTCGTTTTCATCGCAAACCTCGGCCATTTCCGGCTCCCTGAAACTCTTCGCAAACGCACAAACAGGCACAGCAGATCCCTCCGCCGAGCCTGTCATGTCAAATGCAGACCTTCTTTACAGTTCTTTTCCGCAGGCGGAGCAGAATTTATGCTCCTTTTCCACCTCCGCCCCGCACCAGGGGCAGAAGGCCTTGCCGGCGTCCGCTTTTTCGGTCTTTTCGGCCGATCCGAAGCGCTCGTTCAGGGGATCGGGCTCCTCCGTCTCGTCCACGATATCAAAGGCGGAATAGCGCTTCTCCGAGGTGGCATTTTTGAAGTGCATATAGGCCTGGCCTCCGGCAACGGCCACAAAAATCAGCCCAAAAAGGGAAAATAGACCGGCGCCCATCGACGCGGTGATGACAATCCAGAGCACACCGAAAAGCGCCACCAGTATGCTGACGATGCCTGAGAAAAATGAGGGCCCGCGGCCGGGCTTGATGCTTTTCATGAGGTTTTTACCGCCTTTCTTACGGAGAACGCCCTCGCAGACGGAGGGCTTTGCCTTCATTTCGCCTGCGCGCCCCTATCCCGCATTTGAAGGATGCTCCGGATTTCCCGGCGCGCAACGATGCGGCAGCTCAGCAAAAGGGGAATGGGTATCCCGAGGGACCACATGTACATCTCAAGGTTGGATACGGGCGAAGTCTGCTTTGTTACGAAGGCAAGAATACAGATCAGCCCATACATGGCAAACTGCACCGCAACCTGTGGGAAGATATACTCCCGCATAAACCGCGCCACAAGCACTTTTTCATCCGCACCGCTCTCTCCGCGCATCATGGCAACGCACTGTCTACGGCTCCAAATCAGCGGATAGAGGATGGCATGGATCAAAATCAGGCAATTATTTACAAAGCGCAGATGCACCACCTGGGGAAGCAGCTTCGCGGCAAATGGGGAAATGAGCCCGACAATGCCGGAGGAAAGCAGCGTGGTGAGCAGTCCCATAACGGCATACAGACCCACATCCTTCAGAGTGATCTTTTTCACGTCTCAAGTCCCACCTTTCGCAGTCTTTGTGCGCGCCAAAAGCGCATTTGTCATCGGTCGCTTTATTATAGCATACCGGCGCCCGCCTTTCAATACGCAGCGCAAAAAAGCACCCCGACGGAGGTCGGGGTGCTTTGAAGTTTCGGAAATACCGCTTACGCGTTCTCGCCGAGCTTTGCGGGGTTGACCTTGACGCCGGGGCCCATGGTGGAGGTCACGACGCAGGACTTGATGTACTGGCCCTTGGCAGCAGCGGGCTTCGCCTTGATGACGGCACCGAGGAGGGTGTTGAAGTTCTCCTCGAGCTTCTCAACGCCGAAGGAAACCTTGCCGATGGCGCAGTGGATGATGTTGGTCTTGTCCAGGCGGTACTCGATCTTACCGGCCTTGGCTTCGGTGACGGCGCGGGCGACATCGGGGGTGACGGTACCGGCCTTGGGGTTGGGCATCAGGCCCTTGGGGCCGAGGACCTTACCGAGGCGGCCGACGATACCCATCATGTCGGGGCTCGCGATGACCACATCGTAATCAAAGAAGTTTTCCTTCTGAATGCGCTCCAGCATATCCTCAGCACCGACATAGTCAGCGCCGGCAGCGGTAGCAGCCTCAGCCTTGTCGCCGCGGGCAAAGACGAGCACGCGGACATTCTTGCCGGTACCGTGGGGCAGCACGATGGCGCCACGAACCTGCTGATCGGCGTGACGGGAGTCAACGCCCAGACGGACATGGACCTCAACGGTCTCATCAAACTTAGCCTTAGCGCTCTTGATGACGGCATCCATGGTCTCATCGACGTCGTAGAGACGGCTGCGGTCGATCAGCTTCGCGCTTTCAATATATTTCTTGCCTCTTTTCACTCTCTTATCCTCCTGTTGTGGTATTCGGAACTAAATCCTCCCACGTAATTGGACAAACCCTTGGGGTTTAGTCCTCAACGACAACGCCCATGCTGCGGGCGGTGCCGGCGATCATGCTCATGGCAGCTTCCTCGGAAGCGGCGTTCAGGTCGTTCTTCTTGATCTCAACGATCTTGCGGATTTCCTCGCGGCTGATCTTGGCGACCTTGTCGCGCTGGGGAACACCGGAACCGCTCTCGATGCCGCAGGCCTTCTTGATGAGAAGGGCAGCAGGAACCGACTTCGTAACGAAGGTGAAGGAGCGATCTGCATAAACGGTGATGACAACGGGAACCTTCATGCCGATGTCAGCCTTGGTACGCTCGTTAAATTCCTTGGTGAAGGCAGCGATATTGATGCCGTAGGGGCTCAGTGCAGGACCGACAGGGGGGGCGGGAGTCGCCTTACCTGCGGGGATCTGCAGTTTAACATAACCGGTAATTTTCTGTGCCACTTTAGTGTGCACCTCCTTGATAAAATGTGGTGGTTTCGGACGATGCCCTGCATGTCCTCCCACAAAACCTCCCCGAGGGGAGTACTACCGCAATTTGCTATCTGTTTTTCAAAGCCGGGGGGACTCAGTCGTCCATCGGCTCAACCTGTGCAAGCTCCAGCTCCACAGGGGTCTCACGTCCGAACATGGATACGATAACCTTGACGCGGTTCTTGGGGATATCGATCTCCTCCACCAGGCCGATAAAGCCGTCCAGAGGACCGTCCGTGATCTTGACATTGTCGCCCACGGCATATTCCACGACGATCTCGTGCTTATCAACGCCGAGAGCCATAACCTCGTCCTCCGTAAGGGCGACGGGCTTGGATCCGGGGCCGACAAAGCCGGTAACACCGCGGGTGTTGCGGACAACGTGCCAGCATTCATCGTTCATAACCATCTTGACGAGAACATAACCGGGGAACACCTTGCGCTCGACTTCCTTGCGCTTGTTGTCCTTGATCTCGGTGACGGTCTCCATCGGTACGCTGACGGCGAAGATCTGATCCTGCAGGTGCAGGTTCTTCACAGCCTTCTCGATGGAGGCGGCGACCATGTTCTCATAACCGGAATAGGTGTGAACGACATACCATTTTGCCTGTTCAGCCATTCTCTGTTCTCCTCCGCAGTCCTTGAACCTCTGTGATTACAGAAGGTTGTGGATACCGGTGTTGAGCAGACCAACCAGGAAATCAAACAGCCAAATGATGATACCCACCAGCAGAACGGTGGCAATAACCACGAGGGTATTGTTCACAACCTGCTTGGGGCCGGGCCAGCGGATCTTCTTGATCTCGCTTTTAAGCTCAGCAAATCTGGCTTTCATCTTGCCGGGCTTCTTGGGCTCTTTCTTCGCGGGCTTTTCAGCCTTCAGGGGAGCCTTAAGTGCGCCAGTTTCCTTTTCCGACATAATCTTACTCCTTTACACAAATACAAAGATTACTTCGTTTCTCTGTGAAGGGTATGCTTGCGGCAGAAACGGCAGTACTTCTTCATCTCCAGCCGGTCGGGGTCGTTCTTCTTGTTCTTCATCGTGTCATAGTTGCGCTGTTTGCACTCCGTGCAGGCAAGGGTAATCTTTACTCTCATGTAACGGCACCTCCTTGTTAAAATTGCCTCCCTATCCCCCATTTGGGGAAATTTGCGGGCATAAAAAAAGAACCCGCTTAGATAGGTTCCTGTATTATACCCTATATCTCTCCGTTTGTCAATACTTTTTTCAAGTATTTGGTCATTTTTTACCCGCGGGATCGGAATTTCGACCCCGCGGGTTGCGTTATCTCTTATTTTTTGCGGGCTTTGGCGGTATTGTAGGCAATATCGGTCAGTAAATGGATGGCGAGACCCACCAGGAAGACCTTGCCGAACTCCACCAGCAGCACGGTGACGCCGTAGTAGAGAACGCTCATCAGATCGGAGAAATAGTTGCCGCTGATGAGGGCATACAGGTTCAGCGCAAAGACCACCACGCTCATCAGCATGACAATGAGCGCCACCACAGAGGGGAAGGCATAGGCACCGGGCAGGATGAAGGGATTCGACTGCGGCTTTGCCTCCGCTTCCTCCTCGGCTTCCTCCCGCATGGAGGGAAGCTCAATTCCGTCCAGCACGGAAACATCGCACTCGCCGGCCTTGATGCGCTTGATGAGCTCACCCTCGGCCTCGATCTTGCGATCCTCATCGGCATTGCCCTTCAGCAGTGCCACCAGCTCCTCCACGGTAAGGAGGGAAACATTCTTTTCTTCCATAATTCATCCTCCGTTAATCATCGGTTTCTGTGATTGTAACACAGCACAAAGCCACGTGCAACAAAACTTTCAAACTCTTAACAAATTTTTTACGACTTTCCGCTCCGCTGCCTATTTTACCTTGACATTGCCCAGCGAGGAAACAAAATGGATCATGCTCTTGCCCGCGTTGACCGAAAGCTCCGAGCCGTCGGCGGCGTAATACTTCATGCGGGCATTGGCGGCAGACCACTTCCAGGTGATCTCCTGCATTTTTCCGTTGGTGATGTAATAGCCCTTGCCGCTGCCGATGTTTTCAAACTTCAGGCGGCCCTTGGCATCGCCGGAGATGACGCTGTACTTCATCTGCAGAACGAAAACATTGCGGAAATCCAGCTTGCCGGTGCCGTTGGCATCGCTGGACCAGCCGTGCTGGGTGCGCATATAGGTTCCGTATTCCGGCAGGAAATCGTAGCTTGCCTCGTAATTTCCCGTGCGGACGGTAAAGCTCTCCGCAGCATTTCCGGCCGGCACAATATCATTGTAGCTGAAGCGGAAGGCGGGGGCGGGGGCATTGGCCGTCATGCGGACCTGGGATTTCAGCAGCTTTGCGGTGATCTTCGCGCCGGTGGTCATGGAGCTGTGCTCATAGCCCATGGTCTTGCGGCGCGCTGCATCGCGGTAGAAGACAGAGCCCTCCAGATAGATGCCGTCCAGATGGTAAACCTTGCCGGCATTGAGCATCTCATAGGCCTCCGGACTGCCGCCGTGATGGATATACACGGCATCATAGGAGGCGGCCACATCGATAAAGATTGGTCTTGAGGATCTCACCGAGCCGATGACTCCCACCTTGGAGACATCGTTGTAGATGGCAAGCAGGCGGGAGATGCCGCCCTCCGCCGGGATCTCATAGAGGATATCGGCATCCTTCAGGCCGTGCTGGGGCAGAGCCTTTTTGATGTTATTGATCATCACCGCCACGGGGCGGGCATCGGTGCGCTGCGCCGCAAGGCCGGTCAGCGGATTTGCCACAGCGGGAGCCTCCGTCACCTTCATGGTGAAGTTGTCCGGCGCAGGAGTGGGGGTTGCCCCGGGGGTAGTCGCCGATGTGGGCGCATCGGGGATATCCGTCGGCTCTGCCGAGGGAGCCGAGCTGATCATCCCGACAGATTCCGACACGGGGGGAAGGCTGGGATCGGGGGTGTCCGTACCGCAGCCGGCAAGCAGCATCAGCGCAAGCGCCGGCACAAGCATCCATACAAAGGCTGTTTTTTTCATAATTTCTTCCTTTTATCGGTCATTATCCCGGTATTCATCAAGCAGTGCCGCAAGAATGCGGTTGTAGAGCTTGTCTCCGCCGCGGCGGAAGTTATTCTCCAGAAAATCGCTCAGCTCATGGCTGACGGTCAGCATCCGCACCTCCAGCAGGGTCTCGTCGCCATCCACCATGGACATGACTGTCTCCAGCTTTCCGTCCCCGATTTCGCGGGTGGAAGTGGTGATGCCGGAGCCGCTGCGCATATGCCGCCAGGAAGTCACCGCCGCAATGCCCGCCTTGGCGCGCACGGAGGGCCGGATCTCATCGATGCAGGCCTCCAGCGTCTGACGGCCGAGGTTGGAGATGCAGTAAAGCTCCTTTCCCTCATCGGAAAGCAGGCGGATGTGTTCGCTCTCCACCATTTCCCGGATGGCAACCATCAGCGGCATATATTCCACCGCAGGATCGGTGGTCACCGCATAGACAATGACATCCAGCGGCAGCGCATCCTGCACGTGATTGAGAACGTACAGCACCAGAAGCTTCATATCCTTCTCGGTGCGCACATAACCCTTAGACGACATGGACTTCCTCCAAAGAATATGTAATCAGCGAACCTCGGCGGTGATCTCGCGGGCGCCGTCAGCAGCGCCGGTAACGTAGAAATCCGCCACAAGGCCGGTCATTTCGGTGTATTTTGCGCCAACGGAGGCGATAAAGCCTTCCACGCAGTCCTGCCGGACGAGGCTGACGGTGCATCCGCCGAAGCCCGCGCCGGTCATGCGGCTGCCGATGCAGCCCTCCGCCTTCTGCGCCGTCTCCGCGAGGGCATCCAGCTCCGCGCCGGTGACCTCATACAGATCCTTCAGAGAGGCATGGGAGGCATTGAGCAGGCGGCCGAACTCCGCGAGATCCCCCTTACCAAGGCACTCGCAGGAGCGATTGACGCGGTCGTTCTCCTCCACGCAGTGGAGGGCACGGCGGCGGCAGGTCTCATCGGAAATATTGGCCGCAAGCTCCGCAAAGCGGGCAGGCGTCAGCTCACAGAGAGCCTTGATCGCGGGATCGGCCTTCTGAATGTCGGCCAGGGCAGCCTCGCACTCGCCGCGGCGCTCGTTGTACTTGGAGTCGGCCAGGGAACGCTTTTTGTTGGTGTTGCCGATGACGATGCGGTACTCGCCGAGATTCAGAGGGGCGTAATCATAGGCAAGGGTGGCGCAGTCCAGCCGGATGCAGGCATCCTTTTTGCCCATGGCGCAGGCAAACTGATCCATGATGCCGCAGTTGACGCCCACAAAGGCATTCTCGCATCTCTGGCTGATGAGGGAGAGCTTGACCAGGTCGGGATTCTCGCAGCCGCCCATCACCGCCATGCACAGGGCGGTGGCCACCTCGATGGAGGCGGAGGAGGACAGGCCTGCGCCGAAGGGAACATTGCCCCAGTAGAGCATATCGAGGCCGCGGATCTCATAGCCGGCCTCTTTCAGCGCCCAGGCGATGCCGAGAGGATAGGATTCCCAGGCCTTGCCGCGGTAGTTTTCCAGCTCTGCGGGATCGGCCACCACGAAAAGATCCAGATCGTCCGCCGCGAGGCGGAATTTTCCCTCCGCATTGGGACGGCAGAGGATGCAGTTTTCCCGCTCGATGGCGGCGGGCAGCACGCGGCCGCCGTTGTAATCGATATGCTCGCCGATGAGATTGACGCGGCCGGGAGCGCAGAAGACGCGGATATCCGCAGCGTCGCCGCCGAAGAGGCGGAGGAATTTTTCTTCCAGTGCTTTATAATTCATCATTTCTCATTCACCCTTCATGAATCTTTCGTGGGCTGCGCGGAGCTCCTCGGCCTTTTCCTCGGGGGAGGTGGGGTTGCAGTGCGCCCAGACACCCGTCTCGGAGGAGGCATTGTACTTGATCTTGTCCGCTGCGCGCATGGGCGGGAAGAACTCAATGTGGAAATGGTAATTCTCGCTGTAATCCTTATCGGTGTTGACCGGCGCCTGATGCATGCACATCATGTAGGGGAAGGCAAAGCCAAAGAGGCTGTCCAGGGTGCCGGCGGTTTCCCGCAGGATGGCGGCAAGGTCGTCGCGCTCCTTGTCGGTCAGGTCGGTGATAAACTGCTTGTGGGCATTGGAAACGACGTAAACGCCGTAGGGATACTCACAGAAATAGGGCAGGACGACGGTGAAGCTGTCGTTCTTGATGACCACGCGGTCACCCGCCTTCTCCTCCTCGGCGCGCATGTCGCAGATGAGGCAGCGGCCGTTCTTTGCGTGGTACTTGGCGCAGTTTTCCGTCTCCAGCTCGATCTTCTTGGGCACCCAGGGGTAGCCGTAGATCTGGCCGTGGGGATGGGGCATGGTGACACCCACCGCAGCACCGCGGTTTTCAAAGATGAAGACATATTTCACCTTGGGGTCTGCGGAGATATCCGCAAAGCGGTCGCACCAGAGATCCACCAGCTTGCGGATGTGAGGCACCGGCAGCTCCGGCAGGGTGACGGTGTGCTCCGGGGAGTAGAGAATGACCTCGCACTTGCCGTGCGCCTCCGCATTGCGGAAAAGGGGGCCGCAGAGCGCATCGGAGGGTTCCTCCGCATCCTGGGAGAGGGCGGGGAAATCGTTGTCGTATTTCAAAACGTCAAACTGATCGGGCACTTTGCCGGAGCCCGGGCAGAAGGGACACCAGTCCTTGGGCATCTGGGGGCGACCCTGGCGGCTCGCCGCGATCATGATCCAATCATCAATCAGGGGATGGTAACGAAGTTCAGACATAGCTATTGACCTCCATACTTTATACCCTATATTGTAGCATACTTTCCCGCCGATGGCAATCGGTTGTGGAAAAGACTTGCACAAATCCTCCCTCTTCTCCGGCAATAAAAATCCGCGGCGCGGAAAGGAGCAGTCCTTTCCGGCCGGATTGGTTTCGTTTATTGCCTTGGCTCTCCCTCCGGGAGAGCTGTCGGCGAAGCCGACTGAGAGGGCTCTCTTTTTCCCTCTCCGGCCTTGCTGCGCTCGGCCACCTCTCCCAGGGGGAGAGGCAAGATGTGCGGACAGTCGAGGACGCAATCCCTACTATGAGAGAACGATTTCGCCTATCCGAAGTTTCGTGGTATCCGCACAGGCACTGCCGTCCCCCGGCGAATGCCTTATCCGTCAAGTACCATAGCGCCAGAGTCAAGAGGCTGGGATTGGCCGATATATCCGTCTGGGGGTGGGCATCCTCGGGAGGGGGCGTAAGCCCACCTCCTTTTGGCGGTCTTTGGGGTACCTTTCTTCCGAAAGAAAGGTACGAAAGCCCCTTCTTGTTATCCGTATATCGATTTATTGGAAAAGCAGGCGGCAGATTGCCGCCCCTACTTTTGGACAGTCGGGGACGCAAATCAAACACCCCCGGGGGCAAATTCTCCGGGGGTGCTTCTGTCTATTTTATTTCATTTTTTCCTGCTTGACCTTATGCTCGATGACATGGCGGGAGGCCAGCTCGCGGCGCACCTCATCACAGGAGATATCCATCTGCGCCATGAGCACGAGAACGTGATAGGCGAGGTCGGCGATCTCATAGACCGTCTCGGCGCGGTCGCCGCCCTTGCCGGCGACGATGACCTCGGTGGTCTCCTCTCCCACCTTTTTGAGAATTTTGTCAATGCCCTTCTCAAAGAGATAGTTGGTGTAGGAGCCCTCTTTTTTCACCGTCTTGCGCTCGGCGATGAGGGCAGCGAGACCATCGATGGAGAAGGGCTCCGCCTCCTCCTCGTTGCGCCAAAGCTCCCGCGCAAAGCAGGAATCGCCTCCGAGATGGCAGGCCGGCCCCTCCTTGCGGACATAGACGGTGAGGGCATCGCCGTCGCAGTCGGCCTCCATGCGGATGATATGCTGGATGTTGCCGGAGGTTTCCCCCTTGCGCCACAGCTCCTTGCGGGAGCGGGACCAGAAGCAGGTGCGCCCCTCCGCGATGCTGATTTCCAGGCTTTCGCGGTTCATATAGGCAAGGGTGAGCACGCGCCCGCTCTCCCCATCCACCACAATGGCGGGAATGAGACCCTTTTCGTCAAATTTCAGGCTGTTAAGATCGATCATTGTTCCTTCGCTCCTATCTCCGCCGGACGGGAATGCCGTCGGCGTGCAGTTTTTCCTTCAGTTCGCGGATGTCCACCTCGCCGAAGTGGAAAATAGAGGCGGCGAGCCCCGCATCCACCCCGGGCACCGCCCGGAAAAGCTCGGTGAAATCCTGCATGCAGCCCGCGCCGCCGGAGGCAATGACAGGCACATCCGCCACCTCGCAGACGGCCTTCAGGAGGGGCAGGTCAAAGCCTTCCCGCACACCGTCGGTATCCATGCTGTTGATGACCAGCTCTCCCGCGCCGGCAGCCACCCCGCGGCGGATCCATTCAATGGCATCCAGCCCGGTATCCACGCGGCCGCCCTTGGCATGGACATGCCAGCTCTCCCCCACCCGGCGGATATCCACCGAAAGCACCACGCATTGGTCGCCGTAGCGCTTTGCGGCCTCGCCGATGAGCCCGGGATTCCGGATGGCGCCGGAATTGACGCTGACCTTGTCCGCGCCGCATTTGAGCACCCGGTCAAAATCCTCCAGGGTGTTGATGCCGCCGCCCACCGTCAGGGGAATGAAGACATTGCGCGCCGTTTCCCGTAGAATTTCCGTAAAGATGCCCCGCCCCTCGGCGGAGGCGGTGATATCGTAAAAAACCAGCTCATCCGCCCCGGCGCTGCTGTAATATTTTGCCAGCTCCACCGGAGAGGAAACATCCGCAAGGCCCTCAAAGCGCACGCCCTTGACCACGCGGCCGTCCCGCACATCGAGACAGGGGATGATTCGTTTGGAAATCATATCATTTTCTCTCCTTTGAGAGCTTATCCGCCAGGCGAACGGCCTCGGCCAGATCCACACGACCCTCATACAGGGCGCGGCCGAGAATGGCGCCGTACATATCCATCTCCGCGAGGGCCTTCACATCCTCCAGGCTGGAGACGCCGCCGGAGGCAATGATATCCACCTGGAACTCTCGCATCAGATCGCGATAAAGCCCGCGGTTTGCCCCGCCGAGCATGCCGTCCCGGGAAATATCGGTACAGATGACGGTGGAGCCGCCGAAATCGCAGATGCGGCGGAAGAAATCCTCACAGGAAAGCTCCGCCTGCTCCGTCCAGCCGCTGACGGCCACATATCCGTCCCGGATGTCGGCGCCGACGGCGATGCGCTCCCCATAGCGGTTGATCATATCCGCCAAAAAACGCGGCTGACGCACGGCGGCCGTGCCGAGGATGACGCGGGATACGCCCGCATCGAGATAACGGCGCACCGTTTCCTCCGAGCGGATGCCGCCTCCCACCTCGGTTTTCATGCCGGTTTCGGCGGCGATGCGGGCAATCACCGGGAGATTGGGGGTGTCGCCGGTGCGCGCACCCTCCAGATCCACCAGATGGAGCCACTCCGCCCCGCTCTGCGCAAATTCCGCCGCCTTGGCGACGGGATCCTCTCCGTAGACCGTCATGCGGGCATAGTCACCCTTTTCCAGGCGCACAACCCGCCCCTCGTAAATATCAATTGCAGGAAAAATCAGCATTTTTTAATAAAAACCTTTCTCGAATCAAAGCCGGCAGAAGGCCTTCAGGATGGAAAGCCCCACCTCGCCGCTCTTTTCGGGATGAAACTGGGTGCCGAGGACATTCTCTTTCGCGGCGGCAGCCGTCAGCGGCGCGCCGTATTCGGAAGTGGCGGTGATATAATCCCCGCAGTCCGTCGCATGGTAGGAATGGACAAAATAAACCGCATCCCCCGGCGAAAGCTCCCGGAACAGGGGGCATCTCTCCCGCTCCGCGGGGAAATCCAGCCCATTCCAGCCGATGTGGGGAATTTTCAGCCCCTCGCCGCAGACCTCGGCAATGGGCCGTACGGCGCCGGGAATGAGCCCAAGGCCCTGCCACTCGCCGTATTCATAGCTTTTTTCAAAAAGCAGCTGCATACCCAGGCATATGCCGAGCAGGGGCTTTCCCGCCGCGGCCTCCTCCTGAATGTATGCATCCAGCCCCGTCCGGCGCAGCTTGTCCGCCGCATCCCGGAAGGCGCCCACACCGGGCAGAATGATATGCCCGCAGCGGCGCAGTACCTCCGGATCGCCGGAAACGGCCGTTTCAAAGCCGAGGTAGGCAAAGGAGCTCTGCAGGGAAAAGAGATTTCCCACTCCGTAATCCACAATGCCGACCATTTACAGCACTCCCTTGGTGGAGGGCAGACCGCCGCAAAGGGCGGCATCCTCCGCCACCGCCGCCTTCAGCGCACGGCCGAGGCCCTTGAAGGCCGCCTCCAGAATGTGGTGGGAATTGCCGCCGCACAGCAGGCGCGCATGGACGGTGATGCCCGATTCCCGGGCGAAGGCCACAAGGAATTCCTCGGCGAGCTCGCAGTCAAAATCGCCCACCTTGCAGGCCGGTGTGGGCAGGGAGACAAAGGCGCCGCCGCGGCCGGAGATATCCACCGCCACCGCCACCAGGCTCTCATCCATGGGCAGCAGGATATCGCCGTAGCGGGTGATGCCCGCCTTGGAGCCCAGCGCCTCGGCAAAGGCACGGCCAAGGCAAATGCCCACATCCTCCACGGTGTGATGGGCATCGACTTCCATATCGCCGTCGCAGTCCACCGCAAGATCAAAGCGGCCATGGGCGGCAAAGAGGGTCAGCATATGGTCAAAGAAGCCGCAGCCCGTGGAAATTCCGGCGGTGCCGCTTCCCTCCAGCGTCAGGGAGAGGGCGATGCGGGTCTCCGCCGTGTCGCGGCGGATTTCAGCAGTACGCATAGTGATCATTCCTCCGAATTGATGATATCGGCCAGGGCGGCGCAGAGCTTATCCATCTGCTCCGGCGTGCCGACGGTGATGCGGACAAAATCGGAAATGCGGGGGGCGGAAAAATGCCGCACGAGGATCCCCCGCGCCCGCAGGGCGGCAAGCACCTGCGCGCCGGGAATGCCCGGCAGGGAGACAAAGAGGAAGTTTGCCCGGGAGGGCAGCACCCGCGCGCCCAGCTTTCTGAGGTTTTCCGCCGTCTCCTCGCGGGTTTTGATGACCGCGCCCACGGTTTTTTCAAAATATTCACCATCCCGCAGGGCGGCGATGCCCGCCGCCTGGGTCATGCGATCCAGATTGTAAGGATTTGTGGAGAACTTGATGGTCTCAAGATCCCGGATCAGCCCCTCCGAGCCAAAGCAGAAGCCCAGCCGGCCACCGGCCAGCGCCCGGGATTTGGAAAAGGTGCGGACAACCAGCAGATTGTCATACTCCGGCAGAAGCGCCAGGGCGCTTTCCCCGCCGAAATCCACATACGCCTCGTCGATGAGCACCGGCACATCGGGATTGTGCCGCAGGATCTCCCGGATATCCGCAAGGGAAAGGCACATGCCCGTGGGGGCATTGGGGTTTGCAATGACCACCATGCGGTCGTTGCCGAAATAATCCGACGGATCTATGCTGAAATCCTCCCGCAGGGGGCGGATGTCGCAATCCACGCCGTAAAGCTCGCCGTAAACCCGGTAAAAGCCGTAGGTGATATCGGGAAAGGCGGCTCCCCGCCCCTCTCCGCAGAAGGCCATAAAGGCAAAGGAGAGAATCTCATCGGAGCCGTTGGATACAAAGACCTCCTGAGGAGAAAGGCCGTAGACCTCGGCCAGGGTCTCCTTGAGCTCCCGGCTTTCCGGGTCGGAATAGAGCTGCAGGCGGCGAGCCTCCATCTCCGCGGCAGCGGCAACGGCCGGCGCCGGGGGATAGGGCAGCTCGTTTGTGTTGAGCTTGATATAATCAAAGCCCCGGGGCTGCTCGCCGGGAACATAGGGCGTCAGCCCCGCAAAGCGGGCATCGAGAAAGCGGCTCATTTCTCCTCCTCAAAGCGGATGCGCACGCTCTTTGCGTGGGCGCCGAGACCCTCCCGGTCGGCAAAGCGGCCGATCTTTTCATACACCTCCGCAAGGGCATCCTTCGTGTAATAGGTATAGGAATATTTTTTGATAAAGTCATCCACCGACAGGGGGCTTGCAAAGCGTGCCGTGCCGGAGGTGGGCAGCGTGTGGTTCGGGCCGGCAAAATAATCGCCCAGCGCCTCGGGACACCAGCGTCCCAGGAAGACCGACCCGGCATTTTTCACCGCGGGAAGCCAGCGGAAGGGATCCTCGGTGCAGATCTCCAGATGCTCCGGCGCCAGCTCGTTTGCCAGCTCCACCGCCGCGGCGATGTCGGAGGTGATGAGAATACGTCCCCGCCGGTCGATGGATTCCCGCGCGATCTCCGCCCGGGAAAGCAGGGGGATCTGCCGCTCCAGCTCTGCGGATACGGCCGCTGCGAGGTCTGCCGATTCGGTAACGAGAACGGCGCTGGCCATGCGGTCATGCTCCGCCTGGGAGAGGAGATCCGCCGCCACAAAGGCGGGGTTGGATGCCCCGTCGGCAATGACGAGGATCTCGCTGGGGCCGGCGATCATATCGATATCCACCAGGCCGTAAACCTGGCGCTTTGCCTCGGCCACATAGCAGTTGCCGGGGCCGACGATTTTATCCACCCGGGGCACCGTTTCCGTGCCGTAGCTGAGGGCGCCCACCGCCTGGGCACCGCCCATGCGGAAGATGCGGTCCACGCCGGCGATCTTGGCCGCCGCGAGGATGGCCGGGGTAATTTTCCCGTCCGGTCCCGGCGGGGTGGTCATGATAACCTCCTCCACCCCCGCAAGCTTTGCGGGAATGGCATTCATCAGCACCGTGGAGGGATAGGCCGCCGTGCCGCCGGGGACATAGATGCCCACCCGGGCGAGGGGGCGCACGCACTGCCCCAGCACCACGCCGTCCTCGCGGCGCGTTTCAAAGCCCCGGCGCAGCTGATTTTCATGGAAGGCGCGGATGTTTTCCGCCGCCTCCCGCAGAATTTCCACAAATTCCGGCTCCACCGCAGCGGCGCCCTCTTCCCATGCCTCGGGGGAAAGCTCCGGCGCGGTCATCTCCGCCCGGTCAAAGCGGCGCTCATATTCCAGCACCGCGGCATCGCCCTCCGCCCGCACCCGGGCAAGGATCTCCGCCACCCTTTCGGTGACCATCGCGGCCTCTGCCGTTCTGTCAAAGATCTCCGGGGTGTCCCCCCGGGTCAGATCGTATACTGAAATCATTTTTTATTTCTCCAATTCCCCGCGCAGGGCGGCGCAGATGCGCTCGATCTCCGCGCTTTTGAACTTGTATGCCGCTTTATTTGCCACAAGGCGGGCGCTGATGGGAACGATCTCCTCATAAACCTCCAGATCATTCTCCCGCAGGGTGCTGCCCGTTTCCACGATATCCACGATGATATCGGAAAGATCCAGCAGCGGGGCGATCTCGATGGAGCCGTTTAAATGGATGATATCGATCTCCCGTCCCCGGGATTCGTAATAGGCCCGGGCAATGCGGGAAAACTTGGTGGCCACCCGGAGGGTGCGGTCGGGACTGGGACGGCGCCCCTTGGGGCCCGCCGCCGCCATGCGGCACTTTCCGAGACCGAGATCCAGCAGCTCGTAAACATCCGGCCCGTATTCCAGCAGAATATCCTTGCCGACTATGCCGATATCCGCCGCGCCGCGCTCCACATAGATGGCAACATCCGAGGGCTTTGCCCAGAAATAGCGGACGCCGCTCTCCGCATTCTCAAAGATGAGCTTGCGGCTGTCCTCCCGGATCTCCGGGCAGCCGTAGCCGATTTTTTCAAAAATACCGTAGGCTTTTTCGCCGAGACGACCCTTGGGCAGGGCAATATTGAGCATTTTCATTCCTGCACCTCCCCCGCCGCATAGACAACCCTGCGGCAGAAGCTCATATTCTCCGGCTCCGTCAGGGCGGCGTATACCCGCCCCTCCCGGGAAAGCTGCCGCACGGCTCTGGCCACATCCGCCGCCGGCGCATCCTCCGGATAGAGGAAGAGAATGTCCGCCTCCGGCAGCGCCTCCGCCTCCAGGGTGCGCTCCAGCGCATCCATATAGAGGGCAAAGCCCAGCGCCTCGCCGCTGCGTCCCATGCGGTGGAGCAGATTGTCATACCGGCCGCCGGAAAGCACGCTCTCGGGCACGCCCTCCACAAAGCCCTGGAAGGTGATACCGTTATAATAGGAAAGATCATTGACCACGGAGAAATCCACCCGGATCCGATCGCCGTAGCCCGCCTCCGCAAGGATCTCATACAGGGCGCACAGCTCCTCCACCGCCGATTCGGTGGATTTGTTGACCACCAGCCCGCGCAGGGCATCCATGCGCTCCGGGAAGGTGCCGTAAATGCCGGCAAGGGCGCAGATCTTTTCCGCAAGAGCCGGACCGACGCCCGAGGCGGCGCACAGCGCCGCGATCTCATGGGCATTTTTACTGCCGATGTAGAGGGAAAGCTTCTCCTTTTCCGCGGCGGGAAGCTCGGTGGCATCCAGAAGTCCCGTCACCAGTCCCAGGTGGGAAATGCCCATGATGTAATCCCGCCCCACGGCGGCAAGGCTTTCCAGCGCGAGCATGAGCACCTCGCTCTCGGTGTACAGATCCACCCGGCCGATATGCTCCAGACCCACCTGGCGCATTTCCCGCATCTCATCGGAGCCGGAGGCGGCACGGAAGATATTCTCGCTGTAATAGACCCGCGCCGCGGCATCCCGCCCCGCGCCCTTGACGATGGAGAGGGTGATATCCGGCTTCAAGGCCAAAAGCTTGCCGCGGTCATCGGTAAAGGTGATGATCCGGTCGCTCTTGAGGAAATTTCGGTTTTCCAGATAGAGGCTGTATTCCTCAAATCGGCTCATGCGGTATTTGCAATAGCCGTAACGCTCATAGAGGCTGCGCAGGCGCAGCTCCAGCAGCTCTCTGCCCCGCAGAACCTTCTCTGTCTCTTTCATAGCCGGTGCTCAAATCCTTTCCGCCGTCCGCAGGACGGTACACTTCTCTATTATATACCGGATATCATACCATACTTTAGCGCTTTAGTCAACTAAATCGTTAAAGTGATTTGCACAAATATCCGCCGCCGCCGATTTTTCTCTTTTGGCATATTGCAAAAAAAGCGCCGAGGGTATATTATATACCTGCAAAAGCAAATCCGTCTATAGTAAAGGGGTATAAAAAACTATGAATTACGGCATTCAGCTCTACAGTCTCTACGATCTGACCGATAAGGATCTGGAGGGCGTTCTTCGCACCGTGGCGGAGATCGGCTACAAATCCGTGGAATTTGCCGGCTTCTTCGGTCACAGCGCCGAAACCGTCCGCGGCTGGCTGGATAAATACGGCCTCACCTGCAGCAGCACCCACACCCCCCATGAGCTTATCATGGCCGATTTCGAGGGTCAGGTCGCCTTCCACAAGACCATCGGCACCCGCGATATCATCGTTCCCGGCTTTGACTTCTCCACCGAGGAGAAGCTCGATGCCTTCATCGATTTCTGCAATGTCTACGGCCCGAAGCTTGCTGCCGAGGGTATGCGTCTCTCCTTCCACAACCATTCCCGCGAGTTCATCCCCACCTCCTACGGCAAAATTGTGGAGGAGGAGCTCATCGCCCGCACCAATATCACCCTGCAGATCGACACCTTCTGGGCCTTCAAGGCAGGTCAGGATCCCGTTGCCCTCATGGAGCGTCTGAAGGATCGCCTGGTCTCCATCCACGTCAAGGACGGCCATCCCGACGGCACCGGAACACCCCTCGGCCAGGGCGATGCCCCCGTGGCCGCCGTGTATGCCAAGGCCATCGAGCTCGGTCTGCCCATGGTGGTGGAAAGCGAGAACCACCAGCCCGACAGCGTGACCGAGGTCACCACCTGCTTTGCCTACTTAAAGAGCCTCGAGAAATAAGCAAATCCACCTTCGGGCCGTCCTCTGCGACGGCCCGATATTTCCGCTAAAAGAAGGTTTTTCCCCATGTCTCTCCATTCCCGGATCGGCGGGCATGCCGGCCGCTTTTTCCGCTATTGCGGCTCTATTTTGAAATGGACAGCCCTTGCCGCCCTGCTGGGACTGCTCTGCGGCGCCGTCGGCGCCGGCTTCTGGCATCTTCTGCATTTTGCCGCCGCGCAGTTTTCCGCCCGGCCAAAGCTCATCTTTCTGCTGCCCGCCGCCGGCGCGCTCATCGTGCTTTTCTACCGCCTGCTGCGGCTTGAAAACAACAAGGGCACCAACGAGATCATCGACGCCGTGCGGGATGAGAAGCAGCTTTCGCCCCTCATCGCGCCCCTCATCTTCATCAGCACCGCCATCACCCACCTCTTCGGCGGCTCCGCCGGCAAGGAGGGTGCCGCGCTGCAGATGGGCGGCGCCATCGGCTCATGGCTTTCCCGCCTGTTCCGCCTCTCTGCGGATGACGGGCGGGTGATGATGCTCTGCGGCATGGCCGGTCTCTTTGCCGCCGTCTTCGGCACCCCGGTCACCGCGGTGATTTTTGTGATTGAATTCGTCTGCGTGGGCATCCTTTACGATGCAGCCCTCTTTCCGGGGCTTCTCACGGCGCTGACCGCCGCCTACATCTCCGGAAAGCTTGGCGTACACGCCACCGCCTATGCCATCGGCGCAATTCCCAACCTCTCTCCCCTGCTTGTGCTGAAGGTCGGGCTCATCGCCTTTGCCGCCGCGCTGGTGAGCATCCTCTTCTGCCTGCTGTCGGAGGGAGTTGCCCACGCCGGCCGCAGGCTCTTCCCCAATCCCTTTCTGCGGGTGCTTGCCGGCAGCCTTCTTCTCCTCGGGCTCACCCTCGCCCTCGGCACCACCGCCTACAGCGGCACCGGCAGCGAGCTTATCGATGCCGCCTTTGCCGGCAGCGCCCTTCCCGCCGGCGCCTTTGCCCTGAAGCTCTGCTTCACGGCCATTACCATGAACACCGGCTTTAAGGGAGGCGAAATCGTTCCCTCCTTCTGCATCGGCGCCACCCTGGGCTGCACCCTTGCTCCCCTCCTCGGCCTCTCCCCCGCCTTTGGCGCCGCCATCGGGCTGGTCAGCCTCTTCTGCGGAGTCACCAACGCCCCCGTGGCCTCCCTGATTCTGGGGGTTGAGCTCTTCGGCGGCAGAGCCTTCCTGCCCCTGGCCGTGGCCTGCTTTGCTTCCTATATTTTCTCCGGCTCCCACAGCCTTTACACAAGCCAGCACTTCATCTATTCCAAATTCGGAAAGAGCGTCATGCCTCCCCCGGAGAAATGACCCCCTCTCTCCGTGCGAAAGGAGCGTCCCATGCCAAAAATTCCACAACTTCTGTCCCGCCTGTGCGCCGCAGAGGGCGTCAGCGGCCGGGAGGATGCCCCTGCGTCCGTCTTTGCCGCTGCGGGAGAGGCTCTGGGCTTCACCGCAGAGCGGGACTGTCTTGGCAACACCCTGCTTTATGTCAATTCCTTTGACCCTTCCAGACCCACCTGCCTTCTGGATGCCCATGCCGACGAGATCGGCATGCTCGTCACCGGCTATGCCCCCGGCGGCTTTCTGAAATTTACCGTCATCGGGCTGGATCCGCGGACGCTGCCCGCCCGGGAGGTCATTATCCATGGCCGGGAGCGTCTTTTTGGCTCCATCGCCAGCCTGCCGCCCCATGTGCAGCGCCGGGAGGATATGCAGAAGGCCTTCCGGCCGGAGGATCTTTCCATCGACACCGGTCTGTCCGAGGATCGGCTGCGGGAACTGGTTCCCCTCGGCTCCCCCGTCACCCTGCGTGGGGAGCTGACGCCCCTGCTCGGCGACCGGATCTGCGGAAAATCGCTGGATGACCGGGCAGGTCTCTATGTTTTGCTCCGGGCAGCGGAGGGTCTGCGCGAGAAGGCGCTTCCCTTCAATCTGGTGCTTTGCGCCTCCTTTGGCGAGGAGGTCGGCCTGCGCGGCATCCGCACCGCAGCCCACCGCTTTGCCCCTGCCTGGAGCTTTGTGGTGGATGTGACCCATGCCAGAACCCCGGACAGCGATCCCGAGGAAACCTTCCCCATGGGCGAAGGCCCCACCCTCGGCACGGGTCCGCACATCGGCCGGGAACTCACCGCCCTCTGCCGCAGGGCGGCGGAGGAGGCGCAGATTCCCTACACCCTGGAGCCCCTTTCCGGCGGCACGGGCACCAATCTTTCCGCCATGCACCGCGCCTGCGGTCTGACGGGAGCCCTCATCTCCATTCCCATCAAATATATGCACACTCCCTATGAAACGGCCTGTCTTTCGGATATTGAGGCGGCGGCAAAGCTGCTTTGCGTATCCGTGGCCGGTCTGGCAGAAAGAGAGGCGGCAAAATGAAAGAGCTTTTGCGCACCCTGTGCGCGCTGCCGGGCATTTCCGGCTATGAGGACGCGGTGCGGGACTTTATCCGCGCCGAGCTTGCTCCCTTTGCCGATGAAATGCACACCGACGCCGCCGGAAACCTGGTGGTTTTCAAGCGCGGCAAAAACCGCCCCCAGAATCGCGTGCTTTTTGCCGCCCATATGGACGAGGTGGGCTTTCTCATCACCCATATCCGGGAGGACGGCCTGCTGAAATTCGGCACTGTGGGCGGTTTTGATCCCCGGGTGCTCATCGGCCGCCGCATTCTCATCGGCGAGAAGGCGGTTCCCGGCGTCATCTCCCTGAAGGCCATCCATCTTTTTGAAAAGGAAGAGCGGGAGAATGTGCCCAAGCTCTCCTCCCTCTCGGTGGATATCGGCGCAACCAGCCGCGCCGAGGCGGAGGCCGTCGTCTCCCCCGGAGACTGGGCGGTCTTTGATACGGAATACACCGAGTACGGCGACGGGCGGGTGCTGGCCAAGGCTCTGGACGATCGCGCCGGCTGCCTTGCGCTGATGGAGCTTTGCAAGGGCGAGCTTCCCTATGACACCTGGTTTGGCTTTACCGTCGGCGAGGAGCTCGGTCTCGGTGCCGCCTTCCTGGCGGACACCCTCTGCCCCGACCGGGCCATCATCTGCGAAGGCACCACCGCTGCCGATCTGCCCGGCACCCCCGACCACCGCAAGGTCTGCCGCCAGGGGGAGGGCGCCGTGCTGGTCTATATGGACAACCGCACCGTCTACCATCCCGCCATGTTCCGCGCCCTCTGCGCCGCGGCGGAGGGGATCGGCGCGCCCCACCAGGTCAAGGAATACATTTCCGGCGGCACCGATGCCGGCGCCATCCATATCTCCGCCCGGGGCGTGCGCTGCGGCGGCATCGCCGTTGCCGTTCGTTCCATTCACTCTTCCGCCTCCACCGCAAGCCTTGCGGATATCCGCGCCATGTGCGACATCGCCCGCGCCTGCACCGAAAGTGAGGAAATCTACAATGTCTGATCTCTATTCCGCCTACAGCCGTCTGGCTGCCAACCCTGTTCCCTCCGCCTTTGAGGCCGAGGGGCATGCCCTCCTCCGGGCGCTTCTGCCCGCCGGGGCGGAAATTTCCGCCGATAACCTCGGCCAGCTCCTCATCCGCCGCCGCGGAGAGGGTCGCCGGCTGCTTTTTGTGGCTCATGCCGATGCCTCCGGCATCATGGCCTCCCATATCGACAAGGACGGCTTTGTCCGCTTCGGTCTTTTGGGTCGCCTTTCCCCCGCCGCCCTGTGTGACCGGGAGGTTCGCTTCCTCTCCGGCCTGCGGGGAATTATCCGGGCAGAAAAAGAGGCTCCCACCCTGTCCTCCGAGCTCTATATCGATATCGGCGCCCGGAGCCGCGCCGATGCCGCCCGCCGCGTCAAGCCCGGCGATCCCGCCCTCCTCTGCGACGCTCCCCGCCGCCTGGGCAATCGCCTCACGGCAAATTATATCGATCCCGCCCTGCCCGGCGCCCTTCTCTGTGCCCTGGCGGAGGAAATGCCCGGCGATGCCGATGTGACCCTCTGCTTCTCCGCGGCCGCCGAGGTGGAGCACGGCGCCGTGCGCGCTGCCGCGGGTGCAGTTTCGCCTGAGCTTGCCATCCTGCTGGACTGCTCCCCCGCGGGGGATGTCCCCGGCGCCGACGGCGCGGCTCTTGGCAAGGGTCCCGTGCTGCGGCTGATGGATAAGGGCTGCATCTGCAGCCCCGTCGCCCTGGATGCCCTGCGGAATGCCGCAGAAAAGGCAGGAATTTCCCTGCAGGAGGAGCTTTGCCCCGACCGCACCTCCGATGCCGGCCAGATCCAGCTCTCCGCCGCCGGAATCCCCACCGCCATTCTCGCCCTGCCCGTGCGCGGTCTCGGCTCCGCCCTCCAGTCCGCCGACCTGCGCGACGCCCGCGCCGCCCTGCAGGTGCTGCGGGCGATGATATGATCTTTGGTTTGGAGATATTTTTATGAAAAAAAGAGTTCTTCTTGTAATTATGGACGGAATCGGTTTCAGCAAAACCGGACTCGGCGATGCCATCGCGCAGGCACACACACCAACACTGGACATGTTGCTGTCCGCCTTTCCGAACACTCGGCTGAAAGCACACGGCCAGGCTGTCGGCCTCCCTTCCGATGACGATATGGGCAACAGTGAAGTCGGCCATAACGCGCTTGGCTGCGGACAGATATACGCTCAGGGGGCCAAGCTGGTCAATGAATCCATCGAAAGCGGCAAAATGTTTTCATCCGGAGCATGGAAGGAAGTCATTGATAACTGTATCAACAACCGTTCCGCGCTCCACTTTATCGGTCTCCTTTCCGACGGCAACGTACATTCAAACATTTCTCATCTCATCGCCATGCTGAAAAAGGCAAAAGATTCCGGCATCCAAAAAGTGCGCATTCACGTCCTGCTTGACGGTCGCGATGTTCCGGCAGAAAGCGCACATACGTATATTGCGCAGCTTGAAGGAGTTCTGGCGCAATTGAATGATGCCGAATTTGATGCCCGGATTGCCAGCGGCGGCGGTCGCATGCAAATCACCATGGATCGGTATGAAGCCGATTGGTCCATGGTAAAACGGGGATGGGAAACGCATGTATTGGGAATTGGCAGGCAGTTCGACTGCGCACGTTCCGCAATTGATACATATCGCAAAGAGCTGCATGTCATAGATCAGGATCTGCCTGCTTTCGTCATTGCCAAAGACGGCCTTCCCATCGGAAAAATTGTGGATAAAGACAGTGTCATTCTTTTCAATTTTCGGGGCGACCGGGCTCTTGAGCTCTCCATGGCCTTTGATCAGGACATTTTCAGCGGATTTGACAGAGAATACCGGCCTGATGTCGTATATGCAGGCATGCTTCAGTATGACGGTGACCTCAATTTACCCCGGCGATACCTTGTAGCCCCGCCCGAAATACACAATACCCTCTCCGAGCTTCTCGTTGACAATCAGCTGTACCAATATGCGGTCTCCGAAACTCAGAAATACGGTCATGTTACCTACTTCTGGAACGGAAACAAAAGTGAAAAGTTCAGCGAAACACTGGAAATGTTCAATGAGATCCCGTCTGACAAGGTTCCTTTTGACGAGCGCCCGTGGATGAAATCTGCCGAGATCACCGATGATCTGATCA
The DNA here is from genome assembly GCA_017533425.1 of Clostridia bacterium. Classification (GTDB taxonomy): domain Bacteria; phylum Bacillota; class Clostridia; order Oscillospirales; family QAMX01; genus RGIG1911. The sequence goes on along the minus strand of JAFXIE010000109.1, from coordinate 23,009 downwards.
AGGTGATCGCATCGGAAAAATACGATTTTATCCGTTGTAATTTCCCCAACGGCGACATGGTTGGCCATACGGGTAATATCGATGCCGCTATTGCTTCCGTTGAAGCTGTAGATCTTGCACTTTCACGGTTGCTGAAGGCTTCAGATGCCCACAATATGACGTTGATTATTACCGCCGATCACGGCAACGCGGATGAAATGCTGGAAAAGAACAAAGCGGGAGAACTGCAGATCCGTACAGCTCACTCTCTTAATCCTGTCCCTTTCATCATATATGACAGAAATACCGAATATAAACTTCGCGATGGTTCCTTCGGACTTGCCAATGTTGCGCCCACGATAGCAAGAATTTTAGGATTAGCTCCACCGGAATGTTGGGAAGAAAGCATTATTTGATGTAATCCGGGGCTTTCTTTTGAAATTAACCGAAAAGTTCCTGCCGAAGCCACCCCGGATTCCCTCCGGGGTGGCTTTTTGTTTCCCGACCTCCCTCTGACGAGGGAGGTCGGTTTTTTGCCGCAAGGCAAAAAGACGGAAGGAGAGAGCTTGCACAGTTTTTATGCATATTATGCGCATTTTCCCTAATATTTTTAAAATCATGCGAATACCCCATTGACAAGCGGAAGCCCTGCGTATATAATATCCCCAACACCCCCGCAGATTGTATACAATTATACAACCATACACTTACCCTCAAGGAGGAAACCCATCATGCCTTTGGAGCTGAACAAAAAATCCAACGTTCTGGAGCGCGACCCCTATAAGTACACCCTGCAGGACGTCACCGAGCCGGAACTTTTCCGCGAGATATACACCTACGACGAGGTGCCGAAAACGGCCTTCAACTTCCGCCGCGTGCCGCAGAACACCCCGGAGAATCTCTGGATCACCGACACCACCTTCCGCGACGGCCAGCAGTCCCGCGCCCCCTACACCCTGGAGCAGATGGTCACCCTCTATAAGATGCTCCACCGCCTTGGCGGCCCCAAGGGCATCATCCGGCAGACGGAATTCTTCGTCTACAGCGAGACCGACCGCCGGGCGCTGCAGACCTGCATGGATCTCGGCTATTCCTTCCCGGAGATCACCACCTGGATCCGCGCCTCCAAGAAGGATTTTGAGCTGGTCAAGAACATCGGCATCAAGGAAACGGGCATTCTCGTCTCCTGCTCCGACTATCACATCTTCAAAAAGCTCAACATGAGCCGTTCTCAGGCCATGGATCACTATCTCGGCGTCATCAAGGAGACGCTGGATGCCGGTCTCATTCCCCGCTGCCATCTGGAGGATATCACCCGCGCCGACATTTACGGCTTTGTGGTTCCCTTTGCAAACGAGATCATGAAGCTGGCCGAGGAGGCCGATGTTCCCGTCAAGCTGCGCGTGTGCGACACCATGGGCTTCGGCGTTCCTTACACCGGCGTTGCCCTGCCCCGCTCCGTGGCGGGTCTCATCTACGCGCTGCAGCACCTCTCCGGCGTTCCCTCCGAGCAGCTGGAGTGGCACGGCCACAACGATTTCTACAAGGCGGTGGCCAACGCGGCCACGGCATGGCTCTTCGGCGCCAGCGCCGTCAACTGCTCGCTGCTGGGCATCGGTGAGCGCACGGGCAACGTGCCGCTGGAGGCCATGGTCTTTGAATATGCCGCCCTGCGCGGCACCACCGACGGCATGGACACCACCGTCATCACCGAGATCGCCGATTACTACCGCAACGAGATCGGCTACGATATCCCGCCCATGACTCCCTTCGTCGGCGAGCATTTCAACATGACCCGCGCCGGCATCCATGCCGACGGTCTGCTCAAGGATGAGGAGATCTACAACATTTTCGACACCAAGAAGATTCTCAACCGCGGCGCGGCCGTTTCCGTCAGCGCCACCTCCGGCCTTGCCGGCATCGCCTATTGGATCAACGACCATTACCGTCCCCGCGGCAACGCCCGCCTGACCAAGGCCGATCCCCTGGTTGCGCAGGTCAAGGAATGGGTGGACGCCCAGTATGCCACCGGCCGCCAGACGGTCATCGCCACGGTGGAGCTGGAAAACCTCATTGAAACCCTCGCCCCGGGACGCTTTGCGTCTCAGAGCCGTTGAGCCCCCGTATCCCCGGCGCCGAGCAGGACACCTCCCTCGGCGCCAAGGTCTTCCGGGAGGTGGAGCAGCGCATCATCGACGGAACCTATGCCCCCGGTGAGAGCCTGTCCGAGCTGCGGCTTTCCTCGGAGCTCGGTGTTTCCCGCACCCCCGTGCGGGAAGCCCTTCGCCAGTTGGAGCGGGAGGGGCTTGTGCACAACATTCCCAACAAGGGCGCCATCGTTGTGGGCATTTCCGAGCAGGATATCGCGGATATTTACGATATCCGCATCAATCTGGAGGGGCTTGCCGCCCGCTGGGCGGCGGAAAAGGCCACGCCGGAGGAGCTTTCCGCCCTGCGGGAGATTGTGGAGCTGCAGGAATACTACGTCAGCAAAAATAATGCCCTGCAGGTGCGGCAGCTGGACTCCGCCTTCCACGCCAGCCTCTACGATGCCTGCCGCAGCCGTCCCCTGCGCCATTCCCTCGCCGCCTTCAGCACCTACACCCGCCGGGTGCGGGAGCTTTCCGTCCAGGCAGAGGGCCGCGCCGCCGTCTCCGTGGCAGAACACCGGCGCATTTACGAGGCTGTTGCGGCAAAGGACAGCGCCGCAGCGGAGGCCGCCGCCAAGGCGCACATCCTCAAGGCCAAGGAAAACGTCATGGCCACCATCTGACCCGGCTTTTTTCGGCATTTCCTGCAGGAAATGCCGATTTTTCTTTCTGTGAGGTTGACAACCTCGCTTCTTTGTGCTATCATAACTTAGCGCTTTCAGAGACACGGAGAGATGTCCGAGCGGTTTATGGAGCTGGTCTTGAAAACCAGTGACCCGAAAGGGCCGGGGGTTCGAATCCCTCTCTCTCCGCCAAACGAGATCCAGCGCCCCGGCGCCGGAGCAGGTTTTTCCGTGCCGGAAGCGAGATACATATGCGTATATATTTTCACCGTGGAGAAGTACTCAAGTGGTGAAGAGGCTCCCCTGCTAAGGGAGTAGGGCGGGTGACCGTCGCGAGGGTTCAAATCCCTCCTTCTCCGCCAAGGCAAAAGGCATACCCATCCGGGTATGCCTTTTGTCTTTGATGCAGTTGATTTGAACCCGAGCGACGGTTCCGTCGCGGGCTGCAGACCCGAGCGCGTCCGGCGGACGATACAGCGAGGGGCTGCAGGCGCAGCGGTCGGAAAAATCGAGGATCAGCGTAAGCCCGAAGATTTTTCCGGGCACCGCAAGAGGGGTGCGAAGCACTTCAAATCCCTGCCAAAATCGACAAGGTTCGACAGAGCCTTGTCGATTTTACTTTTTCACTATTAACTCTTCACTTTTCACTATTATCTTAAAAGTCGATTTTGGCGGAAGTAATACGTAATAGTGAAGCGTGAAGAAGTTCCAAGGAGTCCGCTACGCGGACATTTTTTATTCCGAGCGTTTTTCTGCATGAAATTTATAGCAGGCTCTTGACTTTATCGCTTTAGCATGGTAAACTAATGAATAATTTCCTGTAAAGAAGGTTTTACCATGGATCGCAATCTCATCACCATTCTCATCACCATTCTCTTATATCTGGCCATGATGGTCATGATCGGCTTTAAGGTCTCCAAGAAGAACGCCACCTCCGGCGACTTCTACCTCGGCGGCCGCTCCCTCGGCCCCCTGGTCACCGCCATGAGCGCCGAGGCCTCCGACATGAGCGGCTGGCTTCTGATGGGCCTGCCCGCCGTCGCCCTGATGACCGGCCTTCCCGAGGCGGTTTGGACAGCCGTCGGCCTCGCCATCGGCACCTATGTCAACTGGCTGGTGGTGGCAAAGCGCCTGCGCGCCTACACCCAGAAGGTGGATGCCTTCACCCTGCCGGACTTCTTCAGCCGCCGCTTCGGGGATAAAAAGAAGATCCTCACCGTCATTGCCGCCCTTTTCATCATCATCTTCTTTGTTCCCTACACCGCCTCCGGCTTTGCCGCCTGCGGCAAGCTTTTTGCCTCCCTCTTCGGCATGGATTATATGCTCGCCATGGTCCTGAGCGCCGCCGTCATCATCATCTACTGCGCCCTCGGCGGCTTCCTCGCGGCCTCCACCACCGACTTTATCCAGTCCATCGTTATGACTATCGCCCTCCTCGTTGTGGTCGGTTTCGGCGCCGTCACCACCGGCGGCTTTGGCAGCGTGGTGGAAAATGTTGCCGGACTTGACGGCTATCTCGATCTCTTCCGCGGCTACAATGTCGCCTCCGGAAGCGTTATGAGCTACGGCGCACTGCCGGTGGTTTCTACCCTGGCTTGGGGTCTCGGCTATTTCGGCATGCCCCACATCCTGCTGCGCTTTATGGCCATCAAGAATAAGGAAAAGCTCGCCCTTTCCCGCCGCGTGGCCTCCGTTTGGGTGGTCATCTCCATGGGCGTTGCCATTCTCATCGGTGTTATCGGCTACAGCCTCATGCAGAAGGGCGTTGTTCCCACCTATGGCTCCGCCTCCGCCGCCGAGACCATCATCGTCGATATCGCCAAGGTCATCAGCGGCAACGGCATCCTGCCCGCCGTCGTGGCCGGTGTCATTCTCGCCGGTATTCTTGCCTCCACCATGTCCACCGCTGACTCCCAGCTGCTGGCTGCTGCCTCCAGCATCTCTCAGAACCTGGTGCAGGAATCCTTCGGCGTCAAGCTCTCCAACAAGGCCTCCGTGTGGCTTGCCCGCATCTCCGTGGTCATCATTTCCATCATCGCCATTTTCCTCGCTGCCGACCCCAACAGCTCCGTCTTCAAGATCGTTTCCTTCGCCTGGGCGGGCTTTGGCGCAGCCTTTGGTCCCGTGGTGCTCTTCGCCCTCTTCTGGAAGCGCACCACCAAGTGGGGCGCCATCGCCGGTATGGTTTCCGGCGGCGTGATGGTTTTCTTCTGGAAGTTTGTTATCCGCACGGCCTTCGCCGGAACCTGGCTGGATATTTACGAGCTTCTCCCCGCTTTCCTGCTGGCCACCGCTGTCATCGTCGTCGTCTCCCTGCTCGGCAAAAAGCCGGAGGCAGAGATCGTCGAAACCTTCGAGGCTGTCAAGGCAGAAAACTAAACGTATACAATACAAAACCCGGGCTGACCTGCCGTCAGTCCGGGTTTTCTTATGCATGCAGCTCTTTTTCCTTTTTTCGGATCTCCCGCAGCAGGGGAATGAGCAGCCCTCCGGCAAGCACCGCCGCCAGGGCATTGACGCCGACAAAGTTGAACCAGATCCCGTCCAGCCCAAAGCTCCACAAAGCGCCCAGCAGCACCACCGGGAACACAAAGGCCACCGCCACCGACATGACCGTCGCCTGCAGGGGCTTTCCGATGGCGCTGAAAAAGCTCTGGGTGGTCACCGCGATCCACCGGAAGAGATAGGCAAAGCAGAAAAGGCGGATGCCGTGGGTGGACATGGCCAGCAGGCGCGCATCCTCCGCGCTGACAAACCATGCGGCCACCGTTCCCGGGAAGAAAAAGAGGAAGGAGGTGGAAACCAGGCCGATGAATGCCGTGCCGATATAGGCGCAGCCGGCAATTTTCCGCACCCGTCCGTAGTTTTTTGCCCCCCAGTTGAAGCCCAGGGCGGGCGAGAGGGAATCGGCAATGCCATACAGCAGCGGCCAGCAGAGATCGCTTGCATACATCAGCACCGCATAGACGGCCACCGCCGTGGTGCCGCCGCCCTCCCCCAGCAGCTGCGCGCCGAGGGTAATCAGGGAGATATTCATGCGGATGGTGGTCACGCGGCCGGAAACATTGCTCAAAAACACCGGCGAGCCGCAGGCCGCAATCTCCCGGAGCATCCGAAGGCTGAAGCGCGGCCGGGCAAACTTCAGGAGAGCCTCGCCGCGGATAAAGGGGATCATGGCAACGATGGCGCAGAGAGACATGGAGAGGGACACCGCCAGCGCAGAACCCACCACATCCATATGGCAGACCAGCAGCAGGAAGGCCAGCAGCCCCATGGTCAGAAGATTTGAGCCGACATTGATGATCATGCTCGTTTTGACAAAGCCGCTGATGCGCAGGAAGTTATCCGCCGCAAAAAAGAGGGTGGCAAGGGGGCCGCAGGCGGCGCAGGTGCGCAGATATTTGACCGAGGTGATGAGCAGCTGATCGTCCGCGCCCATCATGCGCGCCAGGGGCTCTGCCGCAAAGAACATAATGCTGCCCATCAGCACCGCCGCAAGGAAGATCATGATCACCGCGCAGGAAAAGACATTGTTTGCGCTCTCGTGATCTCCTTTCCCCAGGGCAATGGATATGGGCGCAGATGCGCCGACGCCGATGAGATCGGCCAGGGAGAAGTTGATCATAACCAGCGGCATGGCAATATTGATGGCCGCAAAGGCGCTCTCGCCGAGGGTCTGGCCGATAAAAATACCCTCCACAATGCTGTAAAGCGACATGGCAAACATGCTGATCATACCGGGCATGGCCACCGTGAAAAAAAGACGCCAGGGCTTCATCGCCGCATACATTTCTTCCGTTGCGCTTCGCAAATTTACCACCTCTTTCAGAAAAAATACACAGACTTATATATTATAGCGGCATTTCCGGCAAAGTCAATCCCCGCCGCAAATGACAGGCCCGGCAGAGCACAGGGCTCTGCCGGGCACCTTTCAGATATCCAGTTCGATGGGCTTATCCAGCTCCTCGGAGACGTATTTTCCGTCCTTTTTGCGCTGGCGGACGCATTCCGTCAGCAGATATTCGATCTGCCCGTTGACCGAGCGGAAATCATCCTCCGCCCAGGCCGCAATGGCGGCATAAAGCTTTGCCGACAGGCGCAGGGGAACCTGCTTCTTATCGCCGTCCATCAATACAGGCTGCCGGAATTGACCACGGGCTGTGCATCGTGGTTTCCGCAAAGCACCACGAGGAGGTTGGAGACCATGGCAGCCTTGCGCTCCTCATCCAGATGGACAATTTCCTTCTCATTGAGGCGCTCCAGCGCCATTTCCACCATGCCGACGGCGCCGTCCACGATCATCTTGCGGGCATCGATGATGGCAGAGGCCTGCTGACGCTGCAGCATGACGGCGGCGATCTCCGGGGCGTAGGCAAGATAGGTGATGCGCGCCTCGATGATCTCCAGACCGGCGGCGGCCACCTTCTGCTGAATTTCATCCTTGATGCGGCCGGCCACCACCTCGCTGGAGCCGCGGAGGCTGCCCTCATCGGCCACACCGTCGCCGGTGGTATCCACGTTGGGCGCGATATCATACGGGTAGAGGCGGACGATGTTGCGCAGGGCGCTGTCGCACTGCAGGGAAAGATATTCCTTGTAGTTATCCACCTCAAAGACGGCCTTCGCCGTGTCCACCACCCGCCAGATGACGGCGATGCCGATCTCCACGGGGTTGCCCAGGCAGTCGTTGATCTTCTGGCGGCTGTTGTTGAGGGTCATGGCCTTCAGGGAGATCTTCTTATTGACCATCTCCACCGACTGGCCGTTCACGGTGCCGACCGGGGTGCGCTTGGCGCCGCTGTCCACATCGCCGCTCTGGTTGAGCTTGGTCTTGGCGGCAGGGTTGACGGCGGTGCAGAAGGGATTGACAAAGAAGAAGCCGTCCCCCTTCAGGGTGCCGACATACTTGCCAAAGAGGGTGAGCACCAGCGCCTCCTGCGGGCCGACGACCTTCAGTCCCAGCAGGGGGATCCAGCCAAGGCACATCCAGATCATGCTGATAACAAAGACCGGAACGCCCACAATGCCCACGCCGGCATCCATCATCATCCCGCCGAAAACAACGCCGGCGATGGATACAAGCCAAAGCAGAATGGTCAAAAGCATGACGAGCATACCGTTCTTTTTCTGCGTCAAAACAATTTCTTTCATGATTCTTCCTCCCTTGGAAATCTTTGTGATATCATAATGATATCATTCTTTTTTTCCTTTGTCAAGGGGAGGAGGCAAAAAAAGTGGGCAGCAGAAATCTGCTGCCCGGAAAGGGGATCTGCGCTTTCGGCTTACTCGGTAACGACCTCAGCCTCTGCGGCGTTCTTTTTGGTGGATTCGATGCCGTTGAGGCAGCTGTCCTCAGCCTTGTAGCCCTCGCTGACGGCGATGATCTCACCATTGGTGGCCTTCAGGCGGAAGCGGTACTCACCGGCTTTGTCGGTGTAGACCTCGAACTTGGGATGCTTGACCGTCTCATAGCCTTCCTTGGTCTGGTTCTCAACACCGGCCACGGGGGCATTCTTCTGCACGCTCTCAACGCCGTTCTTGCAGGCGGCGAGGGTTGCATAGACCTCCGAGGTGGCAACAACCTGTCCGTTAGCGGCCTTCAGATCGAACTTAAAGCCCGAAGCGGTCTCGCGAATCACAAACTTACCCATGTTTTGATCCTCCTCATTTTTTAAAGGTATATATCTATTATACGGGGAAACCGGGCGCATTACAAGAGTTTTTCAGAGATTTTTTATGCGCACTTTTTCCGAAAGGCTGCGCACCGTGTCCATATCCGGCGCATCGGTGCCGGGCAGCATGACAGAGGCCGCGCCCATGGCCATGGAAAGGCGTACCGTCTCCTCCGCATCCAGCCCCCGCTCGGCGGCATAGGCCAGGGCAGCCACCATGGAATCTCCGGCGCCGACGGTGCTCTTCACCGGCACGGAAAGGGGTTCTGCGCAAAAGGCGCCTGCCTCCGCAAGGAAAATCGCCCCCGCGCCGCCCCGGGAGATGACCACCCGGGAAATTCCGGCGGCCTGCAGCTCTTTGCCGGCCGCAAGCAGCGCCTCCTCCTCGGCCTTGATGCCGCAGAGGGCGGAAAGCTCCTCATGATTTGGCTTGATGAGCCAGGGCTTTGCCGCAAGCCCCAGGCGCAGCGCCTCGCCGTCGGCATCCAGGATCACCCGGGCGCCCCGGGCGGACAGCGCCTCGCACCAGGCGGCATACAGCCCCTTGTCGGTACCCTTGGGCAGGCTGCCGGAGAGCACAACGATATCTCCCGCCTGCAGGCGCTCGCAGAGCTCTGCGCACAGCCCCGCAAGCACCTCCGCCGGCACCTCCGGCCCCGGCTCGTTGATATCGGTATTCTCTCCCCGGGCGGGGTCGACGATCTTCAGATTGGTGCGGGTCTCCCCCGGCACCTCCCTGCAGAGCACGCCGATGCCGGCGCCCTCCAGATATTCCCGGCATTTCCGTCCTGCACCGCCCGCAAGAATGACCACGGCCGTGCTCTCCGCCCCAAGGGCGGAAAGGCAGCGGGAAACATTGATGCCCTTGCCGCCCACATCCGCCCGCAGGCTCTCCATGCGGTTGAGTGTCCCGGCGCGGAAGCCGGATATAACCGCCGTCTTGTCGATGGCGGGATTTAAGGTAACTGTGTAGATCATGTTTTCTTCCTTTATCTGCTAATCGGTCAGTGTATGAAAAATGCGCATCAGATGATGGGAATCAGGGCATTCAGAATGCGGCGGGCGATGGCTTCCATCCCTGCATCGCCGGGATGGGCGGCAACGCCGGTATGTTCAAAGAGGCCGACGGCCTTCATATCATCCCGCTGGCCAAGATCGCCCAGCTCCACAAGGCTCCAGCCCTCCGCCGCGGCAAGCTGTCGGATGCTTTCATCCGCCGGATGCCGCCAAAAGCCGGTGGTAGCCACCACGTGCCCGGCGCCAAAGCTCTCCGCAAAGCGCTGCAGGGACTGTCGGAAGATGTCGGGCTGAAAATCCTTCGTCGGGCAGTTTTCCACCAGCCGCAGCACAAGGATATCCGCTCCAAAATCCACCGCCGGAGAAAAATCCGCCGTGCAGCCCTCCGGATTCCGGTAGTGTGTTTCCCAATCCGAGGCCTGGCAGATGCAGAAACCGGCATCATTTCGCAGCCGAAGAACCTCGCGGCATAAAAGATGGACGAAGTCCTTATCCGCCGCAGACGCCGCCATGCCCCAGTCCCCCTGCCAGCCAATGCTTGCCTTGGGACCGTGGAGGGTGATGGAATTGCCTGCAATCAGGATACGCAGTCCCGCATTTTCCGCCCCCAAAAAGCGGATGTGGGCGAGGTCTGCCATTTGCTCCCGGGCGGAAACGGTGTTTTTCTTCAATTCATCAAAGGACATGAACGACCCTCCCGGTTTTCTTTCCTTTATTGTACCACGCGCACAGCCGTTTCGCAAGAAAAAAGGACAGAGGGCGGCACGCCTGCCGCCCTCCGGAGGGTATTCTCTTATTTTCCGCAGCCCTTGTCGAAGGCGGGATTGCAGGCATAGATATTGCGCGGGTTGAGATGCTCCCGAACCATGCCGAGGGCCTCACCGAAGCGCTGGAAGTGCACAATTTCCCGCTGGCGCAGATAGCGGATGGGATCGATGACATCGGGATCGTCCATCAGGCGGAGGATGTTATCGTAGGTGGTGCGCGCCTTCTGCTCGGCGCCCATATCCTCCACAAGGTCGGTGATGGGATCCCCCTTGGACTGGAAGGCGGTGGCGCTGAAGGGCACCCCGCCCGCCGCCTGCGGCCAGATGCCGACGGTGTGATCCACATAATAATCCGCAAAGCCCTGCGCCTTGATCTCCGCCGGGGTCAGGTTGCGGGTGAGCTGATGGACGATGGCCGCCACAATTTCGAGGTGCGCCAGCTCCTCCGTGCCGATGTCGGTGAGAAGTCCGGCTGCCGGGCGGTAGGGCATGGCATAGCGCTGGGAAAGATAGCGCATGCTCGCCCCCATCTCACCGTCCGGGCCGCCGTACTGGGAGATGATCACCTTGGCCGCGGCGGCGTTGGGGCATTTGATCTTTACGGGGTACTGCAGTCTTCTCTCATAGGTCCACATACTTTATGCCTCTCCTTCCCAGGGCCAGGGGCCCTCCACCCAGTTCCATGCGGTGCGGCCGCCGGCGCTGTAGGCGCAAATGGGGCCGTAGGCAGCCCGGTATTCCTCCAGCAGCCCCTCCCGCTTTTTGCGCAGGGCGATAAAATTCGCCAGCGCCTCGGTATCCTTGGGATGGGTATCCAAAAAGAGGCGCACCTCATCCATGGCAAAGCTGACATCGTCAATCTCGCGCAGGAGATTGCGGGCTCCGGCATTTCCGTTATACATGGCGACCCTCCCGTCCCCCTTCAAAGGGCAGATACAGCGCCTCAAAGAGTGTACCCCGGGACAGCGCCTTTTCCACGGGATAGAGCTTTTCGTACCGCTGGGAGGGAACCGTTGCGATGGCCAGCTGCAGAGGAGGATACATGCCGGGATTTTGCTGATACATTACCTGTCTACATCCTTTCCTAAAGCATATACAAAGCGGCCGCTTCACATCATCCTATGCAAAGGGCCGACGCCCGGTCTGCAGATGGAAAAAGGCGGGCTTTTTCCGCCGGAACGGTTGTTTTTTGCCGGGGCGTTTGCTATAATTGCCTTAAAGAGCAAATTGTATTTCTCTGCCCGATTTCATATTTTCTGGAGGTCATGTATCATGGGTGCATTCAACGGTATGCCGTATAAAAGCCTTGGCGGCAGCGGCCTGAAGGTTTCAAGCGTCGGTCTCGGAACCTGGAAATTCGGCTATCCGGAGACGGGGGATGCCTCCCGCGTCGGCCGGGAGGAGGCCATGCGCATTTTCGACCGTGCGCTGGAGCTGGGCGTCACCTTCTGGGACACGGCCAACCGCTATAATTTCGGCACGGGCAATTCCGAGCGGGTCATCGGCGAGTGGTTTGCCGCCCATCCCGAGAGCCGCCGGGATATCGTCCTCGCCACCAAGCTGGCCGGCGAGATGGACGGAAAAACCCCCAACCACGCCGGTCTTTCCCGCACCAATATCATTGAATCGGTCTATGCCAGCATGGATCGCATGAACCTTGACTATATCGACCTGCTCTATTTCCACTGGCCGGATCCCACCACCCCCCTGGAGGAAAGCCTTGAGGCGGTGGAGGATCTCGTGCGGGAGGATATCGTGCGCTATTTCGCCGTTTCCAACTACACCGCCGACGGCATCCGCGATAATCTGCGCATTTCGGGGCAGATGTCCCGCCGCTGCCGTCCCGTGGCCATTCAGAACCGCTACGACATCATCGCAAAGGAAGCCGCCGACAAGCCCGGCGTGCTCTCCCTCTGCGCCGAGGAGGGGCTTTCCTACATTGCCTGGAGTCCCCTGGCCTGCGGCCTGCTCACCGGCCGGTACAACGACCCCGCCGCCGTGGGCGCCGGCAACCGCCTGGTGGACGAAAACACCCTCGCCTCCTACGGTCCGGAGGTCTTTGAGAAGCTCCGCGCCCTGGGCGAAATCGCCGCCGCAGAGGGAGTTACCATGGCGCAGCTCACCCTTTCCTATATGATGACCCTGCCCGGCATGGGTCCTGTCATTCCCGCTGCCTCCACCGTTGCGCAGCTGGAGCAGAATGCCGTCGCCGGCACATACATCCCCTCCGACGAGGTCTGCGCCCGCATCCGGGCCATTGTCGGCTAAAGGAGGCTCCCTATGAAAAGCTTTGGCTATGAGCGCATTCTCACCTCCGGTGATTACGACCATCAGCTGACCTGCACCAACGTCTTCTCCTGCGATTCCGCGGAGATTCTCTACGATACCCGCACCCGCGGCCGCAACCAGGATGAATCCGTCATCGAATCGGTCAGCTGCGATACGGGGAATATCCGCCTTGTCTACAAAAACGATACCGGCGCCCGGGGCGCGGTGGTCACCTGCCACCCCACCGAGCGCAAGGCCTGCTTCATCAAGGGTCTGGATCATCCGGAGATCAACGGAAAATACCATCTCACCTGCCGTCAGGGCGGCATCGTGAACCTCGATGACATGACCGACTTCTGCAACATCGACGCCCGCGATATCCATGCGCCCTACACCCCCGGCGCCCTGCGCGGCGGCTCCCATGTACACGTTTTCTCCCCGGACGGACGGTATATCAGCGACACCTATGACGACGCCGTCTGCCACCGCCTGCAGGTGGAGCACGACGGCCACGAGGGAGAGGCAAACCTGCGCAATGTGCAGGTCAACATTCTGGATACCCCCGTTTCCGTGCCCGATCTTCCCGGAAACCACAGCGGCTCCGCCTTCACCTATGTGGTTGCGCGGCTGCATTCCGACCCCAAGCCCGGAAGCGATGAGATCCGCACCTGCGAGGAGGAGACCTTCATCGGCCGCAACGGCTATGTGGATGCCTGCGGCATCCGCCATGCCCACGCCCTGGCCGCCATCGGCGAGGTGCGTTCAAAGGACGGCGAGCCGGTGCAGGAGGTTTTCCTCATCCACCTGCCCGAGGGAGAAATCCGCGACGGCGACGGCCCCATGACCGGCACGGAGAGAACCCGTCCGCTGCCTCCCGCCGGCTGCGAGCAGATCCGCCTGACCCATCTCTCCGAGCGGAAGATCCCCGGCATCCGCGGCACCCGCCACTGGCTGCGTACCACCCCCGACGGCCGCTGGGTGGCCTTCTTTGCCATGGATGATGCGGGCATTCTGCAGGCCTTCAAGGCAGAAATTGCCACCGGCCGCGTGGTGCAGGTCTCCCGCAACACCTTCAGCGCCGAAAGCCAGATGTCCCTCTCCCCCGACGGTCTCTATATGTACTATGCCGCCGGCGGACAGCTGGTGCGCACCCATATGGAGGAGGGCTATACCGACATTCTGCTGGCCCCCGGCGCACATCCCATCCACGGCGGGCCCGTGGTGGTCTCCCCGGACGGTAAAAAGGTTGCCTACACCCGCGATATGCCCGGCACAGAGATGCGCCGCCAGCAGATCTGCACCTTCACCCTCACCGACTGATGCCGAAATCCCCCAATCAGAAGCTCAAGCTTCTCTGGCTTGCAAAAATTCTCACCGAGCGCACCGACGAGGCCCATCCCATGACCCTCGCGGAGCTGACGGAGGCTCTTTCCGCCTGCGGCATCTCCGCCGAGCGCAAGAGCCTTTATGACGATATGGAGGCGCTGCGCACCTTCGGGCTGGATGTCATCTGCACCAAGGGGCGCCGCACGGGCTATTACATCGGTTCGCGGGAATTTGAGCTGCCGGAGCTCAAGCTGCTGGTGGACAGCGTGCAGTCCTCCCGCTTCATCACCCGGCAGAAGACCCTCGCCCTCATTGAGAAGATCGAAGGGCTTGCGAGCACCCATCAGGCCAAGGAGCTCTCCCGCCAGGTTTATGTTCGCAACCGCGTCAAGAGCATGAACGAAAGCGTCTATTACAACGTGGACGAGATCTCCGGCGCCATTCTTTCCAACCGGCGCATCACCTTCCGCTATTTTTCCCGCAATGCACGGCGGGAGCGCATCTTCCGCCGGGACGGCGCCCTCTACGCCTTAAGCCCCTTCGCCCTCATCTGGGACGATGAAAATTATTACATGCTGGCCTACGACAGCGAGGCCGCCCGCATGAAACACTTCCGCGTGGACAAAATGGCCGATATCCGCACAACGGAGGAGCCCCGCGAGGGCGCCGAGGTCTTTCAGACCATCGATACGTCCCTCTACACCACCAAAACCTTCGGCATGTTCACCGGCGAGGAGCGCCGGGTGCGCATCCGCTTTGCCGCCCACCTTGCCGGCGCCCTCATCGACCGCTTCGGTGAGGACTGCACCCTCATTCCCCGCCCGGACGGCGATTTTGACGCCGCGCTGGACGTGGTGGTCAGCCCCCAGTTTTTCGCCTGGGTCTTTGGCTTCGGCACCGAGGCGGAGATCCTCTCCCCCGCCGATATCCGGGAGGACTTTGCGGAATATCTCGCCGGGGTCGGCGGAATGTACGGAGATCTGCCCGATGGCCGCCCATGAATTCGGGCTTATGCCCGCGCCGCCCCTTCCGGGACAGCGCTACGATACATACACGCCGGAAAAATATGCCTGCATCCGGGTGGAGGATGCCTGTATCGAGTCCCTCTGCCCCGCCCTGTCCGGGCTGGATTTTTACTGGCACTCCACCGATGTCCCGGCAAAGGGGCTTGCCTACACCGGCATCACCCTCATCCCGCCCGCCACCGCGGCGAGGATATCCGCCCTGCTTTCCGATCATGCGCATCCGGCCTCCTTCCGCGCACTGCTCGAGACCGCCGCAGGAGAAGAAAAATGGATCATCCATTTCGGAATATAAAATAAGCACAGCAGTAAATGAGATATGCACCCCAAAAGCCAGACGCTTTTGGGGTGCATATCCGTTTTTGCCAACAGAATGGATTAACCCTTCCCTGCAAATTTTTGCGGCCTTAATGCAGCGATCTTCACCGTACCTTCAGTATGACCTTGCCAATGTTTTCGCCGCGGTAAAGAATGTCGTGTGCTTCCTCGGCCTCTGTAATTGCGAGAACCTTATATACGGTAGGCTTTATCGCACCATCCGCCACCTTTTTCCAAACTTCATTGACCAGGCCGGAAAGAATTCCAGCTTTCATTTCCGGCGTGCGCGAGCGAAGTGTGCTGCCAATGATTCTGATGTTCTTTTTGTAAATATTTTTCAGGTCAACGGTTGCAGTTGCTCCGGCAAGCGCCGCAATGACAATCCAACGGCATCCGTATTTCACATACGGCAGGCAATCGCCAAGATTCTGACCGCCAAGGCAGTCTATCGCAATATCAACGGCTCTGCCTTCATCTTCTTCTTTTTTGAGTATTGCAGGCAAATTCTGCTCTCTTGTGTCAACCACGAGGTCAGCACCAAGATGCCGAATGCTTTCCGGATCACGGATGACCGTTGTGATCACCCGCAAGCCAAATGCCTTTGCCATGGGGATAATAACGCTGGCAAGTCCGCTTGCACCTGCCTGCATAAGCAATGTATCTCCCGCTTTGGCATGGCCTTCAACAAACAGCTTCAAATATGCCGTTGCAAAGGCTTCCGGAATTGCCGCTGCTTCCGCCATGGTGCAGTTTTGGGGCACAGGCATACACATATCATATCTGACAGCAACAAATTCTGCATAACCGCCGCCGCCGAGCAGTGCGCATACCTTATCACCGATTCTGTAACTTGATTTTGCTTTCGCGCCCTCTGTCATTTCAACAATTTCGCCCGAAACTTCAAGCCCCATCCATTCCGGACATCCGGCGGGCGGAGGATAATCCCCTTCTCTTTGCATAAGGTCGGCACGGTTCAGCGCCGCATATTCAACCCTTATCAAAACCTCATCTTCGAGAGGAACAGGATCCGGAACCTCATCCCACCTTAAGCTCTTATCCTGATTTACAAGTATTGCTTTCATATATACCTCCTGTTAAACTGCGGAATCCGACCACAAATCAAGATGATCCCGTACAGCCTTTGCCGCCCGGATTGTGGGCTGCGTGATAATCGCGCGTTCATCATGCTCTTTGACCGCAAGGTAAGCCGCGCAACCAAGCTGAGGTCCGATCATTCTATGGATTTTAGAATGTGTGCCGGAGGATAAGAACAAAAACGGAACCTTTAACTCCTTTTTTAACAGCGTGGTTAGTCTTAAATTTTCCATTTGTTCTTCGTCCGAATTTGCCGCTGTTACAATTTTAACAACATCGGCACCTCTTCGTTGTTGTTCACAGGCAATTTCCAGAACAGTTTCTGCCGAAATAAACCTTAGAACATGGGATGACATTAAAGCCTCCTTGCCCATTTGATGAATTTTATCAATCAAATGCATCTGCTTATCAATGGCAGATTGTTTCATGGAAAGCTCAAGACCTATGCCCATTTCGCTATCTGAATCAAACCAACTTGCCGGCACATCAGCGAGTGTTGCACCGCAGGAGAGTGCCATCAGAAGTTCGTCTGAAATTTCCCGGTCCGAACACCCGTTGTTTTCCTTTCCCCGGTAGTTGGTTATATATATTGGGAGCCCGGAACACGCAGCAAAAATCTTTTTGTAGATTTCTTCGCTTTTATATTCTTTTTTCAGGTATTCCAACTGTATGCCAAGGCAGTCCGCCCCATCACGGATGGAATTCTTTACCGCAAATATGATGCTGTCGGGATCATCCCTCAATATCATACCTGCAATCAACGGGCGACTTTGAGTTGAAAATGTAGGCTTCATATATCCGCGCCTCCTGCCCTCGGCCATGGTTTTTTTGCCATTTATAAGCTGACCTTTATCCGCTGCCATACACAGAATAAAATCTATAATTTGCTCTTTTCCCTTTAAAGCTTCTTTCTGCAACCGTCAATCTGATAATCCTGCCCGGAAATATATGCCGCCTTATTGCTGGCCAAAAAGCAAATCAGATATGCATATTCTTCCAATTCTCCATTTCTGCCCATGTAGCAAAGCTCTGTTTCGCGACCTGTTCCCTCATTTCTGACACTTCCGGGAACCACATTGTTTACTGTAATTCCTTTGTTGGCAACCTCTTTTGCCAGCGCTTTTGTAAATGAGCTTACCGCACCCTTTGTCATTGAGTAATCGGCCATGTTCGCATTGCCGTACACCCCCGCAACCGAGCCGATATTGATAATCCGGCCATACGCGTTTTCGATCATATTCGGAAGAACCTCATGGGTAAAATACATCAGGCCTAAAATGTTTACGCTTATTTTCTTCTTCCATTCATCGCTTGTTGTTTCTGCAAATGGCTTCCACGCTCTCCAAAGCCCTGCGTTATTAACCAGTATATC
Source organism: Clostridia bacterium (assembly GCA_017533425.1). GTDB lineage: Bacteria > Bacillota > Clostridia > Oscillospirales > QAMX01 > RGIG1911. Next base: position 5,400 of record JAFXIE010000109.1, on the reverse strand, counting down.
AATTTTTCTGTATCGGGCAATGATTTCCTGCGTTATCCCGCGTACTCTCTCCTCATCGCTCACATCACAAATGTAGGATGATACATTTGCTCCAATTGCTTTGATTTCCCCGGCAAGTGTATCAAGTCCTTCGGCATTGATATCAACAATGCATACATTTGCGCCACATCTTGCAAACTCGATGGCCGTCGCCTTGCCGATTCCAACAGATGCGCCTGTAATTATGACGGTTTTGTTCTGAAATTCCATAGTCAATCCTCCCCGTATATCTTTTTTATTATATCAGCTTGGAAAAAACACTTCAATAGGGCGCTGCATGAAAAGGCAGCGGAGCCTATAGAATCTCTTTTAAAAAAATGAGTTCGGTGCAATACCGAACTCATTCACAGGCAAGTTAATGCTTAATTCCGTCTACACTTTGGAGTTCACTTAAAAAATGTCGTGCCTCATTTTGTAATTCGGATCTGCTTTATTTTCCCGAAGCCGATTTGCTCTTAACCACGCAGAAAACCAGCACCGCCACTCCGAGCACCATCATATTTGCGCCGATGGGGGTACTGAGCTGATCCGCAAAGATCCCGATGATTCCTCCGCCGACACCGGCGCCGATGGCATAGGCAACCCGTTTCATATCCTGTTTCTCCTCTGTTTTGTATTAAAACCTGATTTTTTTATCCAAAAGCTTTGCCGCCACAACAAAGATGGCGAGGCTCGCCAGGGACTGCAGGGCATTTGCCGGCGCATAGGCCAGCGCCGTTAAGGCATTTCCGGAAAGGATCCAGTCTCCAATCAAATAGCCCGCCACGTTGACAATACCCGCTGCAATACCGGCAAGGCAGAAGGTGGCGAGGGTGTGCTTTTTTCTCATTGCAGCGCCCGCCGCCAGCGCCATCGCCGCCTTGGTCAGAAAGGTGATGGGCGCATAAACGGCATAGCCGCCGGCAAGATCCGCAAGGCCTGCGCCCACGGCGGCAACTCCTGCTGCCCAGGGCAGCGGCAGCCACAGTCCCGCCAGCAGAATGCCTGCATCGCCGGGATGGACATAGCCGCCGGGAAAGGGAATCTTGATAAAATAGGTCAGGCAGAAGATGATGGCCGCCAGCACAGCAGCCCGGGCAAGGTTTTTCGCAGTGTTTCTCATGGTGTCTCCTTTATATTTGGTTAAGCGTTGTCAGCCGCGCGGCCCGAAAATGCCGGTGCCGACACGGATGAGGGTGCTTCCCTCCCGGATGGCTGCGGCCCAGTCGCCGCTCATGCCCATGGAGAGGGTGTCAAAGCCCCATTCCGGGGCGTAGGTCTCGTAAATTTCGCGGGTTTTTGCAAACCAGGGGGCGGTCTCCTCCGGCGTGCCGCGGGGCGGGACGCACATCAGCCCCCGCAGGCGCAGACCGGGAAGCTCCCGGATGGCGGCAAGGAGCTCCGGCAAATTCTCCGGCAGGCAGCCGGTCTTATTTTCATCCCGGCCGATGTTGAGCTCTGCGAGGATATCCTGCACGATCCCCAGCGCCGCGGCGCGATCCGAAATGGCCTTTGCCAGCCGGACGGAATCCACCGACTGGATGAGATCGCACCGACCCACCAGAAATTTCACCTTATTGGTCTGCAGATGGCCGATGAAATGCACCGGCTTGCCGGTATATGCCCCGGCATCATACTTTTCGCAGAATTCCTGCACGCGGTTCTCGCCGCAAGCATCCACAAAGGGGAGCACGGCGCGAACCCGCTGGGCCGACTGCACCTTGGTAGCGGCAAGCACCGTCACCTCTCGGGGATCCCGCCCGATCTCGCGGCAGAGGGCTTCCACCTCCCGGCGGAGAGCCTCCGCCAGGGCAATCAAATTTTCTTCCATGATATCTGTCCTACAGCTTTACTGTCTTCAAAATGCGCGCAATGCGCACACATTTTCCGTCATGATCGCCGATCTCGCAGAAAACGCCGCTGATGACGGCATCTCCCTCCGGCCAGTTTTTGCCGGTAAAGGCCTTTCCGCAGCGGAACTGCTCCAGTGCCCAGGCGGGATCAACGCCGATGACCGATTCCTCCGGCCCGCACATGCCAAGATCGGTGATATACCCCGTGCCGCTGCAGATCTGCTCATCCGCCGTCTGCACATGGGTGTGCGTGCCCACAAGGAGGGAAACCTTGCCGGCGAGGGCAAATTTCATGGCCACCTTTTCGCTGGTTGCTTCCCCGTGGAAGTCCACCAGGATCACCCGGCAACTCTTTTGCAGCTCGGCCACCTCTTTTTCCGCCGTGATGAAGGGATTGTCCGGGCTGTAATCCATGCCAACGCGGCCGGAAAGCACCAAAACGCCCACATCTCTGTGCTTTGCCTCAAAAATTCCGCTGCCGCGGCCGGGCAGGCGGGGCAGGTTTGCCGGGCGAAGGATGCGCGCATCGGAATCGATGACATTGAGGATCTCCCGGCGGTCAAAGGCATGGTTTCCGAGGGTGATGACATCGGCTCCGGCATAAAAAATGCGCTCGGCCTGCGCCGGCGTCATGCCGACACCCGCGGCATTTTCCCCATTGACCAGGGTCAGATCCGCCCCGTAGGTGCGCCGAAGCTCCGGCAGGGTCTTCTCAAGCCCCCGCAGGCCGCTTTCCCCGGCCACATCGCCCATGAAGAGGATATTCATTTCCTTTTCCTCCCAACCTGACTTATGCAAACGGCACCGCCCGGAGATCTTTCGGGCGGTGCCGCAGTGTTTTTCTTCTGCTTACTTTGCGTAATCGACGGCGCGGTTCTCGCGGATGATGTTGACCTTGATCTGGCCGGGGTACTGCAGCTCAGCCTCGATCTTGTTGGCCACATCGCGGGCGAGCAGCACAAGACCGTCGTCGCTGACTTCCTCGGGACGAACCAGGATCCGGATCTCGCGGCCGGCCTGAACGGCGAAGGAGCGCTCAACGCCCTTGAAGCTGCAGGCGATCTCCTCAAGCTTCTCCAGGCGCTTGATGTAGGCCTCGATGTTCTCGCGGCGGGCGCCGGGACGGGCGGCGGAGATATCGTCGGCGGCATCCACCAGGCAGGCAATGACGGTGGTGGGCTCCACATCGCCGTGGTGGGCGGCGATGGCGTGGATGACCTCCTCATGCTCGCGGTACTTCTTGGCGACATCCACACCGATGTCGACATGGGAGCCCTCGACCTCGTGGGAAAGGGCCTTGCCGATATCGTGCAGGAGACCTGCGCGCTTTGCCAGCATCACATCGGCGCCGATCTCGGAGGCCAGATGGCCGGCGAGGTGGGCAACCTCCAGAGAGTGACGCAGCACATTCTGGCCGTAGCTGGAACGGTAGTGCAGGCGGCCGATGAGGCGGATGAGCTCGGGATTCATGCCGTGGATACCCACCTCCAGCATGGCGCGCTCGCCCTCCTGACGGATGGTTGCCTCCACTTCCTTGCGGGCCTTCTCCACCATATCCTCGATGCGGGTGGGATGGATGCGGCCATCGGAGATGAGCTTCTCCAGGGCAAGGCGGGCAATCTCGCGGCGGACGGGGTCAAAGCAGGAGAGGGTGATGGCCTCCGGGGTATCGTCGATGATGAGATCGACGCCGGTGAGGGTCTCCAGGGCGCGGATATTGCGGCCCTCGCGGCCGATGATGCGGCCCTTCATATCATCATTGGGCAGGGGCACCACGGAAACGGTGGCCTCGCTGACATAGTCGGAGGCGCACTTGGAGATGGCCTGGGAGATATACTCCTTGGCCTTCTGCTCGGCGGTGTCCTTCAGGTTCTGATTGATTTCACGGATCTTGAGGGCAGCCTCATGCTCCACGGCGGACTGCAGGGTCTCCAAAAGGTAGCGCTTGGCCTCCTCCTGGGAATAGCCGGAGATCTTTTCCAGCAGATCCAGCTCGCTCTTCTTCAGGCGCTCGGCCTCCTCGCGGACGGCGTCGGCATCCTTCAGCTTCTGCTCCAGCTGCGCCTTCTGGGCTTCCAGGTTGTCATACTTGCGCTCCAGCAGCTCATCGCGGGACTGGAGACGGCGCTCCTGCTTCTGCAGCTCAACGCGCTGCTCCTTGATCTCGCGCTCGGCCTCATTGCGGGTGCGGAGGATCTCCTCCTTGGCCTCGACGAGGGCTTCGCGCTTCTTGGCTTCGGCGGCCTTGACGGCCTCATTGACGATGCGGGTGGCTTCTTCTTCAGCGCCGCGGATTTCCTTCTCCGCGACCTTCTTGCGATAGGCGACGCCGGCGGCAAAACTGACGACGGCTGCGACAGCTGCGGCTGCCACAAGAATCAGTATCCAAATTGCTGTATCCATTTTTTTAAGCTTGTTTCCTCCAAATCTATGTAAATGCAATGGTACAGATACATTTTACACCATCCCGCCATAGCTTGTCAAGAGAAAGGCCGGGATTGTTTGGCGCACCTGCACAATATATGCAGATTTTGTCCCTTCCTGCCGCAAGCCGTTGTGTCCCGCCCGCTTTTGTCGAAAAGACCCTCTTGCAAAATGCAAAAGTTCGCAGTATAATAGATAATGTTCCCACGCGGGAGTAGTTCAGTGGTAGAGCACCTGCTTCCCAAGCAGGCTGTCGCGGGTTCGAACCCCGTTTCCCGCTCCAAAGCAAAAAGCAGGCCTTGTGCCTGCTTTTTGCTTTGGAGTGGCAACCGGGTAAGCAGAAGCCGCCTTGTAATTTGCGCAAGCAAATTTATGCCCAACGCGCAAGCGTTCGGGCAGGGTTCAGAATCCCGTTTCCTTCCTCTGCTTTCAGCAGGCCTTGTGCCTGCTTTTTGCTTTGGAGTGGCAACTGGGTAAGCAGAAATCGCCTTGTAATTTGCGCAAGCAAATTTATGCCCTTCGCGTTAGCGAACGGGCAGGGTTCAGAATCCCGTTTCCCGCTCCAGAAAAACCGACTTGTTTTGACAAGTCGGTTTTTCAGTTATATTCGCCTTTCGGCGAGTTATATTGCTACGCAGTGATATTCGGCTAAAGCCGAGTGATATTGGGCTTCGCCCAGTTTTATGGCGAATATAATATCACTGAAACCGCAGGTTTCAATATCACTTTCGCAACGCGAAAATATCACTCTGTTCGTTAGAACAGAATATCACTAAAAACTGTAGAGGTTCGAACACATAGGTCAAAAATTCAAACCACTTCGAATTTGTACAACCTTTCCAAAGCAAAAAGCACGCCTTGGCGTACCTGCGATAAAGCAGGTACGTCAATCTTTTTACACTCCAAACTATTAAAATGCATCTTACCCTCGTACATTTGCAAGACAAGAAAAATCGCTTGACTTTTATTTTTAAGTCTTGTATAACAGAGCTACAACAAAGGAAGGGAGATGTTTTTTTGAAGGTTACAATTGTTGAAGACCCCAATATAAAGGAAACTGAAATATCTATCGTTTGCGAAAAAATGACAAATGAGATTAATGATA
>JAFXIE010000108.1 GCA_017533425.1 Clostridia bacterium | reverse complement strand
GCTTGACACCGCCGCCCGCCTGCATTACACCGGCATCAAGCGGGAAAATATTCTCGTCTGCCACGATGACAGCCAGCTCTCTGCCATGCTCGGTGCCACTCGGGGTACCCTCTACATTCTTACCGGCCCCGTCGCCGCGGAGCGCATCTTTCGCCTGCTGCAGAAAGGAGGCCGTCCATGAGCATCCGCATTCTGCTTCTTTATCCCGAACATATGGGACTATCCGGTGATAAAGGCAACATTTTTGCCCTCCGTCACCGGCTGCATGCTCTCGGTCTGCGCTGTGAGGTGACCTCCGCCGGCGTCGGTGATGCCATGCCTTTCCGGGAATATGACCTCATCTATGCCGGCAATGCGCCCCTTTCCGGGCTTCTGCCGGCCATGGCGGATATGGCCCCCCGCACCGAAGCTCTGCGTGCGGCGATGGATGCCGGGCGCATCTTCCTTCTGACGGGCAGCGCCCGCTGCCTTCTCGGCGGAGATCTCACCCTGCGGGACGGCACAGTCGTCCACGGCGCACGCCTGCTTGCCGAATCCCACCGGGAGGTCAACCGCTTCACCGGCGAGATCATTGCCACCCGACCGGGTCTCGGCCGCACCCTCTACCTTGGCTGCTATGACCGTGTGCTGGAGACTGATGCCGCCAGCGAGCGTCCCCTCTTCCAGACGGTACGCGGCATGGGCGACAAACCCGCTGCCATCTATGAGGGCGTTTTCAAGAACAACATCTATGCCACCTACATGCTTGGCCCTCTGCTCGTCCGCAATCCCGAGCTTCTGGAGGAGCTGGTGGAAAAGCTCGCCGGCGGGCAGTACCGCCCCCGGGGCGAAAGCTTTGATGCCGAGGCAAAGGCCCTGCGCCTTGCTGCACTGGAAAAAAAGAAGCGATAAACGAAAAAGGGCGGCGGAGCCGCCCCGAAAAGGGAGCTTCCCCGCCGTCCTCTTTTGCCGGTCAGCGATTGACGCAACCGCAGGAGCTGCCATTGCCGCAGCCGCCACAGCCGCAGCCGCTGATGAGCAGCAGGACCAGAGCCGCGATGACGATCCACCAGCAGCAGTTGTCACCGTCGAAGAAATTGCAGCATGCCATAGTAGTGACCTCCTTCTTCATTTCGGCCCCCTTTGAGGAGCCGCTCACCCCATACTATTACGCTGTGTCCCGCCTGGCTACCGATTTCTTCATCTATGCATTTTTTGCCTCTTCCGCGTCCCTTTTTCACAAATTCATCCCCTTTATCTCTCCCAAGGAGGTACCCCCATGAAGCCCCTTTCCCGCCGAACCGCCCTTCTCTGCGGTCTTGGTTTCGCCGCCGTTTCGGCGGGTCTGCTCATTCTTTTCACGACGCTCCTGCTCGGCGAGTGGCATGCGCAGATCCTTACCTTTATCATTCTTTTTGCCGTTATCGGCGGTCTTTCCGCCGTCTATCTTGCCAGGAACTACCCACTGACCCTCATCGGTTACTGCGCCGGAGCATTCATCGGTCTTTTTTTGCTTGCCCTTGCCTTTGAGAAGGATACCCTCGGCTCTTACGGGCTCATTCGGCTTTTCGTTTCCCTTGCGGTGGGACTTTTGCTGGGCAGCGCGGCTGAGCTTGTGGGCCGTATTCTCGCCCGGCGGGCGGAAAAAGCCCGGCGCGAGGCCTATCTCGCCCGGCTTCTCT
>JAFXIE010000107.1 GCA_017533425.1 Clostridia bacterium | reverse complement strand
GGTCGTGGGTCAGGCTCAGCAAAAACTGCAGATGGCCGTAGGCTTCCGCCGCCTGCCCATGCAGGCAGAGGAAGGGCGCGCCGCTCTCCTTATGGCAGACCTCGACATCCCGCCAGCCAAAGCCGGAGATGCCGCTGCCCACCGCCTTGCCAAAGGCCTCCTTCGCGGCGAAGATGGCGGCAAGGCTCTCATACCGATCTCCGGCGTAGGCCAGCTCCCCCTCGGTATAAACACGGCGAAGAAAGGCCGGCCGGGCGGCCGACCTTTGGATGCGGTCGATCTCGATGGAATCCAGTCCCAGTCCCGCGGGCGTCATCTTTTCTGCACCGCGCCGGGGGCATAGGTCCGGAAGGACTGGATCATCTTCTCATTGGGCTCGATGAAAAGCAGGTGCTTGGCGCCGTCCACGCTGTAGACGATATACCAGCGGCCGGGCGCCTGCACATGGGAGGTGCAATCCTCGATCTTTGCAAAGTCGTAATTCTTGACGCGGGCAAGACCCAGCTCGTCGGCGGGGCCGGCCTCCTCGATCTCGCGGATGCTCATGGAAACCACCGTCTTGCGGCGAGCCTGGGCGATGATCTTATCCACATCCAGGCTGTCGTTTGTGACGGCGTATTCATATTCCACGTTGAGCTGCTTGATGAGGAACCACGCGCCGTAGCCCGTGCCGGTGACAACGATGGCGAAGAAATAGCTGAAGATGCTCTTGAGGGTCAGAAGGGTCATGCAGGCAAAGATGATGATGCCCGCCGCCGTGAGGACGATGAGGGTCTTCAGGAGGATAATCTTGAAGATGGGAATGCGCGCCACCAGCTTTTCATTGAAAATATCGCCCATTTTGTTTCTCCTTTTTGCGCTCTTCCGCTATGCTCAGAGCTTCACGGGGGCGGGATAGCTCTCGCCGAAGGTTTCCACGCGGACGGAGGCCATCTTTTCCTCCGTCAGGGGCTTGTCCACATAGTTTGTCACCACGCGGGAGATATTCTCCGCCACATCAAGACCCTCGGTCAGCTTGCCGAAGGCGGCATACTGGCCATCCAGGAAGGCATCGTTGGCCGTGCAGATGAAGAACTGGGAGCCGGCGGAGTCGGGATCCTGCGCCCGCGCCATAGAGATGACGCCGGGCTGGTGGGAAAGGGGATTTTCCACGCCGTTTGCACGGAATTCGCCCTTGATATGCCAGCCGGGGCCGCCGGTGCCGACGCCGTTGGGGCAGCCGCCCTGGATCATAAAGTCGCGGATGCAGCGATGGAAGATCCTTCCGTCGTAGAAATGGTGGTCATTGGCAAGATGGATGAAATTGCGCACACTCTCCGGGGCGATCTCGGGATAAAGCTCCCCCTGCATGGTGCGGCCATCCTCCATGGTGATGGTAAAAACAGGATTTTTCATGCGGTTTTCTCCTTATTTCTGCAGTTTCTTGTATTCCCCCACTGCGAGGGCATCGCAGCGGTTGTTGTAGGGATTGTCAGCATGACCCTTGACCCAGATAAACTCCACCTCATGGGTGCGGCACAGGGAAAGCAGCTTCTCCCACAGGTCGGGATTGAGGGCCTTTTCCTTTGCATTGCGCTTCCAGCCGTTTTTCTCCCAGCGGGCTGCCCATCCAAGCTTCATGGCATCCACCAGATACTTGGAATCGGAATAGAGGCTCACCCGGCAAGGCCGCTTCAGCCGGGAAAGGGCCTCCACGGCGCCGGTCAGCTCCATGCGGTTGTTGGTGGTGGCGGGATGAGAACCGGAAAGCTCCAGCTCCTTCTCCCCATAGCGCAGGATGGCACCCCAGCCGCCCGGGCCGGGGTTGCCGGAGCAGGCGCCGTCGGTATAAATGGTTACGTGATCCATTGCTTATGCCTCGGGCTCCTCCCCGGTCTCCTTCTCGGTCAGGGCGGTGGCGATGACCTTCTCCTCTCCAGCGGTGCGCATAACGATGACGCCCTGGGAGGATCGGCCGCAGAGGCGGATATCCTCGACGCTTGTGCGGATCATGGTGCCGCTGTCGGTGATGAGCAACAGGTCATCCTCCGCCCCGGCGGAAAGAACGCCGGCGAGGCTGCCGGTCTTATCGGTCAGCTTATGGGCGGTCATGCCCTTGCCGCCGCGGGAATGGCGGGTGAATTCCGCCTCCTCGGTGCGCTTTCCGTAGCCGTTTTCGGTGACGGTGACAATATCCTGTCCGGCCTCGGCCACAACGGCGCCGATGACCTCGTCCCCTTCCTCCAGGCGGATGGCGCGCACGCCGGCGGCTTCGCGGCCCATGCAGCGCACGTCGCTCTCCTCAAAGCAGACGGCGCGGCCTCCCTTGGAGACCACCAGCACGTCCTTGCTGCCGTCGGTGAGCATGACATGGAGCAGCAGATCTCCCTCATCCAGGGAGATGGCGCGGATGCCCGCCTTGCGGGCGGAATTGAGGGCGGCCAGGGAGATGCGCTTGACGGTGCCGCCGAGGGTGACCATGACGACATAGGTATCCTCGTCAAACTCGCGGGTGTGCAGCAGGGCGGTGACCTTTTCATCCGGCTCCAGCTGCAGGAGGTTGACCATGTTGGTGCCCTTGGCGGTGCGGGCGGCCTCGGGGATCTGATAGCCCTTGAGGCGATAGAGCCGGCCGCGGTTGGTAAAGCAGAGAATGTGGTCATGGGTGGAGGCCACAAAGAGGGAGCCGACGATATCCTCCTCCCGGGTGGTCATGGCGTTGACGCCGCGGCCGCCGCGGCGCTGGGCGCGGTAGACGGAGGTGGGGATGCGCTTGATATAGCCCATGCGGGTGAGGGTGAATACGCAGTCCTCCTCCTCGATGAGATCCTCGATATCCAGCTCGTCCTCCACATCCTGAATGTCGGTGCGGCGCTCGTCGCCGAATTTTGCGGCGATGGCGGAAAGCTCCTCCTTCAGAACACCGGCGATCATCTCGTCGGAGGCAAGCAGGCGGTTGTAATAGGCAATTTTTTCCTGCAGATCGGCCATTTCCGCCTGCAGCTTTTCGCGATCCAGTCCCTGCAGGGCCTTCAGGCGCATATCGAGGATGGCCTGCGCCTGGATCTCATCGAGATCAAAGCGAGCCATGAGGTTTTCCTTTGCATCGTCATAGCTTTCGCGGATGATGCGGATGACCTCGTCGATATTGTCCTGGGCGATGATGAGACCGGCCAGCAGATGGGCGCGCTCCTGGGCTTTGCGCAGGTCGTAGCGGGTGCGGCGGACGATGATCTCCTTCTGGAAGGCGAGATATTCATCAAGGATCTGCCGCAGGGTGAGCACCTTGGGCTGCTTCTGGTTGTTGACCAAAGCCAGGAGGATGATGGAGAAGTTGGACTGCAGGGCAGTCTGCTTAAAGAGGTTGTTGAGCACAACCTGGCCGTTGGCATCCTTCTTGAGCTCGATGACAATGCGCATACCGTTGCGGTCGGTCTCATCGCGCAGGTCGGAGATGCCCTCCAGGCGCTTTTCCTTGACCTGGTCGGCAATATTTTTGATGAGCTGGCGCTTATTCACCTGATAGGGAAGCTCGGTGACGATGATGCGGGTGCGGTCCTTGCCGAACTCTTCGACTTCCGCCTTGGCGCGCACCACCACCT
>JAFXIE010000106.1 GCA_017533425.1 Clostridia bacterium | reverse complement strand
CCATCCTCATGGACAAGCATGATACTATCGGCATTGACGCCGTGGCCATGTGCGTCAACGACATCATCTGCGTCGGCGCCAAGCCCCTGTTCTTCCTTGACTACATCGCCTGCGGCAAGAACGTGCCGGAGAAGATCGCCTCGATCGTCGCCGGTGTGGCCGAGGGCTGCGTACAGTCCGGCGCCGCGCTCATCGGCGGCGAAACCGCCGAGCATCCGGGCATGATGCCGGTTGAGGATTACGACCTCGCAGGCTTCGCCGTGGGCATCGTGGACAAGAAAAAGATCCTCGACAATTCCCGCATGGCGGAGGGCGATGTGGTCATCGCCCTGCCCTCCACCGGCATCCATTCCAACGGCTTCTCCCTGTGCCGCAAGGTCTTTGATATCGACGCAAACAACCCCGAGCTTTACATCCCCCGGGAGGAGCTGGGCGGAAAGACCATCGCCGAGGCGCTGCTCGTGCCCACCCGCATCTATGTCAAGTCCATCCTCGCCCTCATTGAGAAGGTGGATGTCAAGGGCATTTCCCACATCACCGGCGGCGGCTTCTATGAGAACATTCCCCGCTCCATTCCCGATGGGCTGTGCGCAAGAATCAACAAGAGCGCCGTCCGGGTGCTGCCCATCTTCGATATGATCGCAAAGTGGGGCAACATCCCCGAGCGCGATATGTACAACACCTACAACATGGGCGTCGGCATGAGCGTCATCGTTCCCGCCGACGAGGTGGATACCGCCCTTGCGCTTCTCCGCGCCCACGGCGAGGATGCCTATGTCATCGGCACCGTCGTCAAGGGTGAGGAGAAGATCGAGATTCTCTAAACGAGGTTCCGCCATGGCTGAAATTCAGAAAATTGCCGTGCTGGTTTCCGGCGGCGGCACCAATCTGCAGGCTCTCATCGACGCGCAGGCGCGCGGTGCGCTGGGCTGCGGAAAGATTTCCCTCGTTGTGGCCTCCAAGCCCGGGGTTTATGCCCTGGAGCGGGCGGCGGCCGCCGGCATCGAGGGCCGGGTGCTGGCCCGGAAGGATTTTGACTCCATCGCCGCCTATTCCGCCGCCATGCGGGATCTGCTGGTGGGCGAGGGCATCCGCCTTGTGGTGCTGGCCGGCTTCATGACCATTCTGGACGAGCAGCTCTTTGAGGCCTTCCCCTACCGGATCGTGAATGTTCACCCCGCCCTCATCCCCTCCTTCTGCGGCAAGGGCTTCTACGGCCTGCATGTTCACGAGGCAGCCCTTGCAAAGGGCGTGAAGGTCTCCGGCGCCACGGTGCATTTCGTCACCCCGGAGTGCGACGCCGGTCCCATCATTCTGCAGAAGGCGGTGGAGGTTCACGAGGAGGACACCCCCGAAAGCCTGCAGCTGCGCATCATGCGCGAGGCGGAATGGAAGATTCTGCCCGAGGCGGTGCGGCTCTTCTGTGACGGCCGGCTCGAGGTGCGGGACAACAAGGTTTATAAAAAATCATAACGCGATTGCGGAGGACAGATACATGAAAATTTCAACTATCCAAGAAGAGCTCAATTCCCTGGCCTACCACGGCCGCGGCATCATCATCGGCAAATCCTGCGACGGCAAAAAGGCCGTCACCGCCTATTTCATCATGGGCCGCAGCGTCAACAGCCGCAACCGCGTCTTCGTTGCCGAGGGCGAGGCCATGCGCACCAAGGCCTTTGATGAATCCAAGATGGTCGATCCCCATCTCATCATCTATTATCCCGTACGGGTGCTGGGCAACAAGACCATCGTCACCAACGGCGACCAGACCGACACCATCTACGACCTTATGGACAAGCAGATGACCTTCGAGCAGGCCCTGCGCACCCGCGAATTTGAGGATGACAAGCCCAACTTCACCCCCCGCATCTCCGGCATCATCCACCACGAAAAGGGCGAGATGAACTTTGCCATGTCCATCCTGAAGTCCGCCGAGGGTGATGATTCCTCCTGCGAGCGCTTCACCTACGCCTACACAAATCCCCTTTGCGGCCGCGCAAAGTTTATCCACACCTACGCCTGCGACGGCAATCCCCTCCCCTCCTACGAGGGTGAGCCCAAGACCCTGGAGCTGCCCGACTGCGACATCGACAGCCTGACCGACCTCATCTGGAAAAACCTCAACGAGGACAACAAGGTCTCCCTCTTCGTGCGCTACATCGACCTGGAAAGCGGCGAGACCGAAACGAGAATTGTCAACAAGAACAACTAAAAAAGACGGGAAAGGACAGAAAAATGAAAGAATTTGAGCTGAAATACGGCTGTAACCCCAATCAGAAGCCCGCGAAGATCTTTATGCACGACGGAACCGATCTTCCCATCGAGATCCTTTCCGGCAGACCCGGCTAT
>JAFXIE010000105.1 GCA_017533425.1 Clostridia bacterium | reverse complement strand
GCACTGCCGGCCCCCGGCGTTTGCCTTATCCTTCAATTACCTTTGCGCCAGTGTCAAGGTGCAGGGTTTAGCGGTCAAATCGTTCTGGGGGTGGGTTCCAAGGTTGGGGGCGTAAGCCCACCTCCTTTTGGCGGTCTTTGGGGTACCTTTCTTCCGAAAGAAAGGTACAAACGATTCCTTCCTGTTAACCGTACATCGATTTATCGGTAAATGCGGGCGGCAGGTTGCCGCCCCTACTTTTGGACAGTCGAGGACGCCTGTCCCTACAGGTTTCCCGAGGGAAAGAAATAATCTCTTTTCGCCTCTCTCCCTCCGTCTTCGCCTTGCGGCGAATCCACCTCCCTCGTCAGAGGGAGGTTTTTTGCAGGGTTTTCTCTTTTTTGAAAAGCCGGAAACGGAAATCTATGCAGTTGCGCAGAAAAAGTTTTGTGCAGGGGGAGCGGATGCGTATCTTTTTTTGTCAAGGTGTGGTATAATAAACAGAACGAATTTTCGAAAAAAGGAGGGCGCAGCGCATGGATCGCTTCAAGCTATGCTCGGAATTTGCCCCGACGGGCGACCAGCCCGAGGCCATCGACGCCCTCTGCCGCGGCGTGGAGGCGGGGATCTCGGAACAGACGCTGCTGGGCGTCACCGGCTCCGGCAAGACCTTCACCATGGCCAATATCATCGCCCGCTGCAACCGTCCCACCCTGGTGCTGGCCCACAATAAGACCCTCGCCGCCCAGCTTTGCGCGGAATTCCGGGAATTTTTCCCGGAAAATGCCGTGGAATACTTCGTTTCCTACTTTGATTATTACCAGCCGGAGGCCTACATTCCCTCCACGGATACCTATATTGAAAAGGACTCCTCCACCAACGAGGAGATCGACCGCCTGCGCCATTCCGCCACCTCCGCCCTCTTTGAACGGCGGGATGTCATCGTTGTCGCCTCCGTTTCCTGCATTTACGGCCTCGGTGATCCGGTGGATTACGGCAAGCTGGTCATTTCCCTGCGTCCCGGCATGGAAATGAGCCGGGAAACCCTCATCCGCCGGCTGGTGGCCAACCGCTTTGACCGCAACGATGTGGCCATCGGCCGCAACCGCTTCCGCGTTCGTGGGGATACGGTGGAGCTCATGCCCTCCTGGTCGGAATCCCGGCTTATCCGGGTGGAATTCTTCGGCGACGAGATCGACCGCATCTCCGAGGTCGATCCCCTGACCGGGCGCCCCATACGCACCCTTACCCACGCGGCCATCTATCCCGCGAACCACTTTATCACCACCGATGACAAGATGGAAATCGCTCTGAAGAACATCGAGGCGGAGTTTATTGAGCGGGAAAAGTATTTCCTGGACAACGGCATGTATCTGGAGGCGGAACGCATTCGCCAGCGTACCACCTACGATCTGGAAATGATGCGGGAGATCGGCTACTGCAGCGGCATTGAGAACTATTCCCGCCAGCTGGATCTGCGCGCCCCCGGCACCCCGCCATGGACGCTGATGGACTACTTTCCCAAGGATTTTCTCATGTTTGTGGATGAATCCCACGTATCCCTTCCCCAGGTGCGGGGCATGTACGCGGGAGACCGCGCCCGCAAGGAAAACCTTGTGCGCTACGGCTTCCGGCTCCCCAGCGCCCTGGACAACCGCCCCCTGACCTTTGAGGAATTTGAGGGGCGCATCAACCAGGTCATCTATGTTTCCGCCACCCCGGCGGAATATGAAACCACCCGCTCCGGCCAGATCGCCGAGCAGGTCATCCGCCCCACCGGGCTGCTTGACCCGGAGGTGGAGATCCGTCCCGTGGAGGGTCAGGTGGACGACCTTATTGCCGAGATCCGTCTGCGGGAGGAGAGGGGCGAGCGGGTGCTCGTCACCACCCTGACCAAGAAAATGGCCGAGGATCTGACAGCCTATATGGAGCAGCTGGGCATCAAGGTGCGCTACATGCACCACCAGGTGGACAATATGGAGCGCATGAACCTCATCCGGGATCTGCGGCTGGGTAAATTTGACGTGCTTGTGGGCATCAATCTCCTGCGCGAGGGTCTGGATATTCCGGAGGTTTCCCTTGTGGCGGTGCTGGATGCCGATCAGGAGGGCTTCCTGCGCTCGGAGACCTCCCTGGTGCAGATCATCGGCCGCGCTGCGCGAAATGCGGAGGGTCGCGTCATCCTCTATGCCGACCGCGAGACCGATTCCATTCGCGCCGCCGTGGCGGAGACCGAACGCCGGCGCGGCATACAGAAGGCCTACAACGAGGCCCACGGCATCGTGCCCAGGACCGTTGTCAAGGCGGTGCGGGATGTCATCTCCATCGGCGGCAGCGGCACGGAGGATGGGGAGAGCGCATCCATGACGGAGGAGGTGCGCCGCGAGACCATTGCCGCCCTGACGGCGGAGATGAAGACGGCGGCACAGAATCTGGAATTTGAATACGCGGCGGAGCTGCGGGATCGCATCATCCGCCTGCAGGATAAAAAAGAGCCCGCAAAGGGGCGGCGCAGAGGCAAAAAATGAGAGAAAATATCGTCATCCGCGGTGCGCGGCAGCACAATCTGAAAAATATCGATGTGGAGATCCCCCGGGACAAGCTGGTGGTCATCACCGGCCTCTCCGGCTCGGGAAAATCCTCCCTGGCCTTCGACACCATCTATGCCGAGGGTCAGCGCCGCTATGTGGAATCCCTCTCGTCCTATGCGCGGATGTTCCTCGGTCAGATGAACAAGCCGGAGGTGGATTCCATCGAGGGGCTTTCCCCCGCCATTTCCATCGATCAGAAGACCACCTCCAAGAATCCCCGCTCCACCGTGGGCACCGTAACGGAGATTTACGATTATCTGCGCCTTCTCTGGGCGCGGGCGGGAACGCCCCACTGCCCCAAGTGCGGCAGGGAGATCGCCCGGCAGACGGTGGATCAGATCCTTGACAAGCTCATGGAGCTGCCCGAGGGCAGCCGCATGACGGTCATGGCGCCCATCGTGCGCGGGCGCAAGGGTGAGTATAAAAAGCAGTTTGAATCGGCGGCACGCTCGGGCTTTGTCCGCGCCCGGGTGGATGGCAATATGTATGAGCTCACCGAAGAGATCCCCCTGGATAAAAACAAAAAGCACTATATCGAAATCGTTGTGGATCGCATCATCCTCCGGCCGGATATCCGGGGAAGGCTGGCCGATTCCGTGGAAACCGCCGCAAATCTTGCGGGCGGTCTCGTGGTGGTGCATGTGGATGGGGAGGATATGATCTTTTCTCAGAATTATGCCTGCGAGGACTGCGGCATCAGCCTTCCGGAGCTGGAACCCCGGCTCTTTTCCTTCAACAATCCCTCCGGCGCCTGCCCGGAGTGCTCCGGCCTCGGCTTCCGGATGGAGATCGACCCGGAGCTGCTCATCCCCGACAGGGATAAGACCCTCGCCGAGGGCGCCATTGTGGCCAGCGGCTGGAACTATACCGACCGCACGGGCATGTGCAAGATGTATTTTGATGCGGTGGCAAAGCGCTACGGCGTTCCGCTGGATGTGCCGGTGCGGGAGCTTTCGGATGCCCAGCTGCATCCCTTCCTCTACGGCACCGGCGGCGAGAAGCTGCAGATGAGCTACCAGTCCTCCCGCGCAAGCTCGGTCTATTCGGCGGCCTTTGAGGGGGTTGTCAACAACCTCAAGCGCCGCTATGCCGAGACCCAGTCGGAGGAGGCGCGCGCCCAGCTGGAGCTGTATATGACCAGCGTGCCCTGCTCGGCTTGCGGCGGAAAGCGGCTGTCCCCGGCGGCACTTTCCGTCACGGTGGGCGGTCTGACCATTGCGGAATTCTGCGACCGGAGCGTGACGGAGGCCATTTCGTTTACGGAAGGCCTGAAGCTTTCCGGCAAGGATGCCGTGGTGGCCGATAAGATCCAGAAGGAGATCCTTGCCCGCCTGCGCTTTCTTAACAGCGTCGGCCTTTCCTATCTGACCCTTTCGCGCACGGCGGCCACCCTCTCCGGCGGCGAGAGCCAGCGCATCCGCCTGGCCACCCAGATCGGCTCCTCCCTGGTGGGCGTGCTCTATATTCTTGATGAGCCGAGCATCGGCCTCCATCAGCGGGACAATGAGCGGCTGCTTTCCGCCCTGCGGGAGCTTTGCGACCTGGGGAACACCCTCATCGTGGTGGAGCACGATGAGGATACCATGTTTGCCGCCGATCATATCATCGATGTGGGCCCCGGCGCGGGGCTTGCGGGCGGAAGGATCGTTGCGGCGGGCACGGCGGAGGAGATCATGGCCTGCGAGGACTCGCCCACCGGTCAGTATCTCTCTGGCCGGAAGTTTATTCCCATCCCCGCAAAGAAGCGGGAGGGAAACGGCCGCATCCTCACCGTCCGCGGTGCCGCGGAACACAATCTCAAGGGCATCGATGTGGAGTTCCCCCTGGGCAAGTTCATCGCCGTGACGGGCGTTTCCGGCTCCGGCAAATCCTCCCTGGTCAATGAGATTCTCGCCCGGCGGCTTTCGGCGGAGCTCAACGGCGCCCGCCGTTCCTGGGGCAAGCATGACCGGATTGAGGGCATTGATGCGCTGGATAAGATCATCAGCATCGATCAGTCCCCCATCGGCCGCACCCCCCGCTCCAATCCGGCCACCTACACCGGCATTTTCAACGACATCCGCGAGCTTTTTGCCGAAACCCGGGAGGCAAAGGCCCGCGGCTACGGCCCCGGCCGCTTCTCCTTCAATATCAAGGGCGGCCGCTGCGAGGCCTGTGCCGGCGACGGTATGCTCAAAATCGAGATGCACTTCCTGCCGGATGTTTACGTTCCCTGCGACATCTGCGGCGGCAAGCGCTACAACCGGGAGACCCTGGAGGTCAAATACAAGGACAAAAATATTGCCGACATTCTGGATATGACGGTGGCGGAAGCGCTGGAATTCTTCTCCGCCGTGCCGAAGCTTAGACGCAAGCTGGAAATTCTCGACCGGGTGGGGCTTTCCTATGTCAAGCTCGGCCAGCCCTCCACCACCCTTTCGGGCGGTGAGGCGCAGCGCGTCAAGCTGGCCACGGAGCTTGCCCGCCAGTCCACCGGCAACACCCTGTATGTGCTGGATGAGCCCACCACCGGCCTGCATATCGCCGATGTGCAGCGCCTGCTGGATGTGCTGGGCGAGCTCTGCGACCGGGGCAACACCATCCTCGTCATCGAGCACAACATGGAAATGATCAAATGCGCCGATCATATCATCGACCTCGGCCCTGAGGGCGGTGACGGCGGCGGCGAGCTGGTCTATACCGGCCTGCCGGAGGAGGCCGTGCACTGTGCCGCCTCCCATACCGGGCGGTGCCTTGCGGAATATTACGCCCGCCACCCCGGACAGAAAGCGAAATAATGCATAATTTTGCCCTCCCGGGCTTATACTGGTAACAGATAGGTCGCGGGAGGGTGATTTTTATGGAAATGCGAAGGATCAACTGGAAGCTGCTGGTTCCGTCGGTGGCAATTCCGCTGCTGGTGGGCGGCGCGGCGGGAATTCTGACCTCGCCCATGATGGAGGAATTTGCAAAGGTGGAGCAGCCGCCGCTGTCACCGCCGGGGTGGCTGTTTCCCGTGGCATGGACGGCGCTCTACACCGCCATGGGGGTGGCGAGCTACCGGGTGCTGAAAAGCGACGCGCCCCAGAGGGAAAAGGAGAAGGCCATCAAGCTCTACGGGCTGCAGCTTTTCCTGAATTTTATGTGGCCGCTGCTCTTTTTCGGCTTTGGCTTCTATAGCTTTTCCTTTTTCTGGCTGCTTGCGCTGCTGGCAGCCGTCATTCTCACGGCGGTAAAGTTTTACCGCATCGATAAGGCCGCCGCCTGGCTGCTCGTTCCCTATATTCTTTGGCTGTGCTTTGCCGCCTATCTCAACGCCGGCGTTGCGATCCTGAACTGAAAATGAGGACAGAGACGAATGTCTCTGTCCTCATTTGGTTTTTTATTTATTCTTCCTCCCAGGCTCGCAGGGCAGGGCCGTAATCGGGATCCTGCTCCAGCTCTGTAAGCATGGCGCCGACGGAGGAAGCCCTGTGGGCATCGGAACCGTAGCAGAAGGAGAGGCCTTCGGCCTGCGCAAGCCGCAGAATGGGACGTTCAGGATAGCAGAGGGCGAGATCCCCCGGCCGTTCTGCAAAGTGGGGATTGATCTCCAGACGCATGCCCCGCATCTTCATATTGCGGAAAATCTCGCGGATCAGATCCTCGTTATCCCGCCAATTATAGGGGGATTCGCGCAGGGGAAAGCGCTCCGATTGCCGAAAGACCCAGCGGAACATATCCAAATGGGCCGCGGCGGTAAAATAGGGCAGCTCGGTGGCACGACAGAGGTTTTCCAGCGCTTCCCGGGCAAAGTCCGCGTAGGTGGGTGGATCGGTCGGATCGTAGAAGAGATGCAGATGGGAGGAGGCAAGCCGGTGGTCAAAATCGCCGGCAGAGAGGGCATCCTCCACCTCGCCAACAAAATCGGGATGGTAGTCCAGCTCGATGCCGACACGGATGGAAATATCCCCGGCATAGCGCTCGGAAAGCTCCCGCCCGCGGCGCAGATATTCCTTCACCTGACCCGCGGGAATGCGGTCGGCGGCGTTGGATACGGAGAGAGGCATGTGGTCGGTCAGGCAGATTTCGCGGATACCAAGCTCCTTTGCCCGGGCGATGTAGCCCTCCAACCGTGTGGGATCCTGCATGAGCTTTGGATGGGTGTGAAAATCCTTATGCATATGTACCTCACAGTGCGGCAAGATAGGCGTCGACCTCCGCCCTGCTATGCAGAATGCGGATGTCCTTTCCCGCCGGATTTGCAAGCAGTGCCTCGATCTTCGGCCGGTTTTCGGCATCAAAGGCGCGGACATATTCGATAAATTCGGGATCCTCCTCCGTCTCCTGCCAGGGCATATCGGGGCGGGGCTGACCGATGCGGGCGCGGATGCCCGCAAGGCACTCCGAGAGGGGAAGATCCAGCCAGAAGAGGGTATCGCAGGCGGAAAAACGCGGGGAAAGGGTGCGGCTGTAGTGCCCGTCGATGATCCAGCGCTCGCCGGAGAGAATTTCCGCAAGGCGGCGGTCAAATTCCTCCCGGGAGATGTGGGTGCGGTCGGGCCGGTGCCAGATGCGGTCAAGAGAATACAGCGGGAGCCCCGTCTTTTGGGCCAGCGCCCGGGCAAAGGTGCTTTTTCCGGCGCCCGGGCAGCCGATGATCATGACGCGCCGCATCAGCCGATGTGAAATTTATCATCCTCGGTCAGCTCGAGGGCATCGATGGCGCGGGCAAAGCGGGCGGGTGCTGTGATAAGCTGCTCGGGCTTGTGGGCATCGGAGCCGAGGTAGAATTTGCAGCCGGCAGCCTTGACGGTGCGGTAAATGCGCAGCACCGAGTCGGCCTCCGCATCGGCATAGGCCATATCATCGGAATTGAGTTCAATGCCGACACCGCAGGCGGCGGCGCGGGCAAAGATGCGCTCCATTTCCTTTTGAGGAATGGCATCGAGGGTGGCGCAGAACTGCTCCCGGTCGTCCTTCCAGATGAGGCCGCAGGTCAGATGGGCAAGTCCCATCTTGCGGAAGGGATAATCCTGGGAAAGGAATACATCCATCCGGTCGCACCAGGCCTTGGCGCGGGTTTCCGGGGTGGAAAGCTGCTCCTCAAAGAGGGTGTAGCCCACCATGTGGAAGTGGGTGAGGGGAAGCACGATGAAATCCAGCTTCTCCATCATTTCCCGGCTGATGCCGATGGTGTTGAAGCGGTTCCACTCGGTCTCGCAGCCAAAAAGGAAGCGCACACCCTCCGCCTGGGGAAGGGGCAGGGCGGCGGTGATATGCTCGGTGTTCTGCGGGGTATACCAGCGGCTGGCGCCGGGAACCCGCTCGTCCCAGTAATGGTCCGCAAGGCAGAGGCTGGTCATGCCGTTCCGGATGCCGTAGGCAAGAATGGCCTCCGGGGTCTGCTCCGGATGCTTGGAGCAGGAGGAAAGCTGGGAGTGGATGTGATAGTCGTGGTCGATTTTGTACTTCATGGCAGGAGCTCCTTATTCATTCATCGATGGCTTCGATGAGAAATGTCATGGGACGGAAGCCGTCATTGCAGGAAACCATGGCGGAATGGGGATCCTTCATCCATTTGCCATAGATCTCCCCGCCGCCGGAGGAAAGGGTGAGCACAAAGGGGGCGAGGTTTGCCCAGGCGCTTTCGCAGAAGCCGGCGGGCTTGTGGAAGGTGTCGGTGATGTAGACATCTCCCACCCGCATATCGCAGGGCTCGGCCTGGGGATGCTCGTATTTTTCCGCAAGGTCGGCGTGATAGACCTGCTTTAGAACGGTGATGCGGCAGTTTTTCATGGGAAAAGACCTCCGGAAGGGTTATTCTTCAAACTTTTTCTGCCAAGGCTTTGCGGCAAGAAGGCAGATGGCGGTGCCGAGGGCGGCGATGAGCAGCCAAAGAGCGATGGTAAAGCCCCAGCCGCGGGCATCGGAAAGCAGGGCGATGCCGTAGGTGGAGATGGCGCTGCCCACATAGGTGCAGGAATTGAGCACGCCCGATGCGGTGGAAACATTGCCAAAGCGCGCAAAATAGGGAGGCAGCATGCAGACAAGCATGAGATTGACGCCGTGCATACAGCCGGTAAGCAGGGCGGAAAAAAGCACGGAAAAGGCGGCATTTGCATCGGAAAGCAGCCACAGCGCCAGGGCAGACAGGGCGCCGATGCCGAAGATCAGGCCGGCGCAGGAGAGGGGATTGCGGAAGCGGCGGCGGTAAAGGGCGGAGGCTGCCTGCAGGGAGAGGATGGAGAAGACCGGCAGAATCACGCCGGAGAGAATGGAGATCTCGCTGGAGAGCCGGAAGGTTTCGGCAATGTAGGAGGGCATCCAGGTGGTGACGCCGTCCCGCAGCATGCCCTGCAGGACGATGGCGAGCATGGCAAGCAGCACCACCGGGGAGAGAAAGGCAGAAACTCCGCCGCCGGAAGTTCGGGCGGCGGGCTGCGGCCTGCCGGGATCGGGCACCGCGAGGTTCCAAACAAGGATCATGCCGGCGCCTGCGGCGGCGGAGAGGACAAAGACCCACCGCCAGCCCCACAGGGAGATGATCGCCGGGGCGAGAAGATAGATGGCGATGGTGCCGGCGGAGCTTCCCCAGGAGACGCGGACGGTGGCCTTCTTATAGGCCTCGCCGGGGAAATACTCCGTCATCAGCCGCACGAGGGGCGGCCATATGAAGGACTGGGCAAAGCCGTTGACGCACCAGACCGCCAGCATCAGGTAGGGACTTTGGCAGAGGGGAAGGATGAGATTCATGCCCACCGTGACGCAAAGCCCGAAGGTGACGAGCTTTTTGGGACTCAGCCGGTCGCCGAAAATGCCGGTGATGATCTGTCCTGCGCCATAGGTAATGAAGCTGCCCGTCACAGCCATGGAGAGGAGGCTGCGGGAGAAGCCGGTGGCGCCCTCCATTTCGGCGATGATGGCGCCGTAGTTGATACGGGTCATATAGCTGACCATGTAGCACAGGGAGAAGATCCAGATGAGGCGGGCGGAGGTTTTAGAGGCGCTTTGCATACCGTTTTTCCTGCCTCTCTTAAAAATCCAGCTGGTAGGCGAGGCGCGGCTCGCCGTTTTCCAGATAAATGGTGCCGCAGTGCACAAAGCCGAGCTTTGCGAGGGCGGACTGCATAACGCGGTTGTCGGCGTGGGTATCGATGCGCATACGCGCCCCCTTTGTCCGGGCAAAATCCACCGCCGCGGCAACAATGCCGCCCCGCCGGCCGGCGGAGGCAATGCGATGGATGGTGACATAGGGCAGATCATTCGGCCACGCGCCGTCAATGCGGGCATAGGTGGGATCGGGCTGGGTGAAGAGGGCAAAAACCCCCGCGATGCCCGCCGTATCGGTCAGCACAAAGAGATTTTCGCCCGAAAGATCGCCGAGGATCTGCGCCTCGGTGGGGGTGGTGTTCTTCCACTGGTTTGGGTTGCCGGATTCGCGCATAAAGGCGCGGGCGCGGGCGTAAATATCCCGGATCTCGGGCAGATCCTCCGTCACGGCGGGGCGTATGAAAAGTTCGTTCATGTCGGTTACACCTTCGGCGTGCCGATGACGGTGATGGGCGCACCGCGTCCGATCTCGCCGGCATTGCGGACAAAGTCGGCAAAGGTGAGATCCCGCGGGCGGGAGATGGTGGCCTCGGGGGCAAGACCGAGCTCGTAGAGCCAGGGGCCGGTATAGCCGGCGGCCTCCAGGCCGGAATAGAGGGCGGGCCAGTCGATCTTTCCCTCGCCGGGCAGCCAGTGGCGCTCGTTTACATAGTCATAATCGGAAATGTGCACCGTTACGATGCGCTCCCCCAGGGTGCGCAAAAACTCCGCGTGGGTATCATAGAGCAGATGGTTGACATCAAAGCAGACTCCGAGGCGTGCATCCCCGCCGACGAGCTCTGCCATCTCCGCCGCGGTGTGGCCGAGGCAGGAGCGGGGCAGATCCTCCACCGCCATGCGGGCGCCAAGGCGCTCGGCACAGTCGGCCAGGGCGGAAAGGGACTCGCGGGCGCAAAGAAGCTCCTCCCTCCGGGTATCGGGCTCGGTGCTCTTGGGCTCGGAGGAGGGATGAATGACAAAAAGGGAAATGCCGATGTCCGCGGCGCGGCGCATATGTTCATACTGCTCCTCCAGCGTGCGGCGGCGGATATCCGCATCCGTTGCGGCGATATCCAGATCCTTCACGCCGGCGAAGGGCAGGTGGTAGCTCCAGAGATGGATGCCGTTTGCCTTCGAGATGCGGGCAAGGTCGGCATAATCGATATCGGCATAGAGGGGGCGCTTCATGGAAATCTCCACATCGCGGATGCCGGCCTCCGCAAGCCCTGCAAAATTCTCGTCGGTCAGGGCAAAGCCGCAGGTGGAAAGGGCGGGACGAAGCATGGTGCATACCTCCGGGACAAAGTATGATGTATTCTGTATTATAGCACAGTTCACCGCGGGTGTAAACAAAACCCTTTAGCCCGCAAACCGCGCCAGCAGCAGGGCAGCGGAGCCGTAATAGGTCACGATGGCCACAAGATCGCTGGCGGTGGTGATCAGGGGACCGGAGGCCACGGCGGGATCCACCCCCAGGCGGTAAAAGAGCAGCGGAACGGCGGCGCCGCACAGGGAGGAGAGCAGAATGGAGAGGGCGAGGGACAGCCCGGCGCACAGCCCCACGGAAAAGGAGAGAGCCGCGCCGTGGGCGGAGAAGAGCGCCAGCCCGCCGCCGATGAAAAGAACGGAAAGAAGCCCCAGGGCGACACCGCCGGCCAGCCCGACGCGCACCTCCCGCCAAAGGAAGGAAAGCCCCGCGCCGCTATCCTCCGACAGCTCACGGATGGTAACAGCCAGGGACTGGGTGCCGGCATTGCCCGCCATGCCGAGAATGAGGGACTGAAAGGAGATGAGCAGAGAAAACTCCGCCGCCACCCGGTTAAAGAGCCCGGCCACCGCCGAAACGGCAAGACCGAGACCGAGCAGTACCGTCAGCCAGGGAAGCCGCCGTCCGACGGCGGCAAGGACGCCGTCGCGGGTTTCCTCCTCCGGCGACAGGGCGGCGAGACGGGCATAGTCCGCCTCGAGGGCTTCCTCGCGGAATTCCGCAAGATCCTGCGGCAGCAATACGCCGCACAAAAGGCCGCTTTCCTCCAAAACGGGGACGGAGGAAAGCTCCGCATCCCGTAGGCGCTCCATTGCCTCCGGCAGGGGCTCATCGGCAAAAACATAGGGGAAATTGGGGTCTGCCAGGCTTTCCAGGGCAGTTCCCTCCCGGGCGATGATGAGATCCTTCAGCTCCAGCGTGCCGAGCAGCCGCCCGAAGTCATCGATGAGAAAGAGGGTAGCGATGTTGTCATATTCGGCGGCCTGGCCAACCAGCCGCCGCATGGCCTCACGCACCGATGCGCCCTGCGGCAGGGCGATGTAGTTTGCGGACATGTATGCGCCGACGGTTTCGTCGGCGGGGGTGGGATTTGGAGTGAGGGCGTGCTTGTTCATGACGGGATACCTCCTCAGGGAAAAGTGCGGATCGGTTCTATTTTTGCCGAGTCCGTCCCCTCCATTCAGACGGAAGACGCCGGAATTTGCAAAAAAGCCACCGCAGGGCGACCGCCTGCGGTGGCAGAGGGGCTACAGATAGGCGCGCAGGGCATCCATTTGTGCCTTTGTCGGCTCAGGGATATCGGCAAAGGGGAAGGCAAGCCCCATGCGGTCGTATTTGACCTGGCAGATCTTGCGGAAGGGGAGAAGCTCCACCCCGTCCACGCAGGGGTGGGCGGCGGCAATGTCCTTCAGGCGGAGGATGTTCTCCTTCGTATCGTTTTTTCCGGGAATAATCACCTGCCGCAGGGTGGTGGGAATGCCGCGCAGGGAAAGCTTTGCAAGAAAGGCAAGGGGCGCGGCAAGAGAACAGCCCACATGGGCGCGGTAGAGGGCGTCCTCGGTGTATTTGATGTCAAGAAGTACCCGGTCGGTGACGGAGAGAAGCCGGTCGCACGCATCCCCCCAAAGACAGCCGGAGGTGTCCAGGCAGGTATGGATTCCGGCCTCATGACAGAGGGAGAAAAAATCCGCCGCGGCCTCGGCCTGCAGCAAGGGTTCGCCGCCGGAGAGGGTAACCCCTCCCTCACGGCCGAAATAGGTGCGAAAGCGCTCCGCCCGGGCAAGAATATCCGCCGGCGCATAGACCGTGCCGCCGTCCGGATCCCAGGTATCCGGGTTGTGGCAGCAGCCGCAGCGCAGGGGACAGCCCTGCAGAAAGACCACATAGCGCACACCCGGCCCGTCCAGGGTGCCGAGACTCTGGAAGGAATGAACGCGAAGGCCGCTCATACCGCCTCGTGGAAGGTGCGGCTGATAACTTCCCGCTGCTGCTCCCGGGAGAGCTTGTGGAAGTTGACGGCATAGCCGGAAACGCGGATGGTGAGATTGGGATAGGCCTCGGGATCCTCATAGGCGCGCATCAGCGTCTCGCGGTTGAGAACGTTGACATTGATGTGGTGGGCCTTCTTGGCAAAATAACCGTCCAGAATGGCCACAAGGTTGTCCACCCGCTCCCCTTCGTCGTGGCCGAGAGCCTCGGGGGTGATGGAGAAGGTGTTGGAAATGCCGTCACGGCAGTCCTCGTAGGAGAGCTTGGCCACGGAGTTGAGGCTTGCCAGGGCGCCGTTTTCCTCCCGGTTGTGCATGGGGTTTGCGCCGGGGGCAAAGGGCTCGTAGGCGCGGCGTCCGTCGGGGGTGGCGCCGGTATTTTTGCCGTACATGACGTTGGAGGTGATGGTCAGCACCGACAGGGTGTGAACGGCATTGCGGTAGGTGCGGGTTTTGCGAAGCTCGGTGATAAAGCGGTGGGTCATATCCTTTGCGATGAGATCCACGCGGTCGTCATCGTTGCCGAATTTCGGGAAATCGCCGCAGATCTCATAGTCGGTGATGTATCCGCGCTCGTTGCGCAGCGGACGGACATCGGCATACCGGATGGCGGAGAGAGAGTCGGCCACCACCGAAAGACCGGCCACGCCGAAGGCCATCAGGCGCTCAACATCGGTGTCATGCAGCGCCATCTGTACCTTTTCATAGCAGTATTTGTCGTGCATATAGTGGATGACATTCATGGTGTTGACATAGAGCCGGGAAAGCCAGGCGATGTAAATGTCGTAGCGCGCCATGACGGTGTCAAAATCCAGCTTATCTCCGGCGAGGGGCTCCATCTGCGGGCCGATGTGGATGCCGGAGGAGATATCATAGCCGCCGTTGATGGCGATGAGCAGAAGCTTTGCAAGATTGCAGCGGGCGCCGAAGAACTGCATCTGCTTTCCGAGCTTCATGGCGGAAACGCAGCAGGCGATGGCATAGTCATCCCCGTAGATGGGACGCATGAGATCGTCGTTTTCATACTGGATGGAGTCGGTGTCACAGGAGAGCTTGGCGCAGAAGCGCTTGAAGCCCTCGGGCAGCGCCTCGCTCCAAAGCACGGTGAGATTGGGCTCCGGGGCGGGGCCGAGGGTATAGAGGGTGTTCAGAATGCGGAAGGAGGAGCGGGAGACCAGCGTGCGGCCGTCCTCGCCCATGCCGCCCACGGCCTCGGTGATCCACATGGGGTCACCGCCGAAGAGCTCGTTGTATTCCGGGGTGCGCAGATGGCGGGCGCAGCGAAGCTTCAGCACAAAATCGTCAATCAGCTCCTGCGCGCCCTCCTCGGTGAGGATGCCGGCGGCGATATCCCGCTCAATATAGATATCAAAGAAGGTGGCCACGCGCCCCAGGGACATGGCGGCGCCGTTCTGCTCCTTGATGGCGCCAAGGTAGGCAAAATAGGTCCACTGGATGGCCTCGCGGGCATTCTTGGCGGGGCCGCTGATGTCGTAACCGTACATGGCGGCCATTTCCTTTAAGAAGCCGAGGAAGGAGATCTGCTTGTAGAGCTCCTCATCCAGGCGGATGTTGACGGTGTCAAAGACCTGGGCGTCCAGCTCGGCCTTGTCCTTTTTCTTCTCGGCAATGAGACGGTCAACGCCGTAGAGGGCCACGCGGCGATAGTCGCCGATGATGCGGCCACGGCCGTAGGCATCGGGCAGGCCTGTGATGACGTGGCACTTGCGGGCCAGACGCATCTCGTCGGTATAGGCGCGGAAAACGCCGTCATTGTGGGTGGTGCGGAAGCGGAATTCGTCCTCAATGGTCTCGGAAAGCTTGTAGCCGTAGGCCTCGCAGGCCTGCCGCGCCATGCGGATGCCGCCAAAGGGGGCAATGCCGCGCTTTAATGGGCGGTTGGTCTGCAGGCCGACGATGAGCTCGTTTTCCTTATCGATATAGCCGGGGGAGAAGGTGGTCAGGGAGCTAACGGTGGCTGTGTCAATATCCAGCACCCCGCCAAAGCGGCGCTCCAGATCAAAGAGACCTTCGACCTTTTTGAAAAGATCGCGGGTGCGTTCGGTGGGGCCGGCAAGAAAGGCGGCATCCCCCGTGTATTCGGTATAATTGCGCGAAATAAAATCGCGCACATTGATCTCGTCCTGCCAGGGACCGGCTTTGAAGCCCTTCCAGTTTTCGTGCTGCATGGTGTTCCTCCTGCGGATGAAATAAAAAAACGGGCAAATCGGTGCACCTGCACTGATTTGCTCAGACGGTCGGCCGCTATTACATTCGCATTCCCCTTGCGTTACACCGCAAAATCCGTCAGTTATGCAAATGCCCTGTTTCTTATGCCTATTATAACCGATTTGCCGCGTGTTTGTCAATATAAAAAAACGGAACGCCCTTTTACCATTTGGACTGATTTAGGATATAAAGAACCTCCTCCGTCAAAAAGACGGAGGGAGGTATGTTCCCAGACCACAACTGTTCGATAAATTGGAATTTGACTCTCTGTGAAACTGAAATTTTCCGAGTGTTTCCTAAATCAAACTTAGCAAAATCATTATATAGTTTCTCTCATTCCAAAAGGACATACTACCATGCATAAACCACATGCATTTTTTCTTCCGTGCTTTTCAATATACGCACTTCTTTTCTGATTACACAAATGGTAATCTATTAGATTATTTCTTAATGCATTAATATCCCAATTCAATCCTTTTAATGCTTTGTGTGGGCAAATATCAACACATCTATTACAAGAACCACATCTGCTTTCAGTAATTTTTCTTCCAGTTTCAAAAGGATAATCAAGCAATACTGTCGATAAACTTACTCTTGGTCCATATTCTTCTGTAATCAGTACATCGTTTTTTCCAATCCATCCCAACCCGGCATTTACAGCAGCATATTTGAATGAAAATACAGCTAATAAATCTTTTTCGTTTTGTTGACCTACTGGTGGAATATAGTATTTAATGCGTTCTTCTTTTAATAAAGTTTCAATATCTTGCAAAATTACTTCTATTTCTTTCCTTGCATTCAAAGTACACTTTTCAAACTTCTCTTCTGTATAACTTTCTATGCTAAGTTGTTCTTCATGCGGAACTGCAAATACCAATGCAGACCTATATTCCTCTGAAAATGAACTATAAGAAATATCTGTATAACCATATTTTACTTCGGGTACTTTGGCAAATATTTGTTGTATTTTTTTTGCAACCATTTCTTCTCCTTATATTCTATCGCTAACATCAATGTATTGTATTATACAAATTCGAGTTTATCGTTCAGTTTACTTTATCATATTTCTCGGTTCACATCAATGCTTGGTGAAACTGACGGAGTTGGAACCTGTCAGTCCAAAGGGTAAAAGGGTCAAACGGAACGCCGGGGGCGTTCCGTTTTTTATACGTCTGTTATTTACCCAGCATCCAGACGGCCATGCGGCTTTCCTCCCGCCAGAGCTTGCCGGCGGAGGCATAGTCGGTGACGGTCATGCGGGTGCCGTCGGCGAGGGGGATTTCCAGCGCCACCTGCGCGGGGTAAGGGGCGGTGCCGGGGAAGGTCTCCACGGTGCCCTCCTGCGCGATGGGGGTGACGGGGGTATCCACCGGCAATCCGAGGCGCTCCTCCCGGGCGAGCATCAGCGGCCCGCGCTGCAGGGCAAAGTGCTTCTTTGCCGCCGGATCCTCCCGGTCAAAGCGGGCGGTGAGATAGTGCAGGTGCCAGATATAATTGGTGTTTAGGATATCCGTGCCGTAGCTCTCGGGGCGCAGAAGGCGGGTGCGCATATCAAGGGAGAGCTCCACCCGGTCGCCTGCCTGCCAAAGCCGGTCTATGACGGTATAGCCCGGGGTGACGGGGACTGTCTCGCCGTTGAGGGTGAGGCCGGTCTTCGCGCTCCAGGCGGGAATGCGCAGCCGCAGGGCAAAGCGCTCCGGCGCGGCGGGGGAGAGGGTGATGGCGACCCGGCCGTCGGCGGGATATTCCGTATCCAGGGAAAGGGAAAGAAGCTACCCGCCGGGGGTTTCGGTTTGCAGCTCTCCGGGGATGTAGAGATTGAGCAGAATGCCATCCGCTGCCCGGAGGGCGGCCATGCGGGGCACGCACCCGATGCCGGCGGCGCCGATGCAGGCGCAGCAGCCGTAATAATGGTTGTCCCGCATGAGCTTCAGGCCGCCGATGCCGTTGCCGCGGGTGCCCGCGGTCAAGGGGCTGTAGCTGTCAAAGGGCAGCGCCTCCAGCACCCAGTCGGGATGGTCTTTTGCGATGGAGGGCTCGATGACCCCTTCGGTGTTCAGGGCGCCGAGGTAGGCGTTGTAGAGGGCGCGCTCAAAGGCATCGGCATATTTTGCCTCGCCGGTGAGCAGATGCACCCGCTGCAGAAACTTCATCAGCGTGACGGTGACGCAGGTTTCCTGCTGGATGGCGCCGTTGGTGGTGTTTGCCTGCCGGACGGTGGAATGATCGAAGAGCTCATGGGTGCAGCCGCAGCCGCCGATGACGGTAAAATCGCTTTCAAGCACCCGGTCGGCAAAGGAAACGACGGCGGTGAGCCATTTTTCGTCCCCGCCGATGCGGACATATTCCATAAGCCCCTCAAAGCAGGAGATCATCTCGTAGGCCTTGGTGATGGGGTACTGATAGGGCAGCAATTCATCCTCCAGGGCGAGGCGGAAGATATTTCCCACCTCTGTGCCGCCGGAGGAGACGATATGGTCGGCAAATTCCCGGTATTTTTTCTCCCCGGTCAGCCCCGCAAGCCGGGCGATGGGCTCCAGCACGGAGGAGGAATTGAGCCCGCGCCAGAAGCGGGAGGTGGAGGTGATGGGCATCTTTCCGGGGCCCACCCTTTCCATCAGCGCATCGGCCTGTCCCCGCACAGAGGCGAGGATCTCCTGCCGCAGGTCATCCTCCCGGCAGATCTCGAGAAAATATTCCATGCCGAGCATGACATATTTGCGGCACCAGACGTCCCAGTGCTCCAGCTCGTGGGCGCGCCCGTAGGAGGAAATGCGCCCGTCGGGCTCGGCGCGGCCCATCATATCCCGCACGGTACCGCAAAGCAGCCGGTAAAGCTCCGCATCCTGCGAATAGGCATAGACAAGGCAGGCGCCGCGCATCATTTTGCCCCAGTATTCCCCGCGCCAGCCGGCGTCGGCATCGGCATCGACGGAAAACTGATCGACAAACCGCCGCCAGAGATCGGGGCGCAGCAGCTGTGCCCCGGCAACAAAACGAAAGGCCTCGGAAATGACGCCCCGGTATTCTGCCCGGAGGCGGGGGAGAAGGGAGAGTGTTTCTTTCATGGTTTGTGCCCCCTTTATGCAAAGAAGGATTTCAAAAATTCTTCCTCGCTGCCGTCATATTCGGCAAGGGCGAGAAATTCATGCCCCAGCTGATTGCCCCAGGAGTAGGTGATGACCGTTTTGCCGCCGAATTCGCAGAGGTCGATGTCGCTGTTGTTTGTGTTGACGGCGTTTTCAATGCGGTCGATATCCCGGGCGGAAAGCCGCTCGGGGGCGATGATGTACTTATCCTCGTCGGAGGGGTACATGATGGGGTTGACAAGCCCCAGCTCATATTCCTTCAGGTCGGCGGAGCGCACAATATAGGGAATCCAGCGGTGGCAGGGGGCTCCTTCCAGATAGATCATGTAAAACTGCCCGTCGTGCCAGCGGATGACGGGGCAGGCGGTGTAGCGATCCTGGGCGTAGACATATTCCTCCATGGGCAGAAGCTCCCAGTGGAGAAGATCGGGGGATTTGGCAAAGACGATGGTGAAGGGAACCCCGACAACGGGGTTTTTGCCGCCGATCTCGATGGCCATCATGTATCCGTCGGGATATGCGCAGACGGAGGTATTGAAAACCGAGATATCTTCGGGAAAGCGGATGATATCCTCCTGCATTTCCCAGGTTTTCAGATCAGAGGAGACAAACATATCTATGCCGTGGGTTTCGCCAACAGGCTCTTTGGGACCGTAGGCATACATTTTGCCGCCTGCGGTATAGCAGCAGCCGAAGGCATGCCCCGGTGCAAACTGCGGTGTGGTCTCCCAGGTCTCCGCATCGACAAAGCGGTAATAGCCGTGGGGATAGTCCGCAGGATCGCCCAGCCATTTTCCCGGGCGATCCCACTCAAAGCGAAGCAGGCGACCCTTCCAGACCACGGGGGTGGCTTCCACAATGCCGGGATAGAGGCAGCCGAGCTTGCGCAGGCTCTTGCGGCGGGGGATGCGGGCATTTTTGAGAATGCCGGTAACGTTCATTTTCTGCATGGTCTTCTCCTTTTACAGCGCAAAGCGATAAATTTTCGCGCCGAAGGCGGGAATGTTGGCGGTGTCGGCGCTCTCGCCGGTTTCCAGGTCGGTGCCGGTGCCGCAAAGGTCAATGCCGCAGACCGGCTCGGCATTGTAATTCTCCACAAAGAGATAGCGGAGACCGTCGGCGTATCTTGCGTGGGCGGTGACGCCGTCGGGCAGGTTCTCAATTTCGCCGCGGATACCGAGATCGGCGAGAATCTGCGAAAGGGCAGCCTCCTTGAAGGGATCCGAATCCCGGAAGGTCCGGTAGTAGGCGCGGCCGGCGCCGTAAGAATTGACCGTCAGGGCGGGGGAGCCGGCATAGAACTCGGAGGCGTACGCCGCGAGAACCTCCGCGCCCTCGG
The DNA here is from genome assembly GCA_017533425.1 of Clostridia bacterium. GTDB lineage: Bacteria > Bacillota > Clostridia > Oscillospirales > QAMX01 > RGIG1911. Next base: position 4,403 of record JAFXIE010000105.1, on the reverse strand, counting down.
CATGGACAATCTCGCAGACGTCGCAACCCTCGTAATCGCTGCCGTTCATGGTTACATGCACCCGCTCGGCGGGCTTCAGGGCATCGATTTCCTCATTCCAGATGCCGAAAACCTCCCGCAGACCCTCGCCGGGGAAGCCGCCGAGGTGGCAGAGATCGGTCTCGGAGACCATGTTGAGCATATAGGTTGCATAGGCTGTGCCGCCGGCCTCCACATAGGCGCGGATCTTTGCGGCGGTGCCGCGGCCGGGCATGTAGAGCATGGGCAGGATGAGCAGATCGTAGGGGGAGAAGTCATCCTCCTTGCGGATGACATCCACGGAGATGCCCTTCTTCCAGAGCACGCGGTGGTAGGCCTCGCAGCTCTCGCGGTATTTCTTGTTTATGCAGGAGAAGCGGGCATCATCCACTGCCCACCAGTTTTCCCAGTCAAAGAGAATGGCAACCCGGGAGATGACGGCGCTGCCGGCCACCTCGTCGATCTTTTTGAGCACCTCGCCGGTGTGGGCGACGGTGCGGAAAATGCGGGTGTTTTCATGTCCCACATGATCCACCACGGCGCCGTGGAATTTTTCAACGCTGCCGCGGCTCTTGCGCCACTGGAAGTACTGCACCGAGTCACTGCCGTGCGCCACAGCCTGCAGAGAGGCGAGGGTATCCATGCCGGGGCGCTTGAGCTTGTTGACATCGCGCCAGTTGATGGTGCCGGGGGCGCTTTCCATCAAAAGGAAGGGACGGCGCTTCATGCAGCGGAAGGCATCGTGCCAGAAGCCGGTCTTTGCGGCGAGAAGGAAATGCTCCGGGCTGTGCCAGTCGGGATAGCTGTCCCAGGAGACAATGTCCAGCGGCTCGGAAAGCTTGTGATAATCCAGCCCGTAGTAGCCGGTCATCAGGTTGGTGGTAACGGGAATGTCGGGATTGCCCGTGCGCACGGCGGCGATCTCCGCCTCCATAAAGCTGCGGGTCTGATGGGTCACAAAGCGCTTCCAGTCAAGGTTGAGCCCGTGAATGGAGGTGTCGGTCAGGGGCGTCGGGGGCTCGATCTGATCAAAGCTGTCATAGCGATGGCTCCAGAAGGTGGTCCACCAGGCGCGGTTGACGGCCTCGATGTCGTTATTGTAGCGCTCGCGCAGGAAATCGCGGAAGGCCTCGCAGCACAGGGGACAGTAGCATTCGCCGCCGTATTCATTGGAAAGATGCCAGGCGACCACGGCAGGATGATGTCCGTAGCGGGCGGCAAGGCGGGTGTTCATCTCCCGCACCTTCTCCCGGTAAACGGGGGAGGTCATGCAGTGGTTGTGGCGGGTGGAGAAGCTCATGCGCTGGCGGTTGGGGGTCACGCGCAGCACCTCGGGATATTTATCCGCCATCCAGTGGGGGCGGGCGCCGGAGGGCGTGGCCAGAATGACGCGGCCGCCGGCGGCATAGACCTTGTCGAGAATGGTGTCGAGGAAGGAAAAGTCATATTCACCCTCCCGCGGCTCAAGCACCGACCAGGAGAAGATGCCCACCGACATTTCGTTTGCGTTTGCGGCCTGCATCAGGCGCATATCCTCATCCCAGATCTCGGGGGTTTCGGCCCACTGCTCGGGGTTGTAATCGGCACCGTGCAGAAGATGGGGGAAGGCGGGATTGACATATTTTCTTTCCATGGCTTGCACCTCGCAAAATTATATTTCTGTTACCATTATGGCACATTTTTTCCCGCATTTCAAGAAGGAAAATCCGCATTGGGGCGAGGCGGGAAAAAAGCTTTCGCACCCGGCGGGAATTTCTTGATTTGAGGGGCAAATTTTGCTATACTTAACAGGTAAAGAACGGATATCTTTTACTGCAAAAAGGGGAGATTTTTCAGATGAGAACCTTGCTTTCGGGCGGATGCGTTGTCAATGTCTTCACGGGAGAGCTGCTGCGCCAGGATGTTTTGATGGAGGATGGGCGCATTGTCGGCCTCGGCGATTATGCCGGCGAGGCGGCGGATGCGGTGGAGGATGTAACCGGCTGTGTTCTCTGCCCCGGCTTTATCGACGGGCATATTCACATCGAGAGCACCATGCTCACCCCGGCGGAGCTGGCCAGGATGTGCCTTGTTCACGGTACCACCGCCATTGTGGCCGATCCCCACGAGATGGCCAATGTCTGCGGCGTTCCCGGCATCCGATATATGCTGGAGGCCAGTGAGGGTCTGCCCATGCAGGTCTATATTGTGCTGCCCTCCTGCGTTCCGGCAACCCCCTTTGATGAATCGGGGGCAAATCTCTCTGCGGAGGATCTTGCGCCCCTGTATGCCCATCCCCGGGTGATCGGCCTTGCGGAGATGATGAACTTCCCCGGGGTGCTTTCCCGGGATCCCGAGGTGATGAAAAAGCTTGCCGGCGCAGCCGCGCGCGGCCTGTGCTGCGATGGGCATGCCCCCGGCCTGCGGGGCAAGGCGCTGGATGCCTATCTTGCCGCCGGGGTGGAGAGCGATCATGAGCGCACCGACCCCGAGGAGGCCAAGGAATGCCTGCGCAAGGGTATGTGGGTGATGATCCGGGAAGGAACCGCCGCCCGCAATCTGGAGGCTCTCATCGATCTCTTTGATGACCCGTGGTGCGGGCGCTGCCTGCTGGTCACAGACGATAAGCACCCGGCAGACCTTGCGGAAACGGGACACATCGACCATATCATCCGCCGTGCGGCGGCGCTGGGCAAATCCCCCATCACCGGTATCCGCATGGCAACCCTGCAGGCGGCGCAGTATTTCGGCCTGCGGCATGTGGGCGCGGTGGCGCCCGGCTACCGGGCGGATGTGCTGGTGCTGGAGGATCTGGAAAGCCTTTCCGTGCGGGATGTATATGCCGCCGGCATCAAGGTGGTGGATCGCGGGCAGGTCTGTGACATCCCGCAGCCGCCGGTGGATGAAAAGCTTTCGGAGATTGTGCGCAATTCCTTCCATCTCGAACCCCTCACGGCGGAGGATTTCCGCATCGAGCCCGTGGAGGGACTCTGCCGCCTCATTGGCGTGCTGCCCGGAGAGATTTATACCGAGGAGATCCACGAACGGGTGGATTTCTCCCAAAACGGCGGCATCGATACCGGCCGGGATATCCTCAAGCTCGCCGTCATCGAGCGCCATGCCGGCAGCGGCCACCGCGGCCTGGGCTTTGTGCGCGGAGTTGGGCTGAAAAGGGGCGCCATCGCCTCCTCGGTTTCCCATGACTCCCACAATATCATCGTCATCGGCACAAACGATGCGGATATGGCCCTCGCGGCCATGCGCGTCTGTGAAGGCGGCGGAAACTGCGTGGTGGCCGATGGAGAGGTGCTTGCGGAAATGCAGCTGCCGGTGGGCGGGCTGATGAGCGACGCCGCCGGCGGTGAGGTTGCCCGCCAGAATGAAGCCGTCCGCCGGGCGGTGGAGGCGCTGGGCGTGGCGGAGGGCATCGAGCCCTTTATGAACATGGCCTTCCTCAGCCTGACGGTCATTCCCAACCTGAAAATGACCCCGCAGGGTCTCTTTGATGTCACGCGCATGGCGCGCTGCGGTCTGGAAGTGCGGTAATGGATAAGCGCAGCCAAAAATACCGCCGGATGTATGCCCGCATTTTCCGCATTCTCGGAGATCTGACGCCCCTGCGGGCGGATTGCGGGCAGCTTTGCGGCGCGGCCTGCTGCAAAGGAGACGCGCAGACGGGCATGCGCCTCTTTCCCCACGAGGAAAGCGTGCTTTCCGTGACGGAAACGCCCGACGGCGGGCGTCTCTGCGTTTGCGATGGCAGCTGCGACCGGAAAAGCCGCCCCCTGGCCTGCCGGATCTTTCCCTTCTTTCCCACGGTGGATGATCGGGGCAGAATTTTTGTCGAGCCGGATATGCGCGCCGCACGGCTCTGTCCGCTCATTGCAAATGCGGATGAGATCCTCTTCGATCGCCGCTTTTTCCGGGCGCTGCGCCGGGTGGGCAAGATCCTTTCCCGGGATCCCGAATGCCGCGCCTATCTTCGCGAGGTCACGGAGGAGATCGATACCTTTGCGGCCTTCCTCGGATAAAAAAGAAAAAAAGCATCCGCAATGCTTCGTACCCTTAAGGACAGTTTTTGATAATTAAGAAATACGAGCATTACAAAAACAACATTATCCCTCGTTCCGAATGGAGCGAGGGCTTTTTTTCAAATCCTCTTGACAAAAGCGCCATAACTGTATATAATATAGATATACAGTTTTGACAGAGGTGTTGACGTGAATATTTTAATTGACAATAAAAGCGATGAGCCGATTTATAATCAAATATATTCTCAAATCAAAAGTCAGATCATAAGTGGTGAGCTAAAGGAAGATGAGATGTTACCGTCTATACGAGGGCTTGCAAAAGATCTGCGCATCAGCTTTATTACTACAAAACGTGCGTATGAAGAACTTGAAAAG